>NZ_JAPSMD010000174.1 GCF_027856955.1 Falsiroseomonas oryzae | reverse complement strand
CGGCCTGCGGGCCGGCCTGACCGGCGCGAACTGGGCCGCGCCGGCGCGCGCGGTGGACTGGCTCGACGCCAAGGGCGACGCGGTCGCGGTGCTGGCCGCGCTCGGCGCACCGATGGCGGGCGTGCAGGTCACGGCGGATGCGCCCGGCTTCTACCACCCAGGCCGGTCGGGCGTGCTGCGGCAGGGGCCGAAGGTGGTGCTCGCAACCTTCGGCGAGTTGCATCCGAAGGTGCGTGCCGCGCTCGACATCCCGGGCCCGGCGGTCGCCTTCGAGGTCTTCCTCGACGCGATCGCGGAGCCGAAGAAGCGGAAGAAGGGCGTGCCGGACCTGCCGGCCTTCCAGCCCGTCCGCCGCGACTTCGCCTTCCTGGTGGATGCCGGCGTCGCGGCCGAGGCGCTGCTGCGTGCCGCCCGGGCCGCCGACAAGGCGCTCGTCGCGGATGTCGTCCTGTTCGACCGCTACGCCGGCGACAAGCTGCCCGAGGGCAAGGTGAGCCTGGCCATCCAGGTGACGCTGCAGCCGCGCGAGCGGACGCTGACGGATGCCGAGATCGAGGCGGCCGGACAGAAGATCGTCGGGGCGGTGACCAAGGCGACGGGCGCGGTGCTGCGGGGGTGAGCGCGATGGGCGCGGCACGGGACGGCAAGGCGGGCAACCTCGCCGTCCTCTGCCTCGGTGTCGTGCTGTGCCTCTCGGTCTGGTTCGCCGGCACGGCGGCCGTGCCGTCGCTGCTGGCGGAGGGCCTGGTCACGCCGGCGCGGGCGGGGTGGCTGACCGCTGCGGTGCAACTCGGCTTCGTGGCGGGGACGCTGGTCTCTGCGGTGCTGTCGCTGGCGGACCGGCGGGACCCGCGCCTGCTCTTCCTGGCCTGCGGGCTGCTGGCCGCGGCGGCGACGCTGGCGCAGACGCTGGTGGCACCCTCCGGCGCCGCGGCGCTGGCGCTGCGCTTCGTCGCGGGCGCGGCGATGGCCGGGGTCTATCCGGTGGGCATGAAGCTCGCGGCGTCCTGGGCGCGCGGCGACCTCGGGCTGCTGATCGGCCTGCTGGTGGGGGCGGTGACACTGGGCTCGGCCCTGCCGCACCTGATCCCGACGCTGCTCGGCGGCATCGGCTGGCAGGCGGCCTATCTGGGCGCCGGCGTGCTGGCGGCGGCGGGCGGCCTCTGCATCCTCGCCTTCCGGCCCGGGCCGCTGCTCGGCGCGCGCCCGCCCTTCCGGCCGTCCCAGGCGCTGGAGGCCTGGCGGAACAAGGGGCTGCGGCTCGCGAACCTCGGCTATCTCGGCCACATGTGGGAGCTCTATGCCATGTGGGCCT
This sequence comes from Falsiroseomonas oryzae, assembly GCF_027856955.1. GTDB lineage: Bacteria > Pseudomonadota > Alphaproteobacteria > Acetobacterales > Acetobacteraceae > Falsiroseomonas > Falsiroseomonas oryzae. The sequence goes on along the minus strand of NZ_JAPSMD010000174.1, from coordinate 9,557 downwards.
GGATCGGGCTGTTCCTGGCCGGCGTGCTGGGCGGGCCGCCGGGCGCGGCGGGGCCGTGGGTGTTCGCGGTGCTCGGCGCGGGGGCGGTGGGCTGCGTCGCGGCGGGGTTGCTGGCGGATCGCTGGGACCGGGCGGCGACGGCTGCGCTCTGCATGCTGGCCTCCGGCGCCTGCGCGCTGCTGGTCGGGCCGGCGGCGGCGGTGGCGCCGGCGCTGGTGCTGGCCATCGCGCTGGTCTGGGGCTTCGCGGTGGTGGCGGATTCGGCGCAGTTCTCGGCCTGCATCGTGACGCTCTCGCCGCCCGACTATGTCGGCACGATGCTGACGGTGCAGACCTCGCTCGGTTTCCTGCTGACGGTGCTGACCATCGGCATCGTGCCGGCGGCGGTGGCCTGGCTGGGATGGGAATGGGCCTTCGCGGTGCTCGCGCCAGGGCCGCTGCTCGGCGCCTGGGCGATGTGGCGGCTGCGCCGGCTGCTGCCGCCGCGCGCCGCGGCCAGCTGAGGCGCTGGCCCCGCCGTTGCCGGGGCGATACACCGGCGCATGGGTCCCATCGTGGAAGCGCGGCTGGTCGGCGGGCGCCTCGGCAACAAGATGTTCCAGGCGATGTTCGCCCATATGCTGGCGCGCCAGGTGCCGGGCGCCGTCGTCACGGGCGATCCGCTGCCGGAATTCGGGCTGGTGCCGCCGCAGCACCCGCTGCCGGCGCGGCACCTGTTGCTGGGCGGGCACCGGGTGGACCTGCCGCGCGTGGCCTACCTGCTGCGCCACGGGCTGATCGGCGGGGTCGCCACCTCCGCGCTCGGCTGCCGCATGGAGTTCCTGGAGCCGGTGGAGACGGTGCGCGGCCTGTTCCCCAGTCCGGCGCCGCGCCCCGAGGGCTTCGGCGCCGACTGGCTGGTCATCAACATCCGCGCCCCCTTCGTGCGGGAGGGCGGCGGCGGCCATCCCGGCTACCTGCCCCTGCCCGCGGCTTATTACGAGCGGCTGGTCGGCGAGAGCGGGCTGCGCCCGGTCTTCCTGGGCCAGATCGGCAAGGACGCCTATTCCGAGGGGCTGCGGGCGCGCTTCCCGCGGGCGGAGTTCATCCCCTCCCGCGGTGCCATCCCGGATTTCGAGACGATCCGGGCCTCCCGCCACATCTGCGTCGCCGTCAGCACCTTCTCCTGGCTGGCGGCCTGGCTTTCGGAGGCGGAGACGATCCACCTGCCGGTCGCCGGCATCTTCCACCCGGCCTTGCGCACCGACATCAACCTGCTGCCGCTGCACGACGGCCGCTACCGCTTCCAGCTTCTGCCCGCCCGCCCCTGGGGCGGCACGCCGGCCGAGCTGGCGGAGGCGCTGGAGGGGATCGAGGCGGGGCGGGAGATCGCGATGGAGGAGGCGCTGGCCCTGCTCCACCCACCGCGGGAGGCCGCGCGCCCGGCGGTCTGACGCCGCAGCGCGGCGAAAGCTTTCCAGCACGGCGCCCAGCCCCTATGTGGGGCGGGAATCCACGGGCATCCGATGACCGACGTACCCCTCGACCGCATCCGCAACTTCTCGATCATCGCGCATATCGACCACGGGAAATCCACCCTGGCCGACCGCCTGATCCAGACGACCGGCGCCGTGACCGCGCGCGAGATGAAGGAGCAGCTCCTCGACAACATGGAGCTGGAGCGGGAGCGCGGCATCACCATCAAGGCGCAGACCGTCCGCCTGAACTACCTGGCGAAGGACGGCAAGACCTACACGCTGAACCTGATGGACACGCCGGGCCATGTGGACTTCGCCTACGAGGTCAGCCGCAGCCTGGCCGCCTGCGAGGGCAGCCTGCTGGTGGTGGATGCTTCCCAGGGGGTCGAGGCGCAGACGCTGGCCAATGTCTACCAGGCGATCGACGCCAACCACGAGATCGTGCCGGTCCTGAACAAGATCGACCTGCCGGCCGCCGAGCCGGACCGGGTGAAGCAGCAGATCGAGGACGTGATCGGCCTCGACGCCTCCGACGCCGTGATGATCAGCGCGAAGACGGGGCTCAACATCGAGGGCGTGCTGGAGGCCATCGTCACCCGCCTGCCGCCGCCGCAGGGCGACGTGAACGCCACCACCAAGGCGCTGCTCGTCGATTCCTGGTACGACGCCTATCTCGGCGTCGTCGTGCTGGTGCGCGTGAAGGATGGCGAGCTGCGCAAGGGCCAGCGCATCCGCATGATGTCGAACGGCTCGGTCCACACCATCGAGCAGGTCGGCGTGTTCACGCCGAAGATGGTGCCGGTGGACCGGCTGAGCCCGGGCGAGATGGGCTTCGTCACCGCGGCGATCAAGACGGTGGCCGACACCAATGTCGGCGACACCATCACCGACGACCGCAACCCTGCCAGCGCGCCGCTGCCGGGCTTCAAGCCCTCCATCCCGGTGGTGTGGTGCGGCCTGTATCCGGTGGATGCCGACGACTTCGAGAAGCTGCGCGAATCCTTGGCCAAGCTGCGGCTGAACGACGCGTCCTTCCACTACGAGCCGGAGACCTCCGCCGCGCTCGGCTTCGGCTATCGCTGCGGCTTCCTCGGCCTGCTGCACCTGGAGATCATCCAGGAGCGCCTGTCCCGCGAGTTCGACCTCGACCTGATCGCGACGGCGCCGAGCGTGGTCTACAAGATCCGCAAGACCAACGGCGAGGAGATCGAGCTGCACAACCCGGCCGACATGCCGGATGGCAGCGTGGTGGACCTCATCGAGGAGCCCTGGATCAAGGCCACCATCATGGTGCCGGACGACTACCTCGGCCCGGTGCTGACGCTGTGCAACGAGCGGCGGGGGCGACAGATCGAGCTGACCTATGTCGGCAACCGCGCCATGGCGGTCTATCGCCTGCCGCTGAACGAGGTGGTGTTCGACTTCTACGACCGCCTGAAGTCCGTCTCCCGCGGCTATGCCAGCTTCGACTACCAGCAGGACGGCTACGAGGAAGGCGACCTGGTCAAGATCTCCATCCTGGTCAACGCCGAGCCGGTGGACGCGCTGTCCTTCATGGCGCATCGCAGCGCGGCGGAGCGGCGCGGGCGGCAGATCTGCGAGAAGCTGAAGGAGCTGATCCCCCGCCAGCTCTTCAAGATCCCGATCCAGGCGGCGATCGGCGGCCGCGTCATCGCGCGCGAGACGATCAGCGCCCTGTCGAAGGACGTCACCGCCAAGTGCTACGGCGGCGACATCACCCGCAAGCGCAAGCTCCTCGAGAAGCAGAAGGAGGGCAAGAAGCGCATGCGGCAGTTCGGGAAGGTGGAGATCCCGCAGAGCGCCTTCATCGCCGCGCTCAAGATGGACGCCTGAACGGAAAGACCCTCCGCCGCGACGCGACGGAGGGCCTTGCGCAGCAGCGACCGGGGGCGGCGCGGCCCGCCCCCGCCCGCATCACGAATTGACGGTGATGTTGGCTTCGCGCACCACGCGGCCCCACTGCTCCCGCTCGCGCCGGGCGAAATCGGCAAGCTCCTGCGGGGTGGAGGGCTCGGGCGCACCGGCCTGCTGGCGGAAGACGCTCAGCGTCTGCTCGTTCCGCATGCCCTCGCGCACCGCCTCGTTCAGCCGCGCGATGGCGGCGGGCGGCGTGCGGGCGGGTGCGTAGAGCGCCAGCCACAGGCCGGTCGCCAGCGGCACGCCGAGTTCGGTCAGCGTCGGCACGTTCGGCGTGAGGTCGATGCGGTGCGGATGGGCCAGCGCCACGATGCGCGCGCGGTTGTCGCGCGCCAGGCTCTCCGCGCCGCCGACCGGCAGCGCCATGCTGTCCACCTGCGCCGCAGCCACCGCCTGCATGCCCGGCGCCTGCGCCGCGAAGGGGACGTGCAGCTTCTCGAAGCCCTGGTTGCGGGCGATGAACTCGAAGACGAGGTGCGAGGAGGAGCCGACGCCCCAGGAGGCGTGGGAGAGCCGCCCGGCCTCGCGCCGCGCCTCGCGCACGAAGCTGGCGAAGTCCGTGATCTCGCGACGGTGCGCGCCGACCATCAGCGCGAACGGCACGCGCGTGACCATGGAGATCGGCGCGAAGTCGCGCTCGTCGTCATAGGGCAGCGAGGGGAAGGTGGAGCGGTTGATCGCGAAGGTGTCAGTGATGCCCATGGTGATGGTGGTGCCATCGGCCGGGGCGCGCGCTGCGGCGAGCGTGCCGACCGTACCGTTGGCGCCCGCGCGGTTCTCTACCACCACAGGCTGGCCGAGCGCGGCCTGCAGGCCGACCGCCATGCCGCGGCTGATCACGTCCGTGATGCCCCCGGCGTTATACGGGACGATGATCCGGACGGGCCGGTCCGGCAGGGCGGACTGGGCGTCCGCGAGGCGCGGCAGGGCGAGCGGCGCGACGAGACCGGCAGCGCCGGCCAGGATCGCGCGGCGATGGACACGCGGCATGGAGGTTCCCTCTTTCATGAATTGTCGGTAATCTGTAATCCACTTGATGGACATCAAGAGCGCTGGCCGAAAAAAATGCGGCGGCGCGGGCGGAACTGGCCGAGCGGCATCCGTTGCCGTAAATCCAGTGGTCAGCGGGCGGCGCGTCCGGGTATCGAGGCGTCGGAACGACGTTGGGAGAACGCAGTCTCATGATCCCTCTTGGCAAGCGCGCCCTGCTGGGCGCGGCGGCGGGCCTGGTGCTCGCGGCGCCGGCCGTGGCGCAGGCGCCCTTCCCCAGCCGGCCGATCAGCATGATGATCCCCTTCGCGGCCGGCGGCCCGACCGACACAGTCGGCCGGCTGATCGCGCAGGCGATGGGCGCCGAGCTCGGCCAGCCGATGGTGGTGGAGAATGTCGGCGGCGCGGGCGGCACGCTGGGCGCGCAGCGCATCGCGCAGGCTCGGCCGGACGGCTACGCGATCCTGCTGCACCACATCGGCATGTCCACGATCCCGACGCTCTACCGGCGCCTGGCCTATGACCCGGTCAACGGCTTCGAGACGATCGGGCTGGTGACCGAGGTGCCGATGACGCTCGTCGCGCGCCGCAACTTCCCCGCCTCCAACCTGCAGGAGCTGGTCGCCTTTGCGCGGCGGGAGCGGGAGAAGATCAACTACGCCAATGCGGGCATCGGCGCGGCCAGCCATCTGTGCGGCCTGCTGTTCCAGAAGGCGCTCGACACGCCGTTCACCACGGTGCCCTACCGCGGCACCGGCCCGGCGATGAACGACCTGGTCGCCGGCACGGTGGACCTCATGTGCGACCAGACCACCAACACCACCGAGCAGATCCGCGCCGGCACGATCCGCGCCTTCGCGGTGACCACGCCGCAGCGCGTGGCGTCCCTGCCCGACCTGCCGACTGCCGCCGAGGGCGGGTTGCCCGGCTTCGAGGTGAGCGTCTGGCACGGGCTGTACGCGCCGCGCAACACGCCGCGCCCCGTGATCGAGCGTCTCAACCGCGCGCTGGTCACCGCCCTGCGCGACGAGACGATCGCACGGCGCTTCGCCGACCTGGGCACCGCCCCGGTGCCGGTGGAGCGCGCGACACCGGAGATCCACCGCACATTCTGGCAGCAGGACATCGCCAAGTGGCGTCCGCTGATCCAGGCGGCGGGTCAGTACGCGGACTGACGCGAGGCCCCCGCATTGCCGGCGCGGGGTTGAACTGGCGGGGGTGGGTGGCTAGAACCCGCCCCCTGCGCTGGATGGGTGGCCGAGCGGTCGAAGGCGCACGCCTGGAAAGTGTGTAGACGTGAAAGCGTCTCGTGGGTTCGAATCCCACCCCATCCGCCAGACGCGACACGCCGAGACGCAACACGCCTGATGGTTGCAGGAGCCCGGCGCGGCGGCACCTTCCGGCGAGCACCGATCCCTGTCGGCCCGAGTGACGTGGCAGCCGGACCGTGTTCGGACATCCGGCGCTTGCCGCCAGAGGCGCCCGCTGCGTTGCATGTCTTTGCCACAATGGAAATGTCCAGCGAACCTTGCGGGAAGGATAAGGCGTCATCTTTCCTTACACTCGTAATTTTCTTGCAGATCACATCGGTGTATTTCAATGCGCTAATCTATGGTCCGCTTCTTGCAACGCTCGCGGTTGCTCAACCAGCGGGGAGCGAGCGAGCATGAAGAATACGAAAGCGATCGGCGTCGGCCTTGCCGCGATGGCAGTGTCGGTGATGATCGGGGCTTCGTCGGCGCAGGCCGGCCTGGCCGTGAGCGAGTATGTCGGGCCACCGGCGCTCGGCACCGACACCTTCAAGGCGGAGCCCGGACAGGGAATCCCGACCAACGTGCGGGGTTTCGTGAATGGCGGCGTCACGGCGGTACATGCCGGCCAGTACACCTTCACCTATCTCGGCGCCGGCAACGCCAGCTACATCAATGCCTTCGTGATCGATACCGACTTCAACCTTGGCAACGGCTTCGACGCCATCTTCTGCAACAAGGGCGGGTCGGCCCTCTGCGCGGCTGCGACGCCGATCAACACGACGTTCACGACGACATTTGCCGCCAACACCTTGATCCCCTTCTACTACATCTTCGACCAGAACGGCGCGTCGGGCGGCCCGCACCAGTTGAACAACGGCGGCATCGCCACCGGCGGGACCTCCGGCCCCACCAGCACGGGCGCCTACCTGGCCAATGTCCGGGACTCGAACTGGCTGACCAACCCGAACCCGGGCAACCTCCTCACGCGCACTGGCACGGATGTGGTGGTCGGCCTCAGCGACGAATGCCATATCATCCCTGGCATCACGACCTGCGGGGTCGGCGGCACGGACACCGACTTCCAGGACCTCTCCGTGCTGATCCACCAGGTGCCGGAGCCCGGCACGCTGGCGCTGCTCGGCATGGGGCTGGTCGGCCTCGGCCTGGCACGGCGGCGCAAGGCGGCCTGACCGGGGCGAGCTGTCGGCAGGCTTTACACCTGTCGGTGGATCTTACAGGGGCGGCGCCGCAGGGCGCCGCCCCTCCCATGCGGGAAGGCCTGCCGCGTCACGGCCAGGCGGCGCAGGCCTCCCAGCCGATCTCGCGCGCCTCGGCCTCGGCCCCTGCCAGCCACTCCGCCACATGGGGGTGCGACAGCACCGCCTCCGCATAGGCCTGCGCATCCGGCGCCAGCGCCACCGAATAGGTTCGGAAACGGCTGGCCATCGGCGCCCACATCGCATCCGCGAAGCAGAAGCGCGCGCCGAACAGATAGCGGCCGCCCGCGCCCCAGGCGGCGCGTGTCTGGCGCCAGCTCTCCTGCACCCGCGCCACCTGCGCCTCCACCCCCGGCCGGCCTAGCAGCTTGACGTTGGAGGGGATGCCGTTGGCGATCGGCCAGCGCTTCACCAGGTTCATCGGCAGCGCCGCGCGCAGCTCCGCGAAATGCGCATGCATCTCGGCCGCCGACATCCGCGCCGCGGTGCGCGCGCGCCGCTCCTGCGGCCAGATGTCGCAGCCCGGCGCCAGCTCCCACAGGTATTCGGCGATGGCGAGCGTGTCCGTGACGCGGAAGCCGTCATGCTCCAGCACCGGGATCAGCCCGGTCGGGGAGGCCTGCGCCAGCTTCGCCTTGCTGTCGGGCCGCGAGAGGTAGAGCGTCTCGGTCTCGAACGGCAGGCCGGAGAGGCGGCAGGCGAGCCAGCCGCGCATCGTCCAGGTCGAGGACCACTTCGCCCCGATGATCAGTCGCATCACGCGCGTCGAACCGCTCCCCAGCGGTGGTCAGCCACGGCGGAAGGATGGTCACGGCCGCGCCGGATCGGCAAGCGCCGCGTTGACGGCCCCGCCGCGCCGCCCAACCATCGCCGCGACATTCCGGGAGCGGGAACCGATGGACCAGGCGGTGGCGCGTGTGCAGCGCGCGGCGGAGGCAGGCGGGGCAGCCGCGGTGGAGTTCCTGCGCGATCTGATCCGCCTGCAGTCCCAGGGTGAGGCAGCGGTGCAGGCCCGCGTCGCGGAGGCCGCCGCCGCGCTCGGCTGCTCGGTGGAACGCCGCCGCTACCGCCCCGCCGAGGTGAAGCTGCGCGAGGAATTCGCCGCCGAGGCCGCGATGGCGGCGGAGGAGCGCGAGGCGGTGCTGGCGCGGCTGCCCGGCGCCGGCGGCGGCCGCAGCGTGATCTTCTTCGCCCACCCCGACGGCGAGCCCTTCCAGGCCGAGCATGGCTGGCGCCACGACCCGCTGGCCGGCGAGGTCGATGGCGGGCGCATCCATGGCTGGGGCGTCGCCGACGACCTGGCCGGCGTCGCCACCATGGTCGAGGCGATCCGCGTGCTGCGCGACGCCGGGCTGCGGCCGAAGGGCGAGGTGATCCTGGCCAGCACGCCGTCCAAGCGCCACGCGCGCGGCGTGCACGCGCTGCTGCATGGCGGCGTGGCCGCGGATGCCGCGGTCTACCTGCACCCGGCGGAATCGGGCGTCGGCATGCGGGAGGTGAAGGCGCTCGCCGCGGGGCAGCTCATCTTCCGTATCGTCGTGCCGGGCCGCCTGCCCGCGACCAACGAGCCTGGGCACGCCGCCTTCGCGCATGTCGCGGTGAACCCGGTGGACAAGGCGATGGTCGTGCTGGCGGCGCTGCGCGCGCTGGATGCGCGGCGCGGCGAACGCGTGACGCACCCGGCGCTGCAGGCCGCGATCGGACGCTCCACCAACCTGCTCGTCGGCGACATCCGCACGCTGGGCGACGGCCGCGCGAGCCGCGTCGCGCCGGCGGTGCAGCTCTCCTGCGCGCTGGCCTTCCCGCCGGGCGAGAAGCTCGCCGCGGTGCAGGCGGAGGTGGAAGCCGCAGTGGCCGAAGCCGTCGCCGCAGACCCCTTCCTGCGCGAGACGCCGCCGCAGCTGGTGTTCCTCTCCGGCGTCACTGGCGCGGAGGTAAAGCTGGACCATCCGCTGTGGATCGCGACGAGCGAGGCGGTGCGGCTCGGCACCGGGCAGGCACCGGAGATCAACCCGCTGCACACCTCCTCCGACATCCGCAACCCGATGGTGCAATCGGGCATCCCCTGCGTCGGGCTCGGTCCGCTCTGCGGCGACCTGACGCAGAATGGCGGCCGCGACGAATGGGTGGACGAGGCCGACTACCGGCGCGGCGTGGCGGTGGTGGCGGCGCTGATCGCGCTGTGGTGCGGCGTGACGGAGGCGTGACTCAGCCGGGCCGCCACTGCGGGCCGTCGTAGCTCTCCGGCACCGTCACACGGCCGGCCAGCAGGTCGTCACGCAGCGCCTCGAGCCGCGCGGCGAGCCGGGCGTCCACGTCGGAGGCCAGCGCCAGGCGCACCGCCTCGGGCGCCTCGAGCCCGATGCGCCGGTCCTCGAATCGGCCGGCGAGGAAGGCGGCGACCGCCGCCTCCACGGCGACGCCGTTGTCGGCCACGGCGGAGGCGAGGAAGACCGGGTCCTCCAGCGTCCAGTCGCGGACGTTGCCGATGGCGCGGATGCCCGCGGCGCGGCATGCCGCGATGGCGCCAGGGCGCGCGCCATCGAGCATGGCGAACTGCACCTCCGCCCCCGAAGCGGCCTGCGCGGCCGTCCACGCCTCGGCCAGGGCCGGGTCGTGCTGGTCGCCGCAGAAGCCGGTGAGCAGCCGCGCATCCGGCCGGGCGTGGCGCAGCCCCGCGGCGAAGCCGGCACGGCCGCGCA
>NZ_JAPSMD010000173.1 GCF_027856955.1 Falsiroseomonas oryzae | reverse complement strand
GAGCTGCCGGCTGCGCTCGGCCGCGCTGACACGGCGCATCGGGCGCTGCGCCGCGCCGCGGCGGCCCGGCTGCTGCACCGGCTGCTGCTGCGCGTCTCGCCGCACCCCCTGATGCGCGACAGCGGGCTGCACGGCATCGCCTGGTTCATCGTGCGCGCCTTCCGCCGCGCCTTCCGCGTCGCGTCGGGGGCCATCGCCTTCGCCCGCCGCCTGGGCCTGGCCAGCGCCCTGCCCTGCGCGCCCTGCTGGCTGCCGCAGGCGCATTTGTCCGAAACGGTGCAGCGCATCGCACAGGGGCTGCGCGCCATGACCTCGCCGCGCCCACCCGCGCTGCTCGAGGCGCTGCACTACCTGTTCCGCCGCACCGTCGGGGAGCCGCGGATGTGGCGGACGACCGGGTGAACCCTTCGCGCTACCGCACCCCGGCGGCCAGCACGCGTCCGAACAGCGGCACCGCGTCCAGCAGCTCCCGCACCGGCGCGCATTCACGCGGCGTATGCGCCAGGCCGACATCGCCGGGCCCCAGCACCAGGCAGGGTGCCAGCGCCTGCAGCTCGCTCGCATCGGTGCCGTATGGCGCCGTGCGCGGCGCCTTGCCGGTCAGCGCCACGCCGAGCGCGACCAGCGGATGATCGGCGGGCAGCTCGGGCGGCCGCCCTTCCCGCTGCTCCGCCAGCTCCAGCCCGGCCGCCTGCGCGGCGTGCCGGACCGCCTGGACCACCGGTGCAGGGTCCACCTTGGCGCTGTAGCGGAACTTGATGTGCGCGGTGGCGCGCGCGACCGTCACGTTCAGCGCGGTGCCGTGGTTATCCAGCACCAGGTTGAAGTCGGAGAAGGGCGGCTCGTACTCGGCGTCCTGCAGCGCAGGATCGCTGCGCAGCCGCGCGAAGACCTTCTGCATCTCCACCAGGAAGGGCACCAGCTGCCAGTTGGCGTTGACGCCCTTGCCGGTGGAGGAATGCGCCTGCACGCCGCGCGCCGTCGCGGTGAAGGCGATGTGGCTGCGGTGCCCGCGCACCGGCGCCAGGCTGGTCGGCTCCGCCACGATGATGCCCTTCAGCCCCAGCGAGGCCGCCAGCGCGCTGCGCGTGGCGATGATGTGCGCGCCCTGCTTGGTCGTCTCCTCGTCGGCGGTGATCAGCAGCGTCGCGGGCACATCCGCCGGGGCGCGCTGCGCCGCCACGATGGCGGCCGCCACCTGCCCCTTCATGTCCACGCTGCCCAGCCCGTGCAGGAAACCCGCATCGTCCAGCCGCGGTGTCCAGGGGTCGCTCTCCCACCCCGTCGCCGGCACGGTGTCGAGATGGCCCGAGAGCGCGTAGCCGCCGCCGCGCTTCGGCCCCTTGTGCGCGACGAGGGCGCGCTTCGCCACGCCGTTCGCATCCGTGTAGTCCAGCCGCTCCAGCTCGAACCCCGCCAGTTCGCGCTCCACGCGCTCGGCTACGGGGATGTTGGAGACGAAGCTGCGGCTGTCGATGGCGACGACTTCCGCGGCGAGCTTCAGCACGGGGTCGGTCAGGTCTGGCATGGCGGGCACCCTCGCTTGTCGGGCGGCACCCGGCAAGGGAGGATGCGGCCCATGCAGACGTCGCCCCGGCAATCCTACCTCGACCCCCGCACCGGCCGCACCTGGCCGCTCGACGTGCCGCGCTGGTGCGGCGATGCGCGGGAGCCGCTGCTGCTCTCGCCCCGCACGGGCATCGGGCGCGACGACATCGCGCGCGGCGTGCGCTCCATCTGGCGCTACGCCGCCGCCTTCCCCTTCGCGCCAGGGGCGCCGATCAGCATGGGCGAGGGGTGCACGCCGCTGGTCGAGCGCCAGCTGCCCGGCGGCACCGCGCTGCTGAAGTGCGAGTGGTTCATGCCGACCGGCAGCTTCAAGGACCGCGGCGCGAGCGTGATGCTCTCCCTGCTGCGCGACCAGGGCGTGACGAACGTGCTGGAGGATTCCTCGGGCAATGGCGGCGCGGCCGTCAGCGCCTATGCCGCAGCGGGCGGCATGGCCGCGACGATCTTCGTCCCCGCCTCCACGAGCCCCGCCAAGACCGTGCAGTCCCGCGCCGCCGGCGCGGCGATCGAGCTGATCCCCGGCAGCCGCCAGGACTGCGCCGACGCGGCGCTCGCGAAGTCGGCGGAGATCTTCTACGCCAGCCACAACTGGCATCCCTTCTTCCTCGAAGGCACCAAGACGCTGGCCTATGAGCTGTGGGAGGATCTGGGCTTCCAGGCGCCCGACCACGTCATCGTGCCCTGCGGCGCGGGGTCGAACGTGCTGGGCTGCTGGCTCGGCTTCGGGGAGCTGATGCGCGCCGGCCAGATCGCGAAGCTTCCGCGCATCTGGGCCGCGCAACCCGCGAACTGCGGACCGATCGCGCGCGCCGCGCTCGGCCTGCCGGCGCAGGAGGCGAAGCCCACCATCGCCGAGGGCACCGCCATCGCGCAGCCGCTGCGCCTGCCCGAATGCCTGGCCGCGCTGCGCGAAAGCGAGGGCGGCGCCGTGCTGCTCGAGGAAGCGGAGATCGCCGAGGCGTCGCTCGCCCTCGCCCGCACCGGCGTCTATGTCGAGCCCACCTGCGCCCAGGCCGCCTCGGCCTTCATGAAGCTGCGCCAGGCCGGGAGGATCGCGGCGGAGGAGACGACGGTCGTCGTCCTCACCGGCACCGGCCTGAAATCCACGCCGCGCTATGCGGAGATGCTGGGCGTCGCGCTGTGATGCGCAGTCTCCAGGACCTTCCCACCCCCTGCCTGCTGCTCGACCTCGACATCCTGCGGCGCAACGTCGCGCGCATGGCCGAAGCGGTCGCGCGGCATCCCGGCGTGGCTCTGCGCCCGCACATGAAGACGGCGAAGAACGCCCAGGTCGCGGACCTCGCCGCGCCGGGCAAGGGCGCGATCACCGTCAGCACGCTGGCGGAGGCGCGCTACTTCGCCGAACACGGCTTCCGCGACCAGATCTACGCCGTCGGCATCGTGCCGGCGAAGCTGGATGCCGTGGCCGCGCTGAACCAAGCGGGCAACGCGGTGAAGGTGATCACCGACGACCTCGAGGTGGCGCGCGGCATCGCCGCGCATCCCGGCCCGATCGAGGCGCTGATCGAGGTGGATGTCGGCGAGGCCCGCGCCGGCGTGACGGCCGAGGATCCCGCGCTCCTCGCCATCGCCGCCGCGCTCGGGCCGCGGCTGGCCGGCGTCGCCTCCCATTCCGGGCATTCCTATGCCGGCCGCAGCCTGGACGAGATGGCGGCGATCGCGGAGGCCGAGCGCGCCGGCGTCGTCGCCGCGGCGGAGCGCCTGCGCGCCGCCGGCCATGCGGTGCGCATCGTCTCCGCCGGCGCTTCCCCCACCGCGCTGCACGCCCGCCACCTGGAGGGCGTCACGGAGATGCGGGCCGGCGTCTACATGCTGGGCGACCTGTTCCAGGCGCAGATCGGCACGCATGGGCTGGACGACATCGCGGTGACGGTGCTCGCCTCCGTCATCGGGCGCTACCCGCGGCGCGACGCGGCGCTGCTGGATGCCGGCGCGCTGGCGCTGTCGAAGGACCGCAGCACGGAAAAGGCGCCGCGCGACTGGGGCTTCGGCCGCGTGCTGGACCTGGACGGCCGGCCGACGCTGGGTGATGCGGTGGTGACGCGGGTGCACCAGGAGCACGGCGAGCTGCGCGCCGCCTCCGGCACGCTGCCGCTGGACCGCCTGCCGGTCGGCGCGCGGGTGCGCGTGGTGCCGAACCACGCCTGCCTGACCGCCGCGGCGCATGAGCGCTACCACGTGCTGGAAGGCGGCCGGCTGGTGGCGGAGTGGGCGCGCGTGAACTACTGGTAACTCGTCCGCCAGGATGTCGTTGCCGTTCCGGGACTAGCGTGGCCGCCCGGAGGCCCCCCGATGCCGCCGTCCCTCGCCCGCCGCACCGCGCTGGCCCTGCCGCTGCTGTTCGTGCCGCGCGCACGGGCCGCGCTGCCGCATGGCATCCCGCCCTTCCCGCTCTGGATCGGGCGAACCGCGCTGCTGGCCGGCGATGGCGGCGCGGCGCGGCTGCTGCTGGCGGCCGACGGCACCGGGACGATGACCGTGCGCTTCTTCGTCTTCTGCCGCACCCTGCCGGTGCGCAACTGGCAGGTGGAGGAGGATGGCCTCTCGCTGCGCTACAGCCGCGTCTCCGCCCTGGATGCCGGCCGCATGATCCATGGCGAGGCGCACATCCTGCGCGAGGCGCCGCAGCTGCTCTGGATCGAGGCGGCGCGCCATACCGCCACCTTCGAGGGCTTCGCCGCCGCCGACCATGCCGGGCGCTGCGGCTAGCGCCGGTCGGGATAATCCCGCGCCGGCCGCGCTCGGTAGGTGGGCAGCGACCAGCCGCGCAGGATGGCCGCGGCGCGGATCGAGAAGCCCAGCGCGATGCCGGCGGTCAGCGCCACGTCGCGCGGCAGCGGCGCCAGGCGCAGCGCCACATAGGCAACCGCCGCCGCGGCGGCCGCGGTGATGTAGATCTCGCGGCGCAGGATCAGCGGCAGCTCGTTGCAGACCACGTCGCGCAGGATGCCGCCGCCCACCGCGGTGACCACGCCGAGCAGCACCGCCGCCCAGGGATCGGCGCCGGCGATCAGCGCGATCTCCGCCCCCAGCACGGCATAGAGCGCGAGCCCCGCGGCATCCACCCAGAGCAGCGCACGGAAGCGGCTCTCCACCAGATGCGCGGTGAAGAACACCAGCAGCCCCACTCCCGCGGCGAAGCCGATCAGCTCCGGCCGCTGCAGCCAGAACACCGGCGTGCGGCCCAGCAGCAGGTCGCGCAGCGTGCCGCCGCCGAAGCCGGTCAGGACGGCGATCAGCACGAAGCCCACCGCATCCATCTGCTTGCGGCTGGCGACCAGCGCGCCGGAGGCCGCGAAGGCCGCGATCCCCGCCCAGTCGAGCAGCCGCAGCGCGATGTCGAGCGGCGCCAAGCGCTACTCCGCCGGCAGCGCCGCCGCCCGCGCCTGCCGCGCCGCGCCGGCCGCGCTGCCCATGCAGAACAGCGAGCCCACCAGCAGCGCCGCGGCCAGCGGCAGCACCAGCGCGGCCAGGCCCAGGTCGATCAGGAAGCCGAAGGGCACCGGCGTGATCGCCTGGCCCAGCGGCAGGCCGGAGGAGACGAAGCCGAACACCTTGCCCATCTGGCCGGGCGGGACCGCCTCCTTCAGCATGACGTCGCGCGGCGTGCGCGAGGCCCCGAGCGCCAGCCCCGCCAGCAGCGCGACCGGCGGCACCAGCCACTCGGCCATCGGGACGGTGCCGAGCGCCGTCACCAGCGTCGCCGCCACCAGCGTCGGCACGACGATCAGCGCGAAATGCCGGCGCGACCGGTCGGCCAGCCAGCCGCCCACCAGCGTGCCGCCTGTGGCGCCGGCCATGTAGCCGGTCAGCGCCAGGGACGCGACCGCGACCGGCATGCCCCACAGCTTGCCCAGCACGGTGATCGAGAAGGCCTGGATCGCGGAACTCGCCATGCCGCTCAGCAGGAAGAAGCCGAAGAACAGCAGGATCGGGCGCGAGAGCAGCAGCTCCCGCCCGGTGGGCTGCGCGCCCCGGTCCTTCGGCTTGGCCTGGTCGCGCAGGATGCGGCCCTGCCACATGATCAGCCCCGCGACGGGCACGCCGAGCAGCCCGAGGATCAGCAGCGCGCTGCGCCAATCCATCACCAGCAGCAGCGCCGCGACCACCGGCGGGCCGAAGGCGAAGCCCAGGTTGCCGGTGAAGGTGTGCAGCGCGAAGGCCCGCCCCATCCGCGACTTGTCGATGGAGGCGCCGAGGATCGCGTAGTCGGCCGGGTGGATCACCGAGTTGCCGACGCCGGAGGTGATCGCCAGCAGCAGGATCGCCCAGTAGCCCGGCGCGAAGGCCATGCCGGAGATCGACAGCGCCATCAGCAGCGTGCCGCCCACCAGGAAGGGGCGCGCGCCGAAGCGGTCCACCAGGAAGCCCACCGGGGTCTGCAGCGCCGCCGTCACCGCGCTCATCAGCGCGACCGCCAGGCCGAGTTCCGCGAAGGAGACGCCGAACTCGTCGCGCCACACCAGGAACAGCGGCGGCAGGCAGAGCATGTAGAAATGGCTCAGGCAGTGCCCGGTGCCGATCAGCGCGATGATCCGCGCGTCGCGGCCCCATGGCGGTGCCTGCGTCGGCGCCTGCGCAAGCGGGGCTTCGGCCATGCCGGACGGGCTCCTGCGGGGAAGGCGGCAAGCTGCGCCGGGGCGGGTCGACGGTCAATGCAGGCCGGCAGGACGACGGAAAACCGCGGAAACAGCCTGTGAACCCCTGACATTGCACTCTATGCATTCCGCCCGCCGGGCGGAGCGGCTAGACCGGCGCGACGCGGATGCGACGGGGCACGGACCCGGAACGAAGGAGTGGGCCCGATGTGCGGGATCGTCGGAGTGGTCGGCCGGGGCGAGGCGGCGCCGCTGCTGCTCGATGCGCTGCGTCGCCTGGAGTATCGTGGCTATGACAGCGCCGGCATCGCCACCCTGGTCGGCGGCGGCATCGACCGCCGCCGGGCGGAAGGCAAGCTCGGCAACCTGGCCGGCGTGCTGGAGCGGAACGCCCTGCCCGGCACGACCGGCATCGGCCACACCCGCTGGGCCACGCACGGCGCGCCGACCGAACGCAACGCCCACCCGCACGCCACCACACGCGTCGCCGTGGTGCACAACGGCATCATCGAGAACCACGCCGAGCTGCGCACCGAGCTGGAATCGCAGGGCGCCCTGTTCGAGACGGAGACCGACACCGAGACCTTCGTGCGCCTGCTGGACAGGCTGCTGGCCGACGGGCTGGAGCCGGTGGCGGCGTTCGGCGCGGCGCTGAAGCGCGTGCACGGCGCCTTCGCGCTGGCAGCGGTCTTCGCCGGCCATCCGC
Organism: Falsiroseomonas oryzae; assembly: GCF_027856955.1. Classification (GTDB taxonomy): domain Bacteria; phylum Pseudomonadota; class Alphaproteobacteria; order Acetobacterales; family Acetobacteraceae; genus Falsiroseomonas; species Falsiroseomonas oryzae. The sequence continues at coordinate 4,036 of NZ_JAPSMD010000173.1, read as the reverse complement.
GCCTGCTGCTGGGCGCCCGCCAGGGCGCGCCGCTCGCCGTCGGCTTCGGGGAGGGCGAGATGTTCCTCGGCTCCGACGCGCTGGCGCTGGCTCCGCTCACCCGCCGCATCGCCTACCTCGAGGAAGGCGACTGGGTGGTGGTGACGGAGGAGGGCGCGCGCTTCTTCGACGTGGACGGCGCGGCGGTTGAGCGGACGGTCGTGCAGACCGCCGTCTCCGGCGCCGTGGTCGGCAAGGGCAACTACCGCCACTTCATGGAGAAGGAGCTGCACGAGCACCCGGCGGTGCTCGGCGACACGCTGCGCCAGTATCTCGACCCGCGCTCGCAGGAAGTGCGGCTGCCGCGCCTGCCCTTCGACCCCGCCCGCGTGCCGCGCCTGACGCTGACCGCCTGCGGCAGCGCCTTCCTCGCTGCGCATGTCGGCCGCTACTGGATCGAGGGGCTCGCCCGCATTCCCTGCGACGCCGACGTGGCCAGCGAACTGCGCTATCGTGACCCGCCGCTGCCCGATGGCGGCGCGGCCATCCTCGTCTCCCAGTCGGGCGAGACGGCGGACACCATGGCGGCGCTGAAGCTGCTGAAGGCCGGCGGGCAGCAGGTGCTCTCCATCGTCAACGTGCCGGAAAGCACGATGGCGCGGGCCAGCGACGCCGCGCTGCTGACGGTGGCGGGGCCGGAGGTCGGCGTCGCTTCCACCAAGGCCTTCACCGCGCAGCTCGCCGTGCTCGCCTGCCTAGCCATCGGCTTCGCCCGCGCGCGCGGGAAGATGACCCCGCAGGAGGAGGCGCGGCTGACCCAGGCGCTGGTCGCGGTGCCGGGCCACGCGGCGGAGGTTCTGGAGCAGGATGCGCGCATCCGCGAGCTGGCCGCCGAGGTGGCGAAGGCGCGCGACGTGCTGTTCCTGGGCCGCGGCAGCCTCTACCCGATCGCGCTAGAGGGCGCGCTGAAGCTCAAGGAGATCAGCTACATCCACGCCGAGGGCTATGCCGCCGGCGAGATGAAGCACGGCCCCATCGCGCTGATCGATTCCAACGTGCCGGTCATCGCGCTGTGCCCAAGCGGCCCGCTGTTCGAGAAGACGGCGAGCAACCTCCAGGAGGCCGCGGCGCGCGGCGGGCGGATCATGGCCTTCACGGATGCCGCCGGCGCCGCCGCGCTCGGCCGCTTCGCGGAGCATGTGGTGGTGCTGCCGGACGCGGACCCCTTCGCCGCGCCGATCCTCTACACCATCCCGGTGCAGCTGCTGGCGTACCACGTCGCCGTGCTGAAGGGCACGGATGTGGACCAGCCGCGCAACCTAGCGAAGAGCGTCACGGTGGAGTAGAGCTTACGGAGCGAGCATGCCATTGGGGCGGAGCGGTTGAGAAAAGCCGCCTAACTGGTAAGATACGGTAGCGACCCGGAGGGCCTTCACAGGCCGCCCTGACCGGATTATCCGGTGAATAAGATCGTGACTTTCGCCCCAATTCTGTGAATGTTCTCGCGATGGCACAAACCTACGCGACAGGAGCTCGTGAGCCCTATATAGTATTGCGCTTGTAAATAGGTAAACTTGAACGTCATTGCTTGACTGATAGACGAATGGATATGCGACGTTTGAGCCCCGCTCGTATACTCCGATGTCGGCGAAACGCGCGAATTGCTCTTTCGCCGCCTCGTCAGTTGTCGCCCAAGGGCAACGAGCGTCGAGTAATGCGCGTAATCCACTTTTATGATAGATTCGCACTCCCGAAATCACAGCCGCTGCCTGGCCAAATTCTGCCAGAAGGAGCCTCAAATGGTCGCAATCCCACTCATCATCGTGATCTAGGAAAGCAGCGAAGTTATGTCGAATATGTTGAAGCGCCATGTTGCGCAGAAATACCACATGATCTAGCTGATATCCGCGCACCGGTCTACGGGAGCAAAAAATGGAATATCGTCTATCTGAACGAAATTCTTGTTCAAGTTGACAATGCAATTGATTGTTACGATCAACGATTATAATGTGGCGCCAATAGACATGCGTTTGTCTGCGAACGCTTTCTATTGTTCTTTCTAGTGATGCCTGCTTGCCATTAGTAATGGTAATGCAGTCGACAAAGCTCGGCATCATCGAGGCCACAAGAAAGTTCTAGCGAAGAATCGTGCAAATTTTGACTTCATATCGACCCAGAACGGGTTGATATCAACGGCACTTGGCGTAGGGGCCAGGCCAATCCCGAAGGAAATTCTGCACGGCGGGTGGACAGCAACGCGCAGAGGTAAGCTCAAATTATCCTGTTTTGAAAAAACAAGATAGGAGTCCTTCTTTGCAGGAAGTGCAATTGCGAATTCACGGGCCCAAGGACCCCACTGTAACTCACATCTAACCTTCATGGCCGCGGAATCATCATGTGACAAGCGCATCCACACTGGACCCGTGTACGCAAATGGGAAGTTGTGGACGACTTGATCTGTCACTGGGCCGTGAATGAGGTGGCGCACTTGAGTGGCCGCGTGCGAGAAGTCCGCATCCGACGTTAGATATTTCTTTGTCTTAAGATCTGCAAAGACCGAAAACGCGTCATTTGGATCGCAGAATATATAAGGGAGAAGCACATTACTGCCCGTCTCCGCCTCTCTGTGTAAAGCAAAATTGACTTCTTTTCTAACCCAATGACTGGCCATCGCATTGGCGGTTATAAGTACTGTAACGAACCGGCAGTTGGATAATCCGTCTGCTACTTTTTTATTGATGAGTTCTCCCCAGCCAATCTGTATTTCGTCGCGCCAGAAAGTTACGCCGACGCGATCGAGTTCGGCCCCCAAATCCTCTGCAAGCAGCTTGTCCCGTGACGAATACGATATGAAGACTTCGGCCATCTCGCGCCACCGGCACTACGTTGCAGATATCTGATGATACAACGAATTGATGCTCAAACAAACAGGGGCGTATCGGCCTGACGCGCTGCCTGCCGGACTAGGCCGCTCGGATCCACCACCACCTTTCCCGCGAAGAGCAGCGGATCGAGCGTACGGAAGGCCGTGTGCGGCACCAGCACCGCGACCACGTCCGCCGCGGTGATCGCCTCCGCCGCGTCGCGCCGCACCGCACCCTCCGGCACCTCGCTCACGAAGGGATCGCAGATGACGACGGGAAGACCCTCGGCGAGCAGCGTGCGCACGATCGCCATCGCCGGGCTCTCCCGCACATCCTCCACGTCGGGCTTGTACGCCAAGCCAAGGCAGGTCAGGCGCGGCGCGGCGAAGCGGGCGCAGGCGGCGCGGATTTGCGCCGCCACGCGCCAGGGCACGGCGTCGTTCACCGCGCGGGCGGCGCGGATCAGCGGCGCCGCGTCCTGCGCGTCCTGCGCCAGGAACCACGGATCCACCGCCACGCAATGCCCGCCGACGCCGACGCCGGGGCTCAGGATGTCCACGCGGGGATGCCGGTTCGCCAGTGCGATCGCGGCGCGGGCGTCCACACCGAAGCGCGCGGACAGCGCGGCCAGCTCGTTGGCGAAGGCGATGTTGACATCGCGGAAGGCGTTCTCGGCGAGCTTCACCAACTCCGCCATGCGGCAATCCACCGGCATCAGCGCGCCCCGCACGAAGGCGCGGTACAGCTGCGCCGCTTGCGCCGCGCAGCCGGCACCGAGCCCGCCGACCACGCGGTCGTTGTGCACCAGCTCGTGCAGCGCGCGGCCGGGCAGCACGCGCTCCGGCACATGGGCCAGGTGGACGCAGGCCGGCGGAGATCCGCCGCCGCGCAGCGGGAAGGCCAGGTCGGGCCGCGCCGCGGCAAGGCGCATTGCCAGCCGCTCCGTCGTGCCGACCGGCACGGTGCTCTCCAGGATCACCGTATCGCCCGGCCGCAGCACCGGCGCGATCGCATCGGCTGCCGCCTCCACCGCCGAGAGGTCGGCGCGCCTGCCTTCCGCCAGCGGCGTCGGCACGGCGATCAGGTGGAAGGCGGCCGGCGCCGGTGCGGACTGCACGCGCAGCCGCCCGCCGGCCAGCGCGCGCGCCAGCAGCGCATCCAGCCCCGGCTCGCGGTAGCCCGGACCGGGCGAT
>NZ_JAPSMD010000172.1 GCF_027856955.1 Falsiroseomonas oryzae | reverse complement strand
GCCGGCGTGCTGGCCGCGCCGCTCGGCCTGCCGGAGACGCTGCTGCGCGTGGCGGGGCTGGTGCTTCTGCCCTGGGCGGCGGCGGTCGCCTGGCTGGGGATGGCGGCCGCACCGGGCCGGGCCGCGCTGCGCGCGGTGATCCTGGTGAACCTGGTCTGGGTGGCCGACAGCCTGCTGCTGGTGCTGGGCGCCCGGCTGTTCGGATTGGCGCCCAGCGGGCTCGGCATCGCCTTCGTGCTGGCGCAGGCGATCGCGGTGCTCGGCTTCGCGCTGCTGCAGACGACGGCACTGCGGCGCGCGCCGCGCGCCGCGGCGTTGGCGTGAGGGGGGCGCAGGCCATGGCATCGACCATCCTGCCCACCGGCCACGTCGTCACGCGCGACGACGTGGCGCTCTATCGGCGCGACATCGGCCAGGGCCCACCGGTGGTGTTCCTGGCCAGCTGGTCGCTGCCGTCCGACTCCTGGTCCCTTCAGATGCAGGCGCTGTCATCGGCCGGGTTCCGCTGCCTGGCCTACGACCGGCGCGGGCATGGGCGCTCCGGCGATCCGGGGCGCGGCTACGACTATGACACGCTGGCCGACGACCTCGCCGACGTGCTGGAGGTGCATGGCGTCCAGGCGGCGACGCTGGTCACCTTCTCGGGCGCAGCGGGCGAGGCGGTGCGCTACCTGACGCGCCACGGCAGCCGGCGTGTCGCGCGGCTGGCCATGGTCGGGCCGACCACGCCGCTGCTGGCGGGCGGGCCCGGTAACCCCGACGGGATCGACCCCGCCGCGCTGGAGGCGCTGCGCGGCGAGATCGCGCGGGACTTCCCCGCCTGGCTGGAGCAGGCGGCGCGGCCCTTCGGCGGGCCGCGCCTGTCGCAGGCGATGCTGGACTGGGTGCGCGGGCTTGCGCTGCAGGCGTCTCTACCGGCGCTGCTCGGCTTCCATCGGGCGCTGAGCGGGACCGACTTCCGGGCGGAGCTGCGCGCGCTGGACCTGCCGGTGCTGGTCATCCAGGGCGAGGACGACCAGACCTGCCCGCTGCACCTGACCGGCCGTCGCACGGCGGCGCTGGTGCCGGGCGCGCGGCTGCTGGTCTATCCGGGGGCGCCGCATGGGGTGCCGTTCAGCGACGCCGATCGGCTTTCGGCCGATCTGCTCGACTTCGCCCGGGGTGGCTGAGCCCGCTCAGCCCGGGATGACGAGGTCCGCGAACCCCAGTCCCGGCGCGCCCGCGAAGCGGGCGATCATCTGGATGGGATCGCTGCCGGTCCCGTCCAGGTCCAGCAGCAGCCGGCCCGTCGTCGCATCGTAGATCAGCCAGGCGCCGGCGTCGGTCATCTCCGCCGCGCTGGCGATCCAGCGGGACTCGTCGATGCCGCGTCCCGCCAGGAAGTTCAGCACGACCTTGTCGGTGCCGGCGGCGAATTGCTGCACCACGTCGCCGAAGTCGCCCGGGCGATAGTAGATGACGTGGTCGGCCTCGGCGTCCGCGCCGCACAGGATGGTGTCGCGGCCGCCGCCGCCGGCCAGCGAGTCCGCGCCCGCGCCGCCCACCAGACGATCAGCGTCAGGCCCGATCCCGTCGCCGCCGGCCGAGAGGAAATCGTTGCCGGCCCCGCCCAGCAGCAGGTCGTTGCCCATGCCGCCGCTCAGCACGTCGTCGCCCGCTTCGCCGGAGAGCGTGTCGTCCGTCGCCGTGATGCCGTAGCCGCCGCTCAGCCGGTCGTCGCCCGTTCCGCCGAACAGCGCGTCGCCCTGCGTGCTGCCTGGCTTCGCCGCGCCGATCAGGATGTCGTCGCCGCCCGCGCCGCGCAGGGTGTCCGGGCCGATGCCGCCGACCAGCATGTCGCTCCGCGCGGAGCCGTCGATCGGCTGGCCCGTGGTGGAATCCGCCGCGACCACGACGCCGAAGCGCACGACCTGCGGCGGCTCGCTGGCGAAGGTGGCACGCACCACGATCGTGTAGCTGCCGTCATCCAGGAACCAGTTCTGCAGCGGCGGCGTGGCGCCGCCGGGGTAGAACTGGACCGGCGGGTCGCCGGTGAGGGCATTCGGCCCGCCCCAGTCCACGCGGATGCTCACCGCGCCAGGATCGAATTGCAGGGTCGGGCCGGCAGCGCGCCCGCCATGGCCATCCGGAGCGATGTTGGCGCTGCCGATCTCGACCGACCAGGTTGAACCCGACACGAGGCGACCCTCCAGTAATTAGAGAGTCATTATATAGAGGAATGGTTCGGTCGCCAATCGACCGGCCATATCGAATTCTGCCGTATCGGGCGGCTCAGCGCCGGCCGGCGAACTCCGGCAGGGCTTTCAGCGCATCGGTGGTGTCGAAGTCGCGCAGCACCGCGTCGTCGGCCATTTCCACCTCGACCAGGCGCTCGGCGTGCTGCGCGGCCAGGTGGCGCGCACCGACATCGCCGCTCAGCGCCAGCATGGCCGGCAGGAACTCGCGCGACCACAGCATCGGGTTGCCCTGCTTGCCGCGGAAGGTGGGCTGCACGATGGCGCGGCCTTCCTCCGGGTCGAAGGCACCCATCAGCCGGTCCAGCATCTCGCCCGAGACGAGCGGCATGTCGCCCAGGCAGACCAGCATTCCCTCGGCCTCCGGCGGCACCGCCTTCAGCCCGGCCTTGAGCGAGGCGGAGAGGCCCTCGGCATAGTCCTCGGCATGCGCGAACAGCACGGCGCGGCCGGCCAGCGCTTCCTCCACCCGTTCGCGCTCATGCCCGGTCACCACGATGACCGGACGCGCGCGGGAGGCGAGGACGTTGTCCACCACGCGGGCGATCATCGGCACGCCCTTGCTGTCCGGGACCAGCAGCTTGTTCAGCGGCGCCATGCGGCGCGAGCGGCCGGCGGCCAGCACCAGCGCGCCGACCTGCCGCGCCTTGCGCGGCGCGATGGGGGAGGCGGGAACGCGCGGCGCATCGGCGCGCGGCAGCGGGCGGACCTCGATCTCCTTCAGCAGGCCGCCGACGCCCATGCCCATGACGTCGCGCGCGGTGACGCGCTGCCCGGCGAAGATGCGCTGCAGCACCCAGTCGAAGCCGTTGAGCTTCGGGCTGCGCGCGCAGCCCGGCAGCACCATGGCCGGCACCTCGCCGATGCGGCCTAGGCAGATCAGGTTCCCGGGATCCACCGGCATGCCGAAATGCTCGATGGCGCCACCCGCCCGCACGATCGCGGCAGGCCCGACGTCGCGCCGGTCCACCACGGCGGAGGCGCCGGCGATCAGCAGCAGTTCGGCGCCGGCCTTGCGGAGCCGGGTCAGCGCGTCGGCGACCGGGCCTTCCTCGTGCCGCACGCGCTCCACCGGCAGCATCGTGCCCATCAGCCCCTGCACGCGCGCCTCGGTCGCCTCGACGGCGCCCTCCATCACGCTTTCCTTGATGCCCGGCAGTTCGGTGAGCACCAGCCCGACGGCGAGCGGACGGAAGGGCTGCACCGAGAGCAGCGGGCGGCCCTTCGCCATCGCCTCGATCACCGACAGCACGCTGCCCGGCACGGCGAAGGGGATGACCTTGATGGTCGCCAGCATCTCCTTCGCGGAGACGACGGAGCGATTGGCCAGGGTGGCGATGGTGACGCTCTCATCCACCTGGTTCAGCCGGTCCACCAGGGCGACATCGACGGTGAACAGCCCCGCGCTCTCCGCGAAGAGGTTGACCCGCCCGGTTGAGGCACGCGAACGCGCGACGAGCGGCGCCATCAGCAGGTTGGCGATGCGGTCGGCGGCCTCGTCCTCCGCCACGTCGCCGGATTCGAGCCGGGCCGCGATGACGTCGCGCCGTCCGGCCTCCTTCAGCGCGGCGATCGCGGCCTCGTCCAGCACGGTGCCCTTCTTCAGCACCTTGCCGGGCATCCGGACGGTATGGGCGAGGATCGCGCCGCGCGCCTCTTCCAGCGGGGTGGGGCCGAAGATCATGCGCTTGCCTCGTGCCGCTCGGCGGCGGGGGCCTTCTTCTTCGGCCCGCCGCGCCTGGACGACACGATCTGCGCCAGGATGGAGACGGCGATCTCGGGCGCGGTGACCGCGCCGATGTCCAGGCCGACCGGCGCCTGGATGCGCGCGATCTCCGCCTCGGTCAGGCCGGCTTCCGTCAGCCGCGCCACGCGCTTCGCGTGGGTGCGCCGGCTGCCGAGCGAGCCGATGTAGAAGGCCGGGCTGCGCAGCGCGACCTCGAGCGCGGGGTCGTCGAGCTTCGGGTCGTGGGTGAGGGTGACGACGGCGGTGCGCGCATCGGGCGCGAGCGCGGTCATCGCCTCGTCCGGCCAGTCGGTGGAGATCGTCACGCGGTCGCCCATCCGCTCCTCGGTGGCGAAGGCGCGGCGCGGATCCACCACCGTGACCGCGAAGCCGAGCGGCAGCGCCATCGGCACGAGCGCCTGCGCGATGTGCACGGCGCCGACGACGATCAGGCGCAGCGGCGGGTTGTGCGGGTGGATGAACCAGGTCTCTGCGCCCAGCGTGACGTTCCGCGCGGCGTCGTCACGCAGCGCGGCCGCGGCCTCCGCGGCGAGCGGTTCGGGCAGCGTGTCGTCGGGGTGGAGCAGCTGCGCGCCGTCCGGCAGGCGCGTCAGCACGGCCACAGGGCGCTTCGCGCCGCGCGCGGCGAGCAGGCGGTCGAGGAAGGCTGGCGTCACCCCAGCTTCTCCACGAAGACCTTGAGCTTGCCGCCGCAGGCGAGCCCGACCTCCCAGGCGCGCTCGTCACTGATGCCGAAATCGAGAAGCTGCGGCGTCCCGCTCGCCATGGTCTGCTTCGCCACGTCGGCGACGGCGCCCTCGATGCAGCCGCCGGAGACGCTGCCGGCGAGCCGGCCGGACTGCGTGACCGCGAGGCGCGAGCCGGCCGGGCGCGGGGAGGATCCCCAGGTCTCCACCACCGTCGCGAGTGCCACCGTCTCGCCGGCCGCCAGCCAGCCGGCGGCGATGCCCAGGATGTCCTCGCTGTCAGGCCTGGCGTCGCTCATGCCGAGAACTCCCTTCCTCGCCCTGCGTGGCGGTCCGACAGCGCCGCGACCAGTTCCCGCAGCGACGCCAGGTTGTGCACCGGGCGGAACTCGTCCACGTGCGGCAGCATCGCGCGGATGCCCTGGGATTTGGGCTGGAAGCCCTCGAAGCGCAACAAGGGATTGAGCCAGACCAGCCGGCGGCAGGATTTGCGCAGCCGGTCGGTGGCCTCGGCGAGGCCCTTCGCGCCTTCGCGGTCCAGCCCATCGGTGATCAGCAGCACCACCGCGCCCTGGCCCAGCACGCGTCGGGCCCACAGGCGGTTGAAGCGCTCCAGGGATTCGCCGATGCGGGTGCCACCGGACCAGTCCGGCACGGCGTGGCTCACCATCTCGAAGGCGGCCTCGGGGTCGCGGTGCTTCAGCTGGCGCGTGACGTTGGTCAGCCGCGTGCCGAACAGGAAGCTGTGCACGCGGTCGCGGTCGTTGGTGACGGCGTGGATGAAGTGCAGCAGCACCTGCGCGTAGCGCGACATGGAGCCTGAGATGTCGCACAGCACCACCAGCGGCGGCGTACGCGTGATGCGCCGGCGGCGGGAGATGTCCAGGATCTCGCCCCCCGTGCGCAGGCTCTCCCGCACGGTCAGCCGCAGGTCGGCATGGCTGCCGATATGGGAGGCGCGGAAGCGGCGGGTGGGCCGGGCATCCAGCGGCAGGACCAGCTTGCGGATCTCGGCCTTCGCCGCGGCGATCTCCTCGGCCGACATGGCCTCGAAATCCATGGCCTGGAGGCGTTCGCGCTCGCTGACGGTGAAGGTGACGTCGAGCCGCTCCTCCTCCTTAGGCTCGGGCGGCTTCGGCGGCTCGGGCCGGTCGCCGCGCATGGCTTCCGCCAGGCGGCGGGAGGCGGGCGGCGGCTTCGGCGGTTCCTTGAAGCCGTCGAGCAGCGCCATGGCGGCGGCGTGGCGGCCGGCCTCCGGGTCGCGCCAGAACAGGCCGAAGGCGTGGTCGAACAGCAGGAAATGCTCGTGCCGGTGGACCATGGTGGCGCGCAGCGCGGCATGCGCCTGGGTCCGGTCGCCGATCTCCACCGCTTCCAGCGCGGCGGCGCCGGCCAGGATCTCGGCCGGCCCCACCGGCAGCCCGGCGCGGCGGAGCAGCCGGCCGAAGGCGACGAGGTTGGCGGGCAGAGCGCCGGCGGCCGTGGCCGTGGGGAGGACGAGGGCAGCCTTGGGGGGGATCATGCGGCCGGCGGGGCCGCCCGAGGCCGCAACCGCGGCCCGCGCACAGACCATCCTTCCCGAACTCGCAACCGTGGCCTGCGCGAGGCCAAGGCCGAGGATGCGGCCGCCCGGCGTCCGAGGGCGGCAGGACGATCCATCACGCGGCCGCCTGCTTCGCCTCCGCGACCAGGCGCGCCGCCTCGGCCCCGCGGATCCTGGCGATGTCGTCCTGGTATTTCAGCAGCGCGCCCAGTGTCTCGTCCACCAGGGCGGGTTCCAGCTCCTGCGCGTCCAGAGCGGCCAGTGCGGCGGCCCAGTCGATGGTCTCGGCGACGCCCGGCGGCTTGAAGGTGTCGGCGCCGCGCACCGCCTGGACGAAGGCGACCACCTGGGCCGAGAGCCGGTCCGCGACACCCGGCGCGCGCAGCTTCAGGATCGCCCGTTCCCGCGCCGCGTCGGGGTAGTCCACCCAGTGATAGAGGCAGCGGCGGCGGATCGCGTCGTGCACCTCCCGCGTGCGGTTGGAGGTGATGACGACCACCGGCGGCACCGCGGCCTTCACCGTGCCGAACTCCGGGATGGAAAGCTGGAAGTCGGCCAGGATCTCCAGCAGGAAGGCCTCGAAGGGCTCGTCGGCGCGGTCCAGCTCGTCGATCAGCAGCACCGCCGGCTCGCCTTCCAGCGCATCCAGCAGCGGGCGGGACTGCAGGAAGCGGCGGTCGTAGATGCCGCGCTCCAGCGCCGCCCGGTCACCGGCCTCGCCCGAGGCCTCGGCGAGGCGGATCGCCATCAGCTGCCGGGCGTGGTTCCACTCATAGGCGGCGGAGGCCAGGTCCATGCCGTCGTAGCATTGCAGCCGCACCAGCCGCCGTGGCAGCTGCGCGGCCAGCACCTTCGCAATCTCGGTCTTGCCGGTGCCGGGCTCGCCCTCCAGGAACAGGGGGCGGCCCATGCGCAGCGCCAGGTGGACCGTTGTGGCCAGCTGGCGGTCGGCGACGTAGCCGCCCGCCGCCAGAAGCCGCTGCGTCGCCTCGACGGTGGACGGCGTCATCGCGCGTCAGGTCGAGAGGAAGATCAGGTAGAGCACGAAGAGCATCGCGCCGAGGCCGCCCCAGACCTGGAAGGGCATGCCCATGAATTCCGAGGTGAGCACCCGCATCGGCAGGCCGGTCTCCCACGGATGCGGGTTCGGGCGCGCCACCGGCCCGCCCGGCGACATGCCGTCCGCGCCATGCTGCGTGATCGGGCCGGGTCCGCGGTCCGCCAGATACTCCGTGTCGGTGCCCGCCACCGCCGCGACAGGCTGCGGTGCCAGCTGGGCGGCGAAACGATCGAAGAACTGGTCGGCCATCGACTTGGCGGTGCTGTCGATCAGCCGGGCGCCGAGCTGCGCCATCTTGCCGCCGACCTGCGCCTTCACGTTGTAGCGAAGCCGGGTGGACTCGGGGCCTTCCTCGGTCAGCGCCACGTCGGCGCCTCCCTTGGCGAAGCCCATGGCGCCGCCCTGGCCCTCGCCGGAGATCGTGTACGATTCCGGCGCGTTGATGTTGGTCAGCTGGACCTTGCCGCCGAAGCGGGCGGACATCGGCCCGAGCTTGACGGCCACCTTGGCCTGGAACTGGTCGTCGCCCGTGCGCTCCACGCTCTCGCAGCCGGGAATGGCGGCCTGGAGCACGGCGGGGTCGTTCAGGGCCTCCCACACACGCTGCCGTGGGGCCGCGATGAGCCGCTCTCCAGTCATTTCCATCGGTAGGGGTCCCTCGATATCCGGTCGGCGCCGGTAATTAGGCCGCATCGGGCCGCGCGGAAAGGGCGGGCGGCGGGTCCGGCGGCCGGTATCGTGACGCGGCCGGCCGAAGCGGGTAAGCCCCTGGCCCGATACGGGGGCGGGGGCAGGCAAGCGATGCGTGGCTGGGCTGGGCGCGGAGCGATCGGGCTGGCGGCGGCTGGGGCTGCCCTGCTGCCCGGGGCGGCCCAGGCAGCTGGGGGCGGCGTGCCCGGAGCCGAGCTCTCGCTGCTCTGGGCGGTGCCCTTCGCGGGAATCCTGCTCTCCATCGCGCTGATGCCGCTGTTCGCGGGGCATCTCTGGCATCACCACTACGGCAAGATCGCCGCCGGCTGGGCGGCGCTGCTGTTGGTGCCGGCTGCCCTGGTCTTCGGCATCGACCGGGCCTGGTACGAGCTGACCCATGTGATGGTGCTGGAATACGTGCCCTTCATCGCGCTGCTGCTGGCGCTCTACACCGCGGGCGGCGGCGTGCTGCTGAAGGGCTCGCTGGTCGGCACGCCCACCACCAACACGGCCCTCCTGGCGGTGGGCACGGTGCTGGCCAGCCTGATGGGCACGACGGGCGCGGCCATGCTGCTGATCAGGCCGGTGCTGCGGGCCAATGCCTTCCGCAAGCAGAAGACGCACACCTTCGTCTTCTTCATCTTCCTGGTGGCGAACATCGGCGGCAGCCTGACGCCGGTGGGCGATCCGCCGCTCTACCTGGGGTTCCTGCGTGGCGTGTCCTTCTTCTGGCCGACGACGCACCTGTTCGGCGAGTTCCTGCTCTGCGCGGTGGTGCTGCTGGCCATCTACTGGCTGCTCGACAGCTGGGCCTGGGCGCGGGAGAAGCCGGTGCCGCCGCCGGAGGAACGGAAGGAACCGCTCTCGATCGAGGGCTGGGTGAACGTCTGGCTGGTCGGCGCCATCGTCGCGGTGGTGATCGCGATGGGCTACGTGAAGCTCGGCAGCGTCTACGTGCTCGGCCAGCGGATGGAGGTGGAGCGCGGCATCGGCATCCTGCTGTTCCTGGCGATCACGCTGGCCTCGGTGCGCTTCACCTCGGCGCAGCTGCGGGAGGCGAACGGCTTCGCCTGGGGCGCGATCCTGGAGGTGGCGAAGCTGTTCGCCGCGATCTTCATCTGCATGGCGCCGGTGCTGGCCATCCTGCGAGCGGGCGCCGATGGCGCCGCCGCGCCGCTGGTGGCGCTGACCTCCGACGCGAACGGGCAGCCGATCCCCTGGGTGTATTTCTGGCTGTCCGGGACGCTGTCCTCGTTCCTGGACAATGCGCCGACCTACATCGTGTTCTTCGAGCTTGCCGGCGGCGACCCGGCGTTCCTGATGACGCAGGGCGCGCTGACGCTGGCCGCGATCTCCTGCGGCGCGGTGTTCATGGGCGCCAACAGCTACATCGGCAACGCGCCGAACTTCATGGTCAAGGCGATCGTGGAGGAGAATGGCGTGCGCATGCCGAGCTTCTTCGGCTACTGCGCCTGGGCCGCGGTGTTCCTGCTGCCGCTGTTCGTGTTGGTGACCCTCGTGTTCTTCTAGTGGTCCGACGATCGACGGGCCGCCGGCCCGGAGTTTCGAAGCGACCCGCCCATGTGTGTGAGGAAGGCCAGACAACCATGCCCTACGTGATCGGCGACGACCTGCCCGACACCCCCGCCGGCCAGCGCTTCCGCGCCATGCTCGACCGGCCGCAGATCCTGCAGATGCCGGGCGCGCATACCGGCATCGCCGCGCTGCTCGCGAAGCAGGCGGGGTTCGAGGCGCTCTACATGTCCGGCGCCGCGATGTCCGCCACCATGGGCCTGCCCGACCTGGGCATGATCACGGTGGACGAGGTCGCCTTCTACATCCGCCAGGTGGCGCGCGCGGCGCGGCTGCCGATGCTGGTGGATGGCGACACCGGCTATGGCGAGGCGCTGAACGTCATGCACATGGTTCGCGTCTTCGAGGAGGCGGGCGCCGGCGCGGTGCACCTGGAAGACCAGCTGCTGCCGAAGAAGTGCGGCCACCTGAACGACAAGAAGCTGGCCGACGCGCGCGACATGGCGGCGAAGGTCGCGGCCGCCCGCAAGGCGCGCAAGCATCTGTATGTCATCGCCCGCACCGATGCGGTGGCGAGCGAGGGGATGGACGCCGCGGTGGCCCGCGCGAAGCTCTACCTGGAGGCCGGCGCCGACGCGATCTTCCCGGAAGCCCTGCACAGCCGCGAGATGTTCGCCGAATTCGCGAAGCGCATGCCCGGCGTGAAGCTGCTGGCCAACATGACGGAGTTCGGCCGCACGCCCTTCCTGACGGCGAAGGAGTTCCAGGACCTCGGCTACGCCATGGTGATCTGGCCGGTCAGCCACATGCGGGTGGCGAACAAGGCGATGGAGGAGCTCTACGCCACCATCCGCTCGACCGGCGGCACGATGGCCATGCTGGAGCGCATGCAGACCCGCGCGCAGCTCTACGCCACCATCGGCTATCACGACTACGAATCGCTTGACGCGAGCCTGGTGAAGACCGTCATTCCCGAGGGCATGCCGCAGGGCTGAGCGGCGCCGACCATCTGTGGGCCTCCGGGCCATTCGGTCCTGATCGGCGCCGCCGGCACAAACACGCGCTGCCAGCCGGGGGAACAGGAATGTCGGAGCAGAAGCTGCCCGCCGTGGCGCAGAAGGCGCCCTATGCGGTGGAGGTCGAGGCCGGACGCACCTATTGGTGGTGCGCCTGCGGGCTCTCGAAGCGGCAGCCCTATTGCGACGGCAGCCACAAGGGCTCCGGGCTTACCCCGGTGTCCTGGACGGCGGAGCAGGACGGCCGCGCCTGGTTCTGCGGCTGCAAGCAGAGCGGCAAGGCACCGCTCTGCGACGGAAGCCACAAGGCGCTGTAGCGGGCGCGCGCCCCGCGACGCTCAGCTCGGCGGGGGGGAGCCGGGTGCGGAGCCGGGTCCGGGGCCGCGTCCCGGGCCCGGGCCATAGCCCGGCCCTGGCCCGTAGCCCGGCCCGCGGCTGCCGCCCGCGCCGC
>NZ_JAPSMD010000171.1 GCF_027856955.1 Falsiroseomonas oryzae | reverse complement strand
CCGCCGCCGCCGGCCCCGCCACGCGCTGCGCCGCGGCCGCCGCAGCAGGCCGCACCGGCCTTCCCGCAGGGCGGGCTGTTCCTGCCGGAGGGGTTCCGTCTCGGCCAGCCGGCACCGCCCGCGGGCCGGCCGCAATCGCGCGGCATGGACCTCCGCGTCGATCCCCGCATGGCGGAAGGACGGGCCGCGGCCGACCCGGCGGTGCGCGTCACCGGCGCGCAGGTGGGCGCGGATTGGCGCGCCGCCTTCCGGCGCTGGCTGGACCAGAACATGCGCTATCCGCTGCGGGCCGTGGAACTCGGCGAATCGGGCACGGTGCGCGTGCGCGTGGTGGCCGGGCCCGATGGGCGGGTGCGCAGCGTGCAGCTGACCGGGCCGTCGCTGTCACCCTCGCTGAATGTCGGGACGACGCTGCCCTTCTCGGGCGCGCAGCTGCCGCCCTTCCCGCCGCCCGCCGACCCGGACGGCGTGACGATCGACCTGACCGTCCACTACTACCTGATCAGGCGGTAGCCCGGGTCGTGCGCGTCACCGCAGCGGCAGGGCGTACATCAGGCCGCCGCGGGTCCAGAGGTCGTTCAGCCCGCGCGGCAGGCCGATGGGGCTGCCGCTGCCGAGGTTGCGCTCGAAGCTCTCGCCGTAGTTCCCGACCGCCTTGATCGCGTTGTAGAGCCACCGCTCGTCCAACCCCAGCGCGCGGCCGAAGCCCGGCGTGACGCCGAGCGCGCGCTGGATGGTCGGGTTGGTGCTGCGCAGCATCTCGTCCACGTTCGCCTGGGTGATGCCGAGCTCCTCCGCCTCGATCATGCCGGCGAGCACCCACTTCACCACGTCGAACCACTGGTCGTCGCCGTGGCGCACCATGGGGCCCAGCGGCTCCTTGCTGATGCGGTCGGGCAGCAGGACGTGGTCGTTCGGGTTCTGCAGCGCGGTGGCGCGGTAGGAGGCAAGCTGGCTGGCATCCTGCGTCATCACGTCGCAGCGGCCGGCGGCGTAGGCGGCGACGAACTCGTCCGGCCGCTCGATCAGCACGGGCGTCATGCGCATGCGGTTGGCGCGGAAGTAGTCGGCGACGTTCAGCTCGCTCGTGGTGCCGGGCTGCATGCAGATGGTGGCGCCGTCCAGCTGCCGGGCGGAGGTGACGTTGGCGGAACGGCGCACCAGGAAGCCCTGGCCGTCGTAGAAATTCACGCCTGCCATGTTGAGGCCGAGCGCGCTGTCGCGCTGCAGCGTCTGCGTGGCGTTGCGGGCCAGCACGTCGATCTCGCCGGACTGCAGCATGGTGAAGCGGTTCTGCGAGGAGGTGGCGACGAAGCGCACCTTCGACGGGTCGCCGAACAGCGCGGCCGCCAGGGCGCGGCAGAAATCGGCGTCGAGCCCGCGATACTCGCCGCGGCTGTCGGGGGCGGAGAAGCCGGCCACGCCCTGGTTCACGCCGCAGACCACGCTGCCGCGCGCGCGCACCGCATCGAAGGTGGCACCCGCCTGCGCCTGGCCGATCCACGCCATCGCCAGGCCCAGCCCGGCCAGCCACCACCGCCGCATCGCCCTACCCCCGTTCCCGCCTTGCATCGGAACGGCCAGTGAAGGCGAAGGCGGTCAGGCGCGCAAGCGGGTGTGGCCGCCGAGGCCGAGGCCCTTGGCGCGGATCAGCAGCGTCGCGACGATGATCACGTTCGCCGCGTTCCAGGCGACGCCGTTGAGGAAGGCGGCGAAATAGCTGCCGGTCAGGTCGAAGACCAGGCCGGAGAGCCAACCGCCGAAGGCCATCCCGAACAGCGTGGCGAACAGGACGATGCCGACGCGGGTGCCGACCTCGCTGGCGGGGAAGTGCTCGCGCACGATCACCGCATAGGACGGCACGATGCCGCCCTGCATCAGCCCGAACAGGGCGGAGAGCACGTAGAGCGAGGCGAGACCGTCGAAGAACAGGAACAGCGCGAGCGAGGCGCCCTGCGCGACGGAGCCGAGCAGCAGCGTGCGCAGACCGCCGATGCGGTCGGCGATGAAGCCGGATGCGACGCGGGAGACGATGCCGCAGGCCAGCATGAGGGAGAGCATCTCCGCCCCGCGCGCCACGCCGTAGCCGAGGTCGCCGCAATAGGCGACGATGTGGACCTGCGGCATCGCCATGGCGACGCAGCAGGCGACGCCCGCCACGCAGAGCACCGCGGTCAGCCCGTTGCGCGAGAGCCCGAGCGGGTTGTCGCTGCCGCCCTGCGGCAGCGCGCTGCCGGTGCGCATCCCTGGCGGGCGGGCGCGCAGCAGCAGCGCCAGCGGCAGCATGGTGACCAGGCAGGTCACGCCGACCACGACATGCGCCATGCGCCAGCCATGGTCCGCGATCAGCCAGGTGAGGACCGGCGGCCAGACCGCGCCGGCCAGGTAGTTGCCGGATGCCGCCAGCGCCACCGCGATGCCGCGCCGCCGGCGGAACCACAGCGAGGCATCGGCCATCAGCGGCCCGAAGGCGGCGGCGGCGCCCAGCATGCCGATCAGCAGGCCCTGCGCCAGCGCATAGACCAGCAGGCTGGGCGCGAGGCCGGCCGCGACATAGCCCGCCGCCAGCGCGACCGCGGCGCCGAGCAGCGGCACCATCACGCCGAAGCGGTCCGCGAGGCGCCCCATCAGGATGCCGCCGGCGCCGAAGCCGAGCATGGTCAGCGTGTAGGGCAGCGAGGCCTCCGCCCGCGTGGCGCCGAACTCGGCCTGCACATGCGGCAGCGCGACGACGACCGACCACATGCCGGCACCGCCGATCGTCGCCAGCGCGACGATGGCGGCCAGCCGGATCCAGGCGGTGCGCGAATCGATCAGCGCATCGGCATTCCCGTTCATGCCGCGGGGCCGAAGGCGACGAAGCCGTCCAGCGGCTCCCGCGCCGTCACCAGGCGGTTGGCGGGGTGGTCGGGATCGGCGCGGCCGAGCGCCATGCCGCAGAGCAGGATGCGGTGGTCGGGGATGCCGAGCTCGCGGCGGACGATGTCGTGGTAGTCGCAGAAGGCGGCCTGCGGGCAGGTGTCGAGACCGAAGCCGCGCGCGGCCAGCATCACGTTCTGCAGGAACATGCCGGTGTCGAGCCAGGAGCCCGGCTCCATGTCGCGGTCCATGCTGAAGAACAGCCCGACGGGCGCGTCGAAGAAGTCGTAGTTGCGGGCATGCTGCGCGGCGGTCGCCTCGCGGTCGCCCTTGCCGATGCCGAGCAGGCTGTAGAGCCCCCAGCCGGTGGCGCGGCGGCGCGCCAGGTAGGGCTCGCGCCAGCTGCGCGGATAGTAGTGGTATTCGCGCCGCGCCGGCTCCCCGGCGGCGTGGGCGGCGCGCAGCGCGGCACTCAGGCGCGCCTTCTCCGCGCCGGTGGTGACGCGGACATGCCAGGGCTGGATGTTGGAGCCGGAGGGCGCGCGCGACGCGGCGCGCAGGATCGCCTCGATGGTTTCGCGCGGGACGGGGTCGGGCAGGAAGCCGCGCACGCTGCGGCGCGTCGTCATCGCCTCGATCACGTCCATCGTCGCGCGGTTCCTCCCGGTGGGCCGCGCAGTCTGGCCCGGCGCGGCTACCAGCGCCAGTGCGGCGGCGGCGCGCCGGCGACGGGCATGGGCACGCGCATGATGCGGTCGGCGAGCAGGCAGCCGAGCCAGGCCTCCCGCTGTCCGGGACCGGCGAAGGCGAGGGATGACACGTTGGCGAGCGGGCTGCTGGCCTGCGCCATGTCCGCCGGCGTCAGCGTGCCCGCCCGGCTGGCCGCCGCGATCCGCGCCATGTGGCCGGGATCACCGGTATCCAGCATGCGCGCGACGTGCCCGCTGCCGGGGTCCACCCGCAGCAGGCGGTTGGCGACGATGGCGGTGACCCAGACCTGGCCTTCCGCGTCGAAGGCGAGGCCGTCCGGGTATTCGCCCTCTGCGAAGTCCGCGACCACCTGCTTCGCGCCGAGCGTGCCGTCGGCGGCCAGCGGGAAGCGCGAGAGGCGGCGCGTGTAGGTCTCGTTGACGTAGAGGAAGCGGCCATCCGGCGAGGGCATGCATTCGTTGGTGTAGCCCAGCCCGTCCGCGGCGATGCGCGCGCCGCGCGAATCCACCAGGGCGATGAAGCCGGTGCAGGCCTGCGGCGTCCAGTCGCGGTCGCGCGGCGTCAGGCGGGTGGAGACGGTCACCCAGAGCCGGCCTTCCGTGTCGCGCAGCGCGTAGTTGGTGGGGGGCAGGGCGATGCCCTCCACCTCGCGCAGCAGCGGCGTGACCTGGCCGTTGCGCGCCAGGCGGAAGACGCCGCCTTCCTCGGCGCCGAGATGGGCCAGCAGGAAGGAGCCGTCCGGCTCGAAGGCGATGCCGTTGGGCTTCAGGCCCTGCGGCAGGTCGGCCGTATGGCCGGCGATCAGCCTGTGGGAGCCGTCCGGCGCCAGCGCGGCGACGCCGCCGCGGAAATCGGCGGTGAAGACGCTGCCGTCCTTCGCGACGAGGACGGATTCCGGCCGGACCAGCCCGCTGCCGTGGAAGGTGACGTCGGCGAGGTCCATCAGCGGAACCAGTGCACCGGGGCCATCACGAAGCCCGGAAAATAGGTGATGATCGCCAGCACGATGCAGCAGATGCCGAACATCGGGCCGAGTTCCTTCGTCACGCCCCACATCCGGGCATTGGCGATCTTCGCGGCGACGAACAGCGTGCCCCCCACCGGCGGCGTGAACAGCCCGATCGCCAGGTTGCAGGTCATGATCAGGCCGAGATGCACGGGGTCCACGCCCAGCCCCTTGGCGACCGGCAGCAGCAGCGGCGCGGTCAGGATCAGCGCCGGCACCGGTTCCAGGAAGATGCCGAGCAGCAGCAGCGCGATGTTCACGACGAGCAGGAATTCCCACTTATCGAGGTCCCAGGCGCGCAGCGTCGCCACCAGGTCCATCGGCACGCCTTCCATCGTCATCACCCAGGCGAAGGCGGTGGTGGCGCCGATCACCAGCATGACGGTGGCGGAGGTGACGAAGCTGTCGCGCAGGATGCGCGGCACGTCGGCCAGCCGCAGCTCCCGGTAGACAAAGCGGCCGATCAGCAGGGCGTAGAACACCGCGACGGCGGCGGCCTCGGTCGGCGTGAAGACGCCGCCGAAGATGCCGCCGAGGATGACGACGGGGAAGAGCAGGGCGGGGATGCAGTCGCGGAAGGAGGCCAGCAACTCCGCCGAACTGGTGGGTGCGCCGCCGGGATCCCAGCCGCGCGCCTTGCCGACATACATGCACCAGAGGATGAGGCCGAGGCTGAACAGGAGCCCCGGGATGAAGCCGGCCAGGAACAGCTCCTTCACGCTGACGCTGCCCATGAAGGCGAAGATCACCATGGGGATGGAGGGCGGGATGATGATGCCGATGGTGCCCGCCACGGCGACCAGCGCCGCGGCAAACTCGCGCGTGTAGCCGCGGCGCTGCATGCCCGGGATCATCACGCTGCCGACCGCCGCGCTGTCCGCCACCGCGCTGCCGGAGACGCCGGCGAACAGCATGGAAGACGACACCGTCACCACGCCGAGTCCGCCGCGCAGGAAGCCGAGCGCCTTGGAGGCGAAGTCGATCATCCGGTGCCCGACGCCGCCGGCCACCATGATCTCGCCGGCCACGATGAACATCGGCACGGCCAGCAGGTGGAAGGGCTCCACGCCGCCGATGAAGGCCAGCAGCATGCCTTCCTCGATGTAGAAGTTCGGCGAGAGCTGCATGTAGGCGAAGGTCGCGATCACCAGCGCCCAGACCAGCGGCACGCCGAGCAGCGCGATGCCCATGAAGATCAGGAAGGTCGTGAGGAACAGCGTCATGCCGCGGGCTCCGGCCCCAGCAGCACGCGCCGGGCGATGAAGAGCAGGCCGAGCGCCGCGCCGACCGGCATGGAGGCATAGGCGAGGCCCATCGGGATGTAGGTGACCGACAGGGTCTGGTTCATCATCTGGTGCGACAGCGTGGTGCCCCAGACCAGGAAGCCGAGCAGCACCGCGGCGGCCGAGGCATCCGCGATCCAGCCGAGGATGCGCCGGGCGCCGGGGCCGGCGGCGTCCACCAGTTCCGTGATGGCGAGGTGGGCGCCCAGCTGGATGGCGCGCGCGCCGCCGAGGAAGGTGAGCCAGAGCAGCACGAACTCGCCCATCTCGTTCACCCAGGCGAGCGAGATGTTGAAGACGTAGCGGGCGACGACGTTCGCCATCACCACCACGGTCAGCCCGCCGCCGCCCAGCACCAGGAACCAGTCGAGCGCGCGCCCGAGCAGGCCGCAGACCCTGTCGAGCGCGCGCAGCACGCCGCTTACGCCCGGGCCCGCAGCGCGCTCGCTTCCTCGAGGAAGCGGTCCACCTGCTCCTGCCCATATTCCTGCCGGGCGCGGGCGATCGCGCCCTGCGAGGCCTGGCGCCAGGGGCCGAGGTCGGGCTTGTTCACGGTGGCGCCACGCTGCGTCATCTGCTGCAGCAGCGCCTCGTCATTGGCGGCGACCTGGCGGCGGTTGTGCTGGCCGCTCTCGCGCCCCGCCTGCATCAGCGCGTCGCGGGCGTTCTGCGGCAGGCTGCCCCAGGTGCGCTCCGCGACGCAGAGCCAGAGCGGAGAGTAGACATGGTTGGAGAGCGTGATGTGCTTCGCCACCTCGAAGAAGCGCTGGCTGAAGATGGTGTCCACCGGGTTCTCCTGCCCGTCGACCGTGCCCTGCTGGATCGCCAGGTAGACCTCGGTCACCGGCATCACCACGGGGTTCCAGCCCTGGCTCTCCATGATCCAGCGGATCATGTCCACCGGCGCGATGCGCAGCTTGCGGCCGCGCGCGGCGGCGGGGCTGGGCAGGGCGAAGGTGGTGGAGAAGCTGCGGAAGCCGGCTTCCCAGTCGCCGACGATGCGCATGCCGCGGCCAATCAGCGCCTGCTTCTGCTCCGCGATGAAGCGGGAATTGTCGTAGAGCCGCCAGCCCTGCTCGTAGGTCTCCGCCAGATAGGGCAGCGCGATCAGGTTCAGCGGGCGGGTGTGCGTGGCATAGGTGACGACGCCGGTGATGGCGAGGTCGATGGAGCCGACCGCCACCTGTTCCAGGCTGCGGGCGTCGTTGGCCAGCTGGCCGGAATGGAAGACCTGCACGCGGAAGCGCCCGTCGGTCAGTTCCTGCACGCGGCGGGCGAAGAGGTTGGCGGCTTCCTGCCGCGCGCCGACTTCGGTGTCGGTGTGGTTCAGGCGCAGCGTACGCGCCTGCTGGGCGTGGGAGATGGCGGGCGCGGTGAGCAGGCCAAGGCTGCCGATGAGTGCGGTGCGACGCGTGGCGAACATGATCCTTCCTCCCTTGTCGTGGTGCGTGGAACGCTAGACGGTCACGAAGCGGCCCTCCTCGGCCGATCGGTAGATCGCTTCCTCGATCTCCATGTTGCGCAGCCAGGCGCGCGCGGTGTTGGGCACCGGCGCGCCGTTGGCGATGTGGGCCAGCGCGGCGCGGCACTGGCGGAACACGCAGTCGCCGCCATAGCCGCGGTTCTCCCAGGCGTAGGCGTGCTCACGTTCCTCGCCGCGATGCGGGCGGAGGAAGAGGCGGCCGTAGCCGTCGACGCGGAGCTGCCCGCCCGTGCCTTCCACCAGCAGCACGCCGTTAGTCATGCGCGGATCGTCAGAGGGATGGTCCACCAGGCGGTTGCCGTCCACGATGCCCTGCCGGCGCGGATCGGCGAAGGCGAAGAGCACCGTCGCCGCATCCTCGCCGACGATCGCCGGGTTCAGCCTGCGCAGCCGCGCGAAGACGCCCGCGACCTCGCCGAACAGGAAGCGGAAGACGTCGATCAGGTGGATGACCGTCTCATGCACCAGGAAGCGCGGCATGGTGCGGAAATAGGGCTGGCGCGCCAGGTAGGCGTCCTCGCCCTGGCCGTCGCCGGAGCGCAGGCGGAACCCGATGTCGAGCGGCTCTCCCACCGCGCCGTCGCGGATCAGGCGTTCCGCCTCCATGAACCAGGGCATGAAGCGGAAGTTCTCGTGCACGATCAGCGTGGCGTGGGCACGTTCCGCCATCTCCACGATGCGCTGCGCCGTCGGCCAATCGGGCGCCAGCGGCTTCTGGCAGATGGCGGGGACGCGGCGCTCGGCGCAGAGCGCGACGAGGTCGGCATGGGTGCCGGGCGGCGTGACGATGTCCACCAGCTGCGGCTGCGCGGAGTCCAGCATGGCCGCGGCATCGGTGAAGACCTGCGCGCCGGGGAAGGCCTGCGCGGCGGTCTCCGCCTTCGCGCGGTCGCTGTCGCAGATCGCGGCGACGCGCACCGGCAGGCGCGACCAGGCATCGCGATGGAACTGCGCGAAATAGCCGCAGCCGATGATGCCGACGCGCAGCGTCATCCCGGGATCTGCCCGGCCACCGCGGCCGCGACCTCCTTCGTGCCGGCGCCGCCGAACTCGGCGCTGCGCAGCCCCGCGGCGAAAGCCTTGTCCACCGCGCCCTCCAGCTCGCCCGCCGCATCCGTCCAGGCCTGGCCGGCGCCGCGGCTCCCCAGCCAGTCCAGCATCATCGCTGCCGAGAGCAGCATCGCGGTCGGGTTGGCGATGCCCTTGCCGTGGATGTCGGGGCCGGTGCCGTGGCTCGGCTGGAACACCGCGTGCTCGTCGCCGATGTCGGCGGAGGGCGCATAGCCCATGCCGCCGATCAGCCCGGCGCCGAGGTCGGAGATGATGTCGCCGAACATGTTCTCCATCGGCAGCACGTCGAAGTCCCAGGGCCGGCGGACCATGTCGAGCGCCAGCGCGTCGATGTAGTGCTCGCCGGAGGGGACCTGCGGGAACTCCGCCGCGACCTGCCGGAAGACCTTCCGCATGAAGGCCATGGAGGTGAAGACATTGGCCTTGTCCACCAGCGTCACCTTCTGCGGCCGGCCGAGCCGCTGCGCGCGGCGCTCCGCCAGGCGGAAGGCGAAGCGGCTGAGGCGTTCGGTGGTGGCGCGGGTGATCACCATGGTGTCGCGCGCCTCGCGGTCCTCGATCACCACGCCGCGGCCGCGGGCGTGGAACAGGCCCTCCGTGCTCTCGCGCAGGATCACCAGGTCGATGTCCTTCGCGCGCGGATCGGCCAGCGCCAGCGGCACGCCGGGGATGGCGCGGATCGGCCGCACCCCGGCATAGAGGCCGAGGCGGAAGCGCAGGTCGAGCTGCGGCGCGATCTCCGTCCCGTCGGGATAGCGGATGCCGGGCCAGCCCATGGCGCCGAGCAGGATGGCGTCGGCGGCTTCCGCGCGGCGGAACACCGCCTCGCTCATCGCGGTGCCGGTCTCCTTGTAGACGAAGGCACCGGCCTGCAGCGTCTCGGTCGTCAGGCCCAGACCGTGACGCCGCGTGAGCTTCTCCAGCACGCCCATCGCGGCGTCGGTCACCTCCACGCCGATGCCGTCGCCCGGCATCACCGCGATGCGCACCGCGTTGGACGTCACAGCCATGCCAACCCACTCCGTTCGATCAGGGCAATCAGCTCGGCACCGCCGCGCTGGCGGTGCCTGCGGTAGATCTCGCGCGCGCCATCCGCGTCGCCGGCGCGGATCGCCTCCAGCGTCGCGCGGTGCTCGGCGGTGGAGCGCGCGGGCAGCGGGCGCATGTTGAGCGTGAACATCCGCGCGCGGTGCGACTGGTCCCAGACCTGCATCGCCATGGCGGCGAGGCGGCGGTTGCCGCAGAGCTCCGCCAGGCCGCGGTGGAAGGCCTCGTCGGCCTGCGCCCAGGCGGCGCGGTCCTCGGCGGCGATCGCGGCTTCCATCGCGTCGCAGGCACGCGAGAGGGGCGCGAGGTCGGCGACGGGCAGGGCGCGGCACGCCAGCAGCTCGGCCGCCTTCGGCTCCAGGCTTTCCAGCACGTCGTAGATGTCGCGCATGTCGGCCGGCGAGATCGGGGCGACGCGCATGCCGTGGCGGGGCGTGACCACGGCCAGCCCGTCCTGCTGCAGGCGCAGCATCGCCTCCCGCACGGGGGTGCGGGACATGCCGAGCTCCAGCGCGAGTTCCGCCTCCAGGCGCTGGGCGCCGGGCGGCAGGTGGTTGTCGAGGATCATCGCGCGGAGCCGCTGGTAGGCGGTCTCGGCGGAGGTGGGCGCGCGCGGGGCGGGGCGGGCGATCATCGCGCACATCAACGCATACGTTGTCGCACACGGCAAGCATTCAGTTATGCACGTGATACGTGCAATCTTGAAAATGAGATTCCCACTGGCGGTTGAGAGACGATTTGTTCACACTACGCCCATGGGCCGCTCCCTCCGTCCGCTCCTGCTCGCCTCCACGGCCCTGCTGCTCCCGCTCGCCGCCGCGGCCCAGGCGCCCGGCGCGCGCCCCCAGGGCGGCAACGTGGTGGCCGGGCAGGCCAGCATCTCGCAGACCGCCACGCGCACGCAGGTCAACCAGTCCAGCGACCGCGCGGTGATCGAGTGGCGCGGCTTCGATGTCGGCGCGAACCACCAGGTGGACATCCGCCAGCCCGGTGCCGGCTCCTGGTCGCTGCAGCGGGTGACCGGGCCGGATCCCTCGGCCATCGCCGGACGGGTGACCTCCAATGGTGGCGTCGCACTGGTGAACCCGAACGGCATCGTCTTCCAGGGCGGCGCGCAGGTGGACGTGGCCGGGCTGATCGCCACGGCGTCGGACACGACCAATGCGAACTTCATGGCCGGCCGCATGGCCTTCGACGGCCAGCCGCGTCCCGGCGCCCGCGTCGAGAACCGCGGGACCATCACGGTGCGGGAGGGCGGGCTGGCCGCCCTCGTCGGGCCGGTGGCGGCCAATTCCGGCACCATCCGCGCGCGGCTGGGCCGCGTCGCCATTGCGGGCGGCGAGGCCTTCACGCTCGACCTCGCGGGTGACGGGCTGCTGTCCTTCGACGTGACGCAGGAGGTGCGGTCGGCCCCCTCCGGCGCCACGGCGCTGGCGACCAACAGCGGCACCATCGAGGCGGAGGGCGGGCATGTGCTGCTGACGGCGCGCGCCGCCTCCGGCCTGCTGGAACGGCTGGTGGAGGCGGGCGGCACGGTGGCGGCGGCGGGCGGCACCATCACTGCGAATGCGCCCGGCGGCGGCGTCGCGGTGCCGGCGGGGGCGCGGCTGGATGCCTCCGCACCGTCCGGCGGCGGCCGCGTGACGGTC
>NZ_JAPSMD010000170.1 GCF_027856955.1 Falsiroseomonas oryzae | reverse complement strand
CGTCGTCACGTCGGGCTTTCGGGCACGGCGGCGGTGCGGGCAGCCCGCCAGGCGGCCAGGCGCCGCGCCAGCGCCGGGTCCGCGGTGGCGAGGATCGCGGCGGCGAGCAGCCCGGCATTCGTCGCGCCCGCCTTGCCGATCGCCAGCGTGCCGACCGGGATGCCGGCCGGCATCTGCACGATCGAGAGCAGGCTGTCCTGGCCCTTCAGCGCATGGCTCTCCACCGGCACGCCGAGCACCGGCAGCGCGGTGAGGGAGGCGGTCATGCCGGGCAGGTGCGCCGCGCCGCCGGCGCCGGCGATGATCACCTTCAGGCCGCGGCCCTCGGCGGCCCTGGCGTAATCGTACATGCGCTGCGGCGTGCGATGGGCGGAGACCACGCGGCATTCGTGCGGCACGCCGAGCTCGGCCAGGATGTCGGCGGCATGGCGCATCGTCTCCCAGTCGGAGGTGCTGCCCATGATCACGCCCACCAGGGGCGCCGTCTCGGTCATGTCGGGGCGGGTCTCACGCGATGATGTCGGGGACGAGCCGGCTTTCCAGCCAGGCGATCTCGTCCTTCAGCTTCAGCTTGCGCTTCTTGAGCCGCTGTAGCTGCAGCGGGTCGGCCCCGGATTCCCCGAGCCGCGCGATGACGGTGTCGAGGTCGCGGTGCTCGCTGCGCAGCTCGTGCAGGCGGCGGAGGAGACTGTCGCGGTCGGCCAGCATGCGCCCCGGTTCTTCCGTGTCGTTCCGGCGACCCGGACCTCGCCCGCAGGCGGAACGGGACCGGGGGCGGGCCAAAGAAATCCTGGACCCTGCCGCGCAGGGGCATAACATGGGGCGCGTGGGGGCAGAAGTGACGGATCGCGGGTAGGAGGCGGGCCTTCGCGGCCGCCGGCACGCCACTCCGGGTGCCGCCCGAGCCTATCCCGCCCCGTCGCGGCCCCTGCGGACAACGGACAGGGATGACTGCGCATGCCAGAGCTGCCCCGCCTCCGAGCCCTCGAAGAGCGCCACGCCGCGCTGGAAGCCCGGATCGCCGAGGAGGACAACCGGCCACGGCCCGATCCGGACCAGCTGAATCGAATGAAGCGCGAGAAGCTTCGACTGAAGGAGGAAATGGAGCGGCTGAAGGCTCCGCGCCTGCACTGAAGCTGGCGGGCCGGGAACGGGGTTCCCGGCCCTTTCTGTGTCCGGCCCAGGCGGCACCCGCCGCCGGGCCATCCCTCAGGCCGCGTCGTCCGCGGCGATCGGGGTGGTGTTGGTCGCGCCGGTGCGCGCATTCGCCGCGGCCACCGCCTCGTTCAGCGCGGTCTGCGTGCAGAGGCCGAGCGTCACCGGGTCGCGCGGCTTGATGTTGGCGGTGTTGGGGTGCGTCTTGTCGCGCACCTTCTGGATGGTCTCCTTGGTGGTCGCCAGCAGCTTGACGATCTGCGGGTCCGACAGCTGCGGGAAGTTGCGCAGCAGCCAGGCGATGGCGTCCGGGCGCTCGTTGCGCTTGGCCACGGGGATGTAGCGCGCGCCCTTGCCGCGCGGCTTCGGCAGCGGGATCGAGCTTTCCAGCAGCGACAGCCGGGCGGAGGGATCGGCCTCGGCGGCGACGATCTGCTCGCGGGTCAGCTGGCCGTTCGCGATGGGGTCGTAGCCGACGATTCCCTGCGCGACCTCCCCATCCGCGATGGCCTGCACCTCGAGCGGGTGCATCCCGACGAAATCGGCGATCTGCTCGAAGGAAAGCGACGTCTTGTCGATCAGCCACACGGCGGTGGCCTTCGGCATCAGGGGGGTCTTCATGGTCTGGCCTTCGGCATGCTCAGGACATGGCTGGGACGCGGGCGAGCCAGGACGCCCGCCGAGGCGCCCGCGCCTCGTCTGGGATGGGATATAAGGACCGTGTCGGGCGCGGTCAAAGCCCAAGGATGCGAGAGGGATAGCAGATGGAGGAGCCTGCCGGGCCGCGGCCCGTGAACCGCTTCCAGCCGCCGGTGATCGACCGCTGGGGGGTGGAGGACCTGCGCAACTACATCGCCGAGCTGCGCGAGGAGATCGCCCGGGCCGAGCGCGAGATCGCCAAGCGGGAGGCGAGCAAGGCGGCGGCGGACCTGTTCTTCAAGCGACCGGGGTAGGGCGACTGGCGGCTGATCGCGTCCGATCCACGGTCTGGAAGGCCGGTCGCGCCCCCACCCCGACCCTCCCCCGCCCGGCGGGGGAGGGGGGCCGGGCCCCGCACGAAAAAGGCCGGCGGATCGCTCCGCCGGCCCCGGTCATGTCACGCGGGCTGCGCTTAGGCCGCCTGAGCCGGGCGCGCCTCGCCATTCGCCTCGATGGCGCGCGGGCGGCTGCCCTGGATGGCGATGCGGCGGGGCTTCAGCGCCTCCGGCACCTCGCGGCGCAGGCTGACATGCAGCAGGCCGTTCTCGAGCTGCGCGCCCTCGACCACGATGTGGTCGGCCAGCACGAAGCGACGCTCGAAGGCGCGGCCGGCGATGCCGCGATACAGCACGCGGCTCTCATCCGCGGGCTGCGGCGCCTTGCCGGCGATGGTCAGCGTGTTCTCGTGCACGGTCAGCTCGATGTCGTTCGGGCCGAAGCCGGCCACCGCCATGGTCAGCACGTAGCTGTCATCGGCGGTCTTCTCGATGTTGTAGGGCGGGTAGGAAGGCCCCTCGGAGGCGGCGCGGGCCGTCTCGACCAGGCGGGCCATGCGGTCGAAGCCGATGGCGGCGCGCAGCAGCGGGGATACGTCGAAGGCATTCATGTCGTGAGCTCCTCGATCAGCAAGCTCGGTTGTCCTGCGGACCAGGTTCCGTGGGCCCCCGAGGGCGACCCGTCCCGTCCGCGCCGGAAGCCCCGATCGGGCGCCACCGGCTGCCAGGAGTTGGAATGCCGCCGCCCGCCGTTCAAGACCCCCGAACGGCAGGCGGCGCGCCCCCCGGGAGGAGGGCGCGCCGCCTTGGCCGTCGCGTCTTGGAGCGAAGGAGGGGTCAGCCCTTCTTCACGCCGATGCCCGCGAACTTCTTGTTGAACTTCGCGATCTGGCCGCCGGTGTCCACCACGCGCTGCTGGCCGGTCCAGGCCGGGTGGGACTTCGGGTCGATGTCGAGCCGCAGCGTGTCGCCCGGGTTGCCGTAGCAGGACCGCGTCTTGAACGCGGTGCCATCCGTCATGATGACGTTGATCTCGTGGTACTCGGGGTGGGTGTCGGGCTTCATCGCGGCGCTCACGCAGAATGGGCCCGCCGACGGCGACCGGCAGGCACGGGAAGCGGGCGTATAGGGGAGGGCGCGCCGGGGCGCAACCGCGCCCGTGCGCCTGCGCGCAACCGCGCCCGTGCGCCTCAGGGCAGCCACGCGAGCCGCGTCCTTGTCCCGGCCGCCGCGCCGGCCCAGTCTTCGTCCATGCCGCACGATGCATGTTCCTGCGGGACCGAAACGGTCTTCACCGGACAGGATCCCGCCTTCCGCCGGGCGCTGTGGATCGTCATCGCCATCAATGCCGGGATGTTCGTGGCGGAGTTCGTCGGCGGCGCGCTGGCCGGATCGCTCGCGCTGCAGGCGGACAGCCTGGATTTTGCGATGGATGCCGCGACCTACGGCCTGTCGCTCGCGGTGATCGGCCTGGCGCCGGCGACGCGGGCGCGCGCGGCGCTGTTCAAGGCGGCGAGCCTCGGGCTGATCGCCGCCTGGGTGCTGGCGGCGGCGCTGTGGCGCGCCTTCGTGGAGGGCCGGCCGGAGCCGATCACCATGGGCGCGATCGCGATCGCCGCGGCGGCGGCGAACCTGGCGGCGGTCGGCCTGCTGTGGCGCTGGCGCGAGGGCGACGCGAATGTCCGCTCGGTCTGGCTGTGCAGCCGCAACGACGCGCTGGGCAACCTGATGGTGGTGGCCGCCGCGGTCGGCGTCTTCGGCACCGGCACGCGCTGGCCGGACCTGATCGTGGCGGCGGCCATGGCGGGGCTGTTCCTCAATACCAGCTGGGGCACGGCGCGGCGCGCGCTGGTCGAGCTGCGGGAGCAGCGCGCGCCGCATCCGGCGCATGGCTGAGGATGCGGCGCGCAGGACGGCAACGCCCCGCGCGAATTGACCCTGCCCGGGGCGGGCCCTAGCGTCCGCGCCCCTTGCCTTGGGGAGTCTGCGCGTGAACCAGGCCGTGTCGCCGCTCAACATCCTCTCGATCCAGTCCTGGGTCAGCTACGGCCATGTGGGCAATGCCTCCGCCGTCTTCCCGCTGCAGCGGCTGGGGGCGGAGGTCTGGGCGGTGAACACGGTGCAGTTCTCCAACCACACGGGCTACGGCGCCTGGCGCGGCAGCGTCTTCGGCGCGGAGCTGATCCACGAGCTGGTGGAGGGCATCGCCGAGCGCGGCGCGCTGCCGCGCTGCGATGCGGTGCTGTCGGGCTACATGGGCGCAGCCGAGATCGGCGAGGCGATCCTGGCTGCGGCAGGCCGCGTGAAGGCGGCGAACGCGGCGGCGATGTATTGCTGCGACCCGGTGATCGGCGATGTCGGCCGGGGCGTCTTCGTGCGTCCCGGCATTCCCGAATTCATGCGCGACCGCGCTGTGCCGGCGGCCGAGATCGTCACGCCGAACCAGTTCGAGCTGGAATGGCTGACCGGAACCACGGTGGCCTCGCTGGCCGATGCGAAGGCGGCGGTCGCCGCGCTGCAGGCGCGCGGGCCGCGCTGTGTGCTGGTGACATCGCTGCGCACCGAGGACACGCCGGAGGGCGCGATCGAACTGCTGGCGGGGGAGGGCGGCGAGTTCTGGCGCCTGCGCACGCCGCTGCTGCCGCTGTCGGTCAACGGCGCCGGCGATGCGATCGCCGCGCTGTTCCTGTTCCACCGCCTGCGCTGGGGCGAGGCGCGCGTGGCGCTCTCCGCGGCCGCGTCGAGCATCTACGGGCTGCTGCGCCGGACGGCGGAGGCGAAGAGCCGCGAGATCCTGCTGGTCGCGGCGCAGGAGGAGTTCGTCACGCCGAGCCGCGTCTTCCGCGCCGAGGCCTGCTGAGCGCCCCGCCCGTCCGACGATCCCGTCAGACGAGAAGGAGGTCCGACTGGGCCAGCGCGGTCCGGTTGACCACGTGGCCGATCATCTCGTCCGTGTTCTCGTAGCTGCCGCTGCGGTTGGTGTCGGCGAAGATCCCGACGCCGTTGAAGCCGTCGCGGAAGAAGGTGCGGAAGACGTAGCCGAAGTCATCCGAGACCTGGATGCGGTCGCCGGCCTCGAAATCCATGATGCGGGCGTAGTCCACCATGCCGGCATGCAGGTCCCGGCCGTCGTTGTAGAAGGCGCCGCGCGCATCGCCGAGGACGAACACGTCGTTGCCCGTGCCGCCCGCCAGCACGTCGATGGTGAGCCGCCCGATGGCGGTGGTCGCATCGGCCGGGACGCCGCTGATCGTGTCGTTGCCGGCGCCGCCGGTGAGCGTATCGGCCCCGCCGGTGCCGGTGATCGATAGGCCGGCCGGCTGCGGCGGGGGTGTCGGCGTCGGGTCCGGGCTGGGCGAGGCGGGCGACGTGGTCCCGGTGGGCGCGGGCTCGGTCACGACCGGCTCCGGCTCCTGCACGACGACGGTCGGGGGCGGTGCGCCCAGCCGCATGAGGGCGTCGACGTCGAGGCGCCCGCCGGTGACGGTCTTTCCGGCGAGGCTGTCGGTGGGGATTGCGGAGGCGAGGAGGGCGGAGCGGATTTCGGC
Organism: Falsiroseomonas oryzae; assembly: GCF_027856955.1. Taxonomy (GTDB): domain Bacteria; phylum Pseudomonadota; class Alphaproteobacteria; order Acetobacterales; family Acetobacteraceae; genus Falsiroseomonas; species Falsiroseomonas oryzae. Next base: position 5,503 of record NZ_JAPSMD010000170.1, on the reverse strand, counting down.
GGCGGAGGCGTTGGGGTTGTAGGCGGCGTAGAGGGCGACGGCGCCGGTGACGTGGGGCGCGGCCATGGAGGTGCCGCTCATGGCGCCGTAGCCGCCGTTGGAAAGGGTGGAGACGATGCCGTCGCCCGGGGCGGCGAGGTCGACGGAGACGTCGCCGAAGTTGGAGAACCAGGCGAGGCCGCCCGAGCTGTTGAGGGCGGCGACCGAGATCACCGCGTCGTATCCGGCGGCGTTGGTGGTGGTGTAGGCGGCGGGGTAGCGGGGCGCGACGTCGGTGTCGGCGGCGCTGTTGCCGGCGGAGGCGACGGTGAGGATGTTGGCCTGTGCGGCGCGGGTGATGGCGCCCTGCAGGGCGGAGCTGTAGGTGGTGGTGCCCCAGGAGTTGTTGGTTGCGACGAAGTCCTGGCCGGTCTGCACGCGGCTCTGGGCGGTGAAGTAGTCGAGGGCGAGGCTGGCGCGGGAGGTGGAGCCGGCGCCGTCGGCGCCGGAGAACTTCAGGGCGACCATCTGGATGGCCCAGTTGACGCCGACGACGCCGGTGCCGTTGCCGCCGACGGCGCCGATGGTGCCGGCGACATGGGTGCCGTGGCCGTTGTCGTCCCAGGGGTCGTTGTCGCCGTTGAAGAAGTCCCAGCCGATGAGGTCGTCGAGGCGGCCGTTGGCGTCCTCGTCGAGGCCGTTCTCCCAGCGGCTGTCGTTCAGCAGGTCGCCGGCGTCGATATAGCCGTTGCGGTTGATGTCGGAGACGAAGCCGGCATTGGCGGTGGCGTTGAGGTCGCGGAAGGTGATCAGGCGGTCGCCGTCGGTGTCGGCGAGGCTGGCGCGGAAGGCGGTGGGGATCTCGCGTTGGTTCAGCCAGATGTTCAGGTAGAGATCGGCATGGGTGTAGTTGATGCCGGTGTCGACGACGCCGACGACGACCTTGGTGGAGCCGGTGAAGCCGGCCTGCCAGGCCTCGCCGGCCTGGCTGCCGAAGGCGTTGGCGATGGCGGTGCGGTCGCCATACATCCCCCAGAGCGAGCCCGAGGTGTAGGACCCGTCGTTGGACAGCGCGTCGGCCGCCGTCGCGCCGCCCTCGGCCGCACCAGCCTCGCCGCCCGCCGCCGCGCCAGCCTCGCCCGACACCAGGAACACAGCCTCACCCAGCATCGGCAGCACGGGGGATGGCGCGGCACCTGCGCCGGGCCCGACCTCGACGGCGGCCAGCATCGGGCCGGGCAGGTCATGAGCCGGGGCATCGGACGGCGCCGCCGGCACCACGGCGGTGCCGTGGCCCTGGTCGCCGGCGTGCCAGGCATCCTCCGTTTCTTCGCCCCACCGGTCGCTCGGGAAAGCCCTGTGGGTCCAGGAATTTGCAGGCTGACGCATCGGCTTCGGACCCTCACCGAGATGGCTGGTCCCGGGACCGCGCAGGAAAACTGATCAAGACCTGGCGGCCGGGCCGGGGGCGTCCCGACAATAGAGATCGAGAAGCTCGCGTCAAATCTGCGCGATTACTTCTAACGAAATCTTCCAAATCCTACAAAACATGACAAAGGCGGCTTTTGCAGGCGTGGCGCGCCGCCCTGGCGCGTCCGCTCAACCGTTGCGCCGCAGCGGCGACGGGGCGTCGCGCCGGACGTGGCGGCGGCCCTGCCCCATGCGCGGTGTCCGCGCGCGGGACGAGGCCGCCACACCCGGCACGAGGCCCGTCGTCTCAGGCGAAGAGAATGTCGGAGGAGGCGATCGCGCTGACGCCGACCAGATGTCCGATCAGGTCATCCGTGCCGGTGTCCACGCGGCCGTTGCGGTTGTGGTCGACATAGACCCCGAGGCCGCTGTTGCCGCCGATCGAGAGCGTCTGGAAGGCGAAGGCCGGCGCCTTGGCGAGCTGCAGCTTGTCGCCCGAGGTGAAGTCGAGGATGCGCGCGTAGTCGCCGTTGCCGTTGCGGGCATTGCCGGCGAGGTAGAAGGCGCCGCGCGCATCGCCGAGCACGAAGAGGTCGGCGCCGCCGGCGCCCGCCAGCACGTCGATCTGGCCGCGGCCCGGATTGCTGCCGCTGGCCGGCACGCCGCAGATCGTGTCGTTGCCGGCGCCGCCGGTGATGGTGTCGTTGCCGCTGGTGCCGAACAGGCGGAGGTTGCTCGGCGCCGGGGCCGGCGCGGGTTCCGTGGTCGGGGTGGAGGTGGTCGGCGTGGAGGTGGTGGGCGCGGGTTCCGTCGTCGGGGTGGAGGTCGTCGTCGAGGTCAGCCGCATGAGGGCGTCGACGTCGAGGCGCCCGCCGGTGACGGTCTTTCCGGCGAGGCTGTCGGTGGGGATTGCGGAGGCGAGGAGGGCGGAGCGGATTTCGGCGGCGGAGGCGTTGGGGTTGTAGGCGGCGTAGAGGGCGACGGCGCCGGTGACGTGGGGCGCGGCCATGGAGGTGCCGCTCATGGCGCCGTAGCCGCCGTTGGAGAGGGTGGAGACGATGCCGTCGCCCGGGGCGGCGAGATCGACGGAGACGTCGCCGAAGTTGGAGAACCAGGCGAGGCCGCCCGAGCTGTTGAGGGCGGCGACCGAGATCACCGCGTCGTATCCGGCGGCGTTGGTGGTGGTGTAGGCGGCGGGGTAGCGCGGGGCGACGTCGGTGTCGGCGGCGCTGTTGCCGGCGGAGGCGACGGTGAGGATGCCGGCCTGTGCGGCGCGGTCGATGGCGCCCTGGAGGGCGGAGCTGTAGGTGGTGGTGCCCCAGGAGTTGTTGGTGGCGACGAAGTCCTGGCCGGTCTGCGCGCGGCTCTGGGCGGTGAAGTAGTCGAGGGCGAGGCTGGCGCGGGAGGTGGAGCCGGCGCCGTCGGCGCCGGAGAACTTCAGGGCGACCATCTGGACGGCCCAGTTGACGCCGACGACGCCGGTGCCGTTGCCGCCGACGGCGCCGATGGTGCCGGCGACATGGGTGCCGTGGCCGTTGTCGTCCCAGGGGTCGTTGTCGCCGTTGAAGAAGTCCCAGCCGATGAGGTCGTCGAGGCGGCCATTGGCGTCCTCGTCGAGGCCGTTCTCCCAGCGGCTGTCGTTCAGCAGGTCGCCGGCGTCGATATAGCCGTTGCGGTTGATGTCGGAGACGAAGCCGGCATTGGCGGTGGCGTTGAGGTCGCGGAAGGTGATCAGGCGGTCGCCGTCGGTGTCGGCGAGGCTGGCGCGGAAGGCGGTGGGGATCTCGCGCTGGTTCAGCCAGATGTTCAGGTAGAGATCGGCATGGGTGTAGTTGATGCCGGTGTCGACGACGCCGACGACGACCTTGGTGGAGCCGGTGAAGCCGGCCTGCCAGGCCTCGCCGGCCTGGCTGCCGAAGGCGTTGGCGATGGCGGTGCGGTCGCCATACATCCCCCAGAGCGAGCCCGAGGTGTAGGAGCCGTCGTTGGACAGCGCATCGGCCGCCGTCGCGCCGCCCTCGGCCGCACCAGCCTCGCCGCCCGCCGCCTCGCCAGCCTCGCTTGACACCAGGAACACAGCCTCACCCAGCATCGGCAGCACGGGGGAGACCTCGATGGCCGGGCTGGCCAGGGCTGCCGTGTCGAACCGGACGCCGATCGTGCCCAGCGCCTCGGATGGCAGGTCGGCCGCCGCGTCCGTGCCGGAGCGGACGACGATGTCGCCCGCCAGGCTGCCGGGCTCGCCGGCGCGCGTGCTGGGCAGGGTGGAGGATGCGGCCTGCTCGGCGGACCAATCGACTTCGTCGGCGTCGACGGCCTGTCCGTTCCAGGTCTTCGCCGTCGTCCTCGCCTCGTTCCGCAGCAGCGACATCGGCCGATCCTTCTCCGTGACAACCGCTCGTCCCCCCACGGACGGACGGCCTGACCTGCCTTCGAAATTTAGGGTCTGGCCGTTAACAAGCGATTGTCAGTTGACACGAGGATCGCGTTCTCGCTGCGGACTATTCTGGCGTCAATCCTTAAGGGGTTGCTGAAAACACAAGTATTCAAATCCGTCCACCGGATGTGGCAGCCTGCATTTGTCGCCATGTGTCGCTTAGGTTTCGGTCTGGCAGCCAGACTGCGCGACAATGCAAGGATCTGTATTTTCCGGCGCGCGCGAACAACCTTCGGAGGCGCCCTTTTGGACGCATGGCAACCCCTGGGACATGAGGGAAAGGCGGGGCGTCGCGGTCGACGCAGGCGTGGACGACATCACACGCGGGGGACCCTCCCGCGCCGCCCGGCACGCCTGTCGCGGGTCCAGGCGGACGATGCGGGCGGGCAGATCAGGAAGGTGGGTTGTGGCCGGCGATCACTCTCGCCGAATGAGATCCGCCAGCCCGACCAGTCCGAGCAGTTGGCCGTCCGCGCCGCAGACCGGCAGGTGGCGGAGGTCGCGCCGCTGCATGAGTTCCATCGCCATCTCGGGCGAGGTCTCCGGACAGACGGTGGCGGGCTCGCGGTCCATCACCTCCTCCACGGCCAGGCCGCGCAGGCCCAGCGCGCGGCTGGCGACGACGCGCACGATGTCATGCTCGCTGACGAGGCCGACCAGGCGACCCGCGCGGTCCTGCACCGGCACAGCCCCGATGCGCCGCCGCGCGATCAGGCGCGCCGCTTCCGCGGCGGGCGATTCGGGCGTGACGAAGCAGTCGGGCACGTGGGTGGAGTCGAGCGCGTGAGTCAGGCTCATTGGGGGCGACCTCCCTGAAACAGGAATTGCTTCGCGCTCCCCAACGCGGGTCAGATATCAGCACGGCTCCGACTCTTGCAACCTTCCTGTCATCGCAATCCGTGACGAATGTGAAGTACTGCGATGCAGCACGCCGGCGGCATCACGGTCGAGGCTGTCAGGCCCCAGCCGTGCGGCTTCCAGCCGGTGCGACCGGTCCGCGGATCTCCATGGCGTCGAGCGCGCGCCGCACCGTGCCGTCGGCCTTCGCGGATTCGATGAAGGCGGTCGCCCAGGCATGCGCGAGCGGCCGGCCGCGCGGCACCGCGACCGCCGTGCCGAGGGCGTGGAAATGGCCATCGAGGATGCGCGCGCCGGGCAGGCGCGGCAGCAGGCTATCGAGCGATTCGCGACCGAGCGCGATGGCATCCAGCTCGCCTGCCGCCAGCCGCTGCATCACCTCGTCGAGGCCCGTGCTGGCGACGAAGGTGGCGCGCGGATGGGCACGCTGCGCGGCGCGGATGGTGGTGGTGCCCGCGACGCCGCCGATGCGCACGCCCTCGCGGTTCGCATCCTCCACCCGCTGCAGCGTGCTGCCGGCGGGCACGAGGTAGGTGCTGACCGAGAGGTAGTAGTCCGGCCCGAAGGCGACGCGCGCCGCGCGCTCCGCATCCACCGGCATGAAGGCCAGGTCCCAGCCGGGCGGCATGGCGGCGCCGGCATCGGTCACCGCGCCGGAGGACGGGTAGATCACCAGCTCCAGCGGCACGCCGAGCCGGCGCGCCGCCTCCTCGGCCAGGGCGACGGTCACGCCGCGCGGCGATCCGTCCGGCTGGCGCAGCGCCCAGAAGGCGGAGGCGGCGGGGCCGACGCCGATGCCGACGCGCAGCCGGCCGGTCG
>NZ_JAPSMD010000169.1 GCF_027856955.1 Falsiroseomonas oryzae | reverse complement strand
CCCGGCCGCGGGTGGCCTCGCCGCGCTCGGCGCCTTCGCCTTCGGCCGCCCGGCGGCGGCGCAGGGCGCCGATGCGCGCGCCGCGCTCGCCGCGACCTCCATGATCGAGGAGGTGAAGCGCCGCGGCACGCTGCGCGTCGGCATGTCCACCTTCGTACCCTGGGCCTTCCGCAACCGGGCGGGGGAGCTGGTGGGCTACGAGATCGACGTGGCCAACCGGCTGGCGCAGGACATGTCGGTGCGCGCGGAGTTCGTCCCCACGGCCTGGGACGGCATCATCCCAGCGCTGCTCGCCGGGCGCTTCGATGCCATCATCGGCGGCATGACGATCACGCCGGCGCGCAACCTGAGCGCCAACTTCACCGCGGCGTATTCGGCGACCGGCGTGGACATGGCGGCGAGTCGGCGGCTGGCCAACGGCATGACGACGCTGGATGCCTACAACCGGCCGAATGTCACGATCGCTGGACGGCGCGGCACCTCGGCGCTGGCGGCCGCGCAGCGCCTGCTGCCGCGCGCCACCTTCCGCCAGTTCGACGACGACGCGCAATCCATCCTGGAAGTGGTGAACGGTCGCGCCCATGCCATGGTGGGCAGCATCCCGCGCCCGCTCTTCGCCGTGCTGGACAACCCGGACGCACTGTTCAGCCCATTCACCGTACCGATGGCGCGCCAGGCGGATGCGATGGCGCTGCGCAAGTCCGATCCCGATGCGCTGAACTTCCTCAATAACTGGATCCTGCTCCGCCAGCTGGATGGCTGGCTGGAGGAGCGGCAGGCCTTCTGGTTCAGCGGCCGCGAATGGCGCGACCAGGTGCCGGGCTGATCGCAGGACGCCGCCCGTGACGGAGTTGCCGGGCGGGCCCTATGCCCGCCGGCCCCGGCGCGGCTGGCTGGACGCCGCCGTGATCGCGGCAGTGACCCTGGCGCTTGGGCTGCTGGCCTGGCGCGCCGGGACGGCGCTGGACTATCGCTGGAACTTCGCGCCGGTGTGGGGCTTCGTGCTGCGCCACGATGCCGAGCGCGGCTGGGTGGCCAACCTGCTGCTGCAGGGTCTGCTGACGACGCTCCGCGTCTCCTTCTGGGCGGCGATCGTGGCTGCGGTCGTCGGCGTGGCGATGGGCATCGCGCGCACCTCACGCGCGCTTCTGCCGCGGCTTGTGGCAGGCTTCTACGTGGAGACCGTGCGCAACATCCCGCCGCTCGTCTTCATCTTCGTGTTCTACTTCTTCGTCACCAGCCAGGTCCTGCCGGCGCTCGGCGTCGAGGACTGGATCCGGCGCCAGCCGCCCGGGACGCTCGCATGGATCGAGGTGCTGTTCGGCCCGCCGCAATTCGCCGCCGGGGTGATCGCCGCGATCCTCTGTCTCGGCCTCTTCGAAGGCGCCTATGTCACGGAGATCGTGCGCGCGGGCATCCAGTCCCTGCCGCGCGGCCAGTGGGAGGCGGCGCAGGCGCTCGGCCTCTCGCGACTCGCTGCGCTGCGGCATGTGATCCTGCCGCAGGCCTTCGCGCGCACCGTGCCACCGCTGGCCGGACAGGCGGTCTCTCTGGTGAAGGACAGCTCCATCGTGTCGCTGGTATCCATCCAGGATCTCGCGTTCCTCGGCAACGAGGTCGCCGCCACCACCAACCGCGTCTTCGAGACGTGGCTGGTCGTGGCGGCCTTCTACTTCGTGGTCTGCGCCGCGCTGTCCGCCGTGGCGGCGCGGCTGGAGCGGCGCTTCGCCGCGCGCAATTGAAGGGACGACCCATGCCTGCCACCGACGCGAACCCGGCCTGGATCCGGCTTGTTCCCTATGACGACAGCGAGGGCTACCTGCGCGCGCTGTACGACAGGGTGAAGGGACCGGGCGGGCTGATCGACAACGTCATGAAGGCGCACAGCCTGCGGCCGCACACGATGGAAGGGCACAGCGCGCTCTACAAGTCCGTGCTGCACCACACCGGCAACACGCTGCCGGTGTGGTTCCTGGAATGCCTGGGCATCTACACCAGCCTGTCGAACCGGTGCGACTACAGCGTGGCGCATCACTTCGCCGGACTGTCACGTCTTCTGCGCGACGAGGCGCGCGCGGCGGCGATCTACCGCGCCTTGGCCGCGGCGCGCCCTGAGGACGCCTTCGCAGGCAAGGAACTCGCCTTGCTGCGCTACGTCCGCAAGCTGACGCTGGAGCCGCAGCGGATGGAGGAGGCGGATGTGCTCGCGCTGCGCGACGCCGGTGCCACGGATGGCGAAATCCTGGAGGCGAACCAGGTCTGCGCGTATTTCAACTACTCGAACCGGCTGTTGAACGGGCTCGGCGTGACGACGCAGGGAGACGTGCTCGGCACCTCGCCGCCGAACACCGGCAGCCTGGACGACTGGGAGCATCGGTAGCGCGCAGCGACGGCGCGGCACGCGCGCTACCAGGTGATCCGCTCGATCTGCGCCAGTTCCACCTGCGTGCCGTCCGTGAAGTGGATCGTGCCGGACGCCGGCTGCGCGAAGTCGAAGGCGCGGGCGCTGCGCGTCGTGCCGGGATCCGCGTCGAGCGAGAGGGTCCAGCCACCTTCGCCCGGGGCGCCGGCGCCGTCGACATGGATGGTGTCGAGCCAGCTGCCATCGCCGCCTTCGACGCGGTCCGTCGCGCCGTGTCCGTGCACGACGAAGACGTCGGCGCCGGCGCCGCCGATCATCGTCTCGCTTCCTGCGCCGCCATGGAAGGTGTCGTGCCCGGCCGTGCCGGTCAGCACCCCTTCGGAGGGACCGCCGGTGATGACGGAAGGCTCGACCTTCAGCGCCACGGTCTGTGTCGGCGCGGCGATGCCTGCCTCGTCGCGCAGCGTCACGCCGATGCCGCGCGTGCCGGCGACGAGGCCATCCGGGTTCTCGATCACGAGCGCCGCGAGGATTCGCGCGTAGGTCTCGGCTGGTGCCAACCCGGCAAGCATGACCGTGCCATCGGCTGCCCGGCTCAGCGCGATCGTGCTGCCATCGATCGCCAGGCTTGCGCTGTTCCCAGGCAGGTCGAAGCCGTCGAGACCGAGGCGGTCGCCCGGTGCCGCGCCGGAAAGCGCGATCGTCGCGCCGCCCATCCGGGGGCTGTCCACGTCGGCGATCGTCACCTCGGCCAGCACGCCGGCGCGCTGCTGCCCCTGTGCCGGCTCCGGCGCCGCCGTCAGCGTGACGGAAGGCGCGTCGGCCTGCGGCGCGATCGCCACGCTGAAGGCGCGGCTTGCGCTTGCCGTGGAGTCGCCGTCGCGCGCCGTAGCGGCCAGGGTCAGCGGGATGCTGCCATGCCAGTCGGCAGGCGCTCGCAGGCGCAAGCCGGCGAGATCCGCAGGCGTGAGCTGGTGGACGCCGCCGCCGAGCGCGGTTCCGGCGGACAGCGCGAAGCCGCTCGGCAGGCCGGACAGGGTGATCGAAACGAGCGTCTCCGACCCGTCCAGGTCGGCCAGGACGACCGAGAGGTTCAGCGGGACATCCCGATCCTCGAGGCCGACGGCATTGGCGGCGGCAAGGTTCGGGGCATCCGCCATCGCGGTCACGGTGACCGGCAGGGTGGCGCTGCGGCTCGCTTCCGCACCGCTGGCCGCCTCGCGCGCAATGGCGGTGATGGTCAGGTCGAAGCGCCCCGCGAAGTTCGCCGGCGGCGTGAGCATCACGCCCTGGACCTCGGCCGGCGACAATGTCCACGCGCCGTGGCCATCCGGGGCACCGGCCGACAGCGTCGCGCCGGCCGGCAGGCCTGCCACCAGGAACCGCGCGATACTCTCGGAGCCGTCGTCATCCACGAGCGTCGCCGCGATCGGCAGCGCGATCGGGCTGTCCTCGGCGCCCGTCACGCCAGCCAGCGCGAGACGCGGCGCATCCGCGACGGGGGCGACCGTGACGGCCAGCTGCACATGCGTGGCGGCCGCGTTGCCATCGGCTTCGGTCGCCGTGACGGCGATGTCCAGCCGCAGCGTGCCCGAGAAGTTCGGCGGCGGGGTGAAGGCGAGGGTCGGCAGGGCCTCGCCGGGAATCGTCCAGCTGCCGTCCGGATTGGCATGCCCTGCCGAGAAGACCGCGCCCGCCGGCACACCGGTGACGACCAGCGTCAGCGCCTCCGACCCATCCGTGTCGATGAGGCGCGCAACGATGTCGAGGGCGATGGCAGTGTCCTCGCGCCCCGCCGCGCCGCTGGCGGCATCCACGAGAGGGGCGTCGGCCGCGCCCGCGACGACGACATGGAAGGGCAGGGACGTGGTCGCGACGGCGCCTGTCGACCGCTCCAGCGCATGCGCGTGCATGATCGGCGTCATGGTGCCCGACCAGTTGCCGGGTGGCGTGACGGTCAGGCCGGGGAGTTGCGACGGCGTCAGGGTCCAGCTGCCGTCGCCGTTGTTGATGCCCGCCGAGAGGCGCGCGCCGTGCGGCAGGCCCGCGATGACGATGGACAGGGCCTCCGAGCCGTCGCGGTCCGCGAGAAGTGCCGAGAGCCCGAGCGGGATCGGCCGATCCTCGGACCCCGCAACGTCCGCGGCAGCCGCGGCCGGCGCGTCGGGCACCGGCGCGAGGGCGACGGCGACGCCGCGGGAGAGCGTGGCCGTGGCGCCGTTCGACGCCTCGCGCACCGTGGCCGTCACTGTCAGCCCGACAATCCCGTGGCCCTGCTCGGGAGGCACCAGGCGGACGGTGCCGACCGCCCATGGCTCGACCGTCCAGGTGCCGTCGCCATTGGCGCGGATGCCGGGCGCTGGCGCGATGGAGGCGCCGGGGGACAGCCCGGAGAGCACCACGGAAATGACGGTCTCGCTGCCATCCGCATCGCGACCGCCGATCGCGAGGTTCAGCGGGATGGTGGTGTCCTCGGCGCCGGTCGGCGTCGCCGTCGTGATGTTCGGGCCGTCAGGCACGGCCTCGATGTGCAGGGCGGCGCCTTGCGTCGTGCGGCGCGTCTCGCCGGTGGGGCCGACGGCGACCGCTGCGACCTGCAGCGCGATGCCGCCCGCGAAATCGGGCGGCGGCACCAGCTGTAGCCCGTCGAGCTGTTCCGGCCGCAGCACCCAGAGGTCGCGCTCCGGGTCGCGCATCCCGGCGGACAGACGGGCGCCGGCGGGCAGGCCGGCGAGGAGCACGGCCAAAGTCGTGCCGGGTTCGGCGGCGCCGAGTTCAATGACGAGCGGGAGCGTCCGGTCCTCGGCGCCAGGCGCCGCCGCAACCTGTAGCGTTGGCGCAGCCGGCTCGGCCGCCTGAGAGCCGCAGCCATCCTCGTCATCCCCGCGGTCGTCATCGTCGTCACGGCCGTGCCCGCTGCGGTGACCATTGCCCTTGTCCTTGTCATGCCCGTAGGCGTGACCGTTGCCGTTGCCGTTGCCGTTGCCGTTGCCGTTGCCGTTGCCGTTGCCGTTGCCGTGGCCGTGGCCGTATGCGTTGCCCTTGCCGTTGCTTCCGTCGTCATCGTCGTCATCGTCGTCGTCATCGTCGTCATCGTCGTCGTCGTCGTCACCGCCGGCGGTGCCAGGCTCGACCCGCAGAGTGAGCTTCGCAGATCGCATCGCCTCGTCGCCTTCGCGCTCGACCGCAACGGCCTGCACACGAAGCTCGGCGCTGCCCGCGAAGCCCGCCGGTGGACGCACCTGCAGGCCGTGAAGGTCGCTTGCGTGCAGCAGCCAGGCACCGTCGCCGGCGGGCGTGCCGGCCGAGAGCAGAAAGCCCGGCGGGAGGTCGCGGATCCAGGCGTGCAGCGATTCCGATCCATCGGTGTCGGCAAGTGCCGCAGCGACCGGCAGCGTCGCCCACCCCCGCGCTGGGTCGCGGCTGTCATGCCCGGCCATGGTGAGGCCGCTGACCATGAGCGTGGGCGTGTCGGCGACGCCGATCGGATCGACCGTCACGACACCGCGCAGCTCCGCCGCCGTGCCGTCCTGGTCGCGCACGGTGATGCGCACCGAAAGCCGCGCCGCGACGTCGCTGTCGCGCGGCATGGTGAGCCTCAGTCCGCCCAGATCCTCCGCGTCGATGCGGGCCACCCCGCCGGTGGTTGGCACGGCGGTGCCATCGGCCAGGCGCAGCACCGCGCCGACCGGCACGCCTTCCACAATTGCCTCGCCGACCAGCCGCTCCGATCCATCGCGGTCACGCAGGGATGGCGCGAGGTTCAACGGAATGGCGACATCCTCCGTCCCGCGCGCGGTGCCGGACCAGTCGCCGGTGTCGACGACAGCGGCGACGCGGACAGGGAAGTGCACCGTCGCCAGCGCCAGCGAACCGCCATCTGCTTCCTGCGCGACGGCGGTCGCGGTCAGCGTGATGGTGCCGCTGAAATCGGCTGGCGGCGTCAGCGTGACGCCCACTTTGTCCTGCGTGGTGAGGGAGTAGCTGCCCGGACCGCGCCAGGTGCCTGCCGAGAGCACGGCGCCTTCCGGCACACCGGAAATCACGTAGGAGAGGCGCTCCGACCCATCCAGGTCGGCAAGCCGCGCGGCCAGGTCGAGCGGAATCTGCGTGTCCTCCGACCCATCCGCTCCGATGCGGAGCCAGATCGGCGTGTCGGCGGCCGCCTCCACCCGCACCGGCAGGTCACGCGGCGGGCTCTCGGCGCGACTGCCGTTCGGTTCCTGCGCGATCGCGCTGACGCGCAGGGTGAAGTCGGCATCGCTGTGGGCCGGGGGCTTCACGGACAAGGTGGAGGCTGCGGCGGCATCGACCAGCACGCTGCCATCGGCTTCCCGCGTCAGCACCGCACCGCCGGCACGCAGCACCGCGCCGTCCGGAAGGTCGTGTATGCGGAAGCCGGCGATGCTCTCCGATCCGTCAGTGTCCGTGGTCGCGGCCGAGACGCGCAGCGCGATGGCCTCGTCCTCTCGCCCGATGGCGGGGCCGGCGCGCAGGGCGGGCGCATCCGCCGCGGCATCGACCGTCACCCTGAAGGCGCGGTCCACCGTGGCGCTGCTGCCGTCGCGCCGTTCCTGCGCGGTCGCCCGCAGGGTCAGGTCGATGATGCCGGAGAAGTCGCGGGGCGGCGTGATCGACAGGCCGGGCAGGTCCGTGGCTGCCAGGGTCCAGCTTCCGTCCGGGTTGCGCGTGCCCGCCGAGAGCGTTGCGGCCGCCGGGACGCCGAGCAGCAGCAGCCCGAGGCTCTCCGAGCCATCCGTGTCCGTGAGCGCCGCAGCGAGGTCGAGCGCGATCGCTCCGTCCTCCACGCCGCTGGCATCCAGCGCCTGCACCACGGGTGCATCGGCCAGCGCCCGCACGGTGACGGCATGGCTGCCGGTGATTGCGCGCGTCGCCACGCTGCCGTTGCCGGCATCCGACAGCATCGCGCGCAGCGTCAGGGTGAAGTCGCCGTCGCTGTCGGCGGGCGGCCGGATGCTTACCAGCTGCGCGCGCAGGTCGGCGGTTGCGACCTCCCATTCGCCGGGCGCGACCTGCGTACCGCGGCTCAGCGTCGCGCCGGAGGGCACGCCGGAGATGCGCGTCGTTTCGGACCAGGTTTCCGATCCGTCGGCATCCGGGGTCACGAAAGCCGGCCGCAGGGTGATCCATCCATCCTCGTCGCCGGTCCTGCTTCCAAGGATGGTGCCGGCATCCGCCACGGGCTCCACCGAGACCGAGAAGGCGGCGGTGGTCCGCGCGTGGGGTGCCCCGTCGCGGGCCTCCGTCGCAATCGCCGTCAGCGACAGGTCCATGCGACCGGAGAAGTGCGCGGGCGGCGTGACCGAGACATTGGTCAGCTGCGCCGGTGTCAGCGTCCAGCTGCCATCGGCGTTGCGCGTCCCGGCGGACAGCCGTGCGCCGACCGGCAGGCCGTTCAGCACGAAGCTGAGCGTCTCCGATCCGTCCGTGTCGGCGAGGACGCCGCCGAGGCCGGCCAGGCGGATCGGGCTGTCCTCTCTCCCCTCCGCGTCGGCGACGTGTACGGTCGGTGCGTCCGCGACGGCACGCACGACGAAGGTCGCATGCTCCTCGACGACCAGGCTGTCGGTGCCGTCGTGCACCACGGTGGTGAGGCGGAGCGTGATGTCCGCATCGGAATTTGCCGGTGGACGGATCGCGAGGTCCCCGGCCAGGAAGACGGCCAGCGGCACCGACCAGGTGCCCGGTGCGGTCTGCGTGCCGTGGTTCAGCACGGCACCGGACGGCACGTCGCCGATGGTCAGCACCGGGTCGAGCCATTCGGAGCCGTCCAGGTCGGTCACGGCGCCTGTGCCGCGGATCGGCACCCAGCCATCCTCCGTGCCTTCGCCAGAGGCCGAGCCCGTCGAACGGTCGGCGCGGGGCGTGACGGCGACGACGAAGGGCACTTCCGTCGTCGCCGCATCCCCGTTCGCCGTCTCGGTCGCGGTGGCGCGCAGCACCAGCGGGATCGTGCCGCCGAAGTCGCGCGGCGGGCTCAGGGTCAGCCCGGCAAGCTGTGCGGTCGTCAGGCTCCAGCTGCCGTCGGCGTTGCGCGTGCCGGCCGAGAGCGTCGCGCCGGGCGGCACGCCCAGCAGCTGGATCGCGAGCGCCTCGGACCCGTCCGCATCCGTCAGCGCCGCCGAGAGGTCGAGACGGATGGCGGTATCCTCGTCGCCCGAGGCCGATGCCGCGCCCAGCAGCGGCACGTCCGCGACCGCGCGTACCGCGACGGTGACGGGAGCGACGATGGTGCTGGTCGCGCCGCCGCCATCCGTGTCTCGCAGCACGGCTTCCGCCGTCAGCGCGATCGGGACGTCACTGTGGCGCGGCGGCGTGATGGCGATGTCGCCTGCGGCCAGCGCGGCACGGTCCACGCGCCAGACGCCCCCGCCCAGATCCACGCCCGCGCTTAGCGTCGCGCCCGCCGGCACGCCGCGGATCAGGGCGGTCGTGTCCCATGCCTCGCTGGCATCGGTGGAGGCACCGAAGCGCGCATGGATCGGGATCGGCCGGTCCTCGTCTCCCGCCGCCGTGGCGGACAGGGTGGCGTCGTCCATCATCGGGGCGACACGCACCGTGAAGCCGCGCTCCACCGTCGCGGCGTCACCCTCGGCGTGTTCCGTGGCCGTCGCGCGAAGCGTCAGTGCGATGTCGCCGGCGAAGTCGCGGGGCGGCGTCAGCGTCAGGCCCGCGAGCTGCCCGACGGTCAGGCTCCAGCTGCCATCGCCGTTGCGCGTGCCGGCCGAGAGCATGGCGCCCTCCGGCAGGCCGAGCAGCGCGAGCGACAGCGACTCCGACCCGTCCGTGTCGACCAGCGCCGCCGCAAGGTCGAGCGGGATCGCGCGATCCTCGTGGCCGAGCGCATCGACGGCAATCGCCAGTGGATCATCGGCCACTGCTGCCACGCGGATCTCGGCCTGCGCGCTCAGCACGCGCGAATCGCGACCGCCCGCGGACTCGTCCAGCAGCGTCGCGGTCACGGTCAGGGTGATGTCGGCATCGGAATGCGCCGGCGGTCGCAGCGCCACATGGCCGCCGAGCAGATCCGCGCGCGCGACCGACCAGGTGCCGGCCGAGACCTCCGTCCCCCGGCTCAGCACGGCACCCGGCGGCACGCCCTCGATCAGGATCGCGTCGGCCAGCCATTCGGAACCGTCCGCATCCGCGGTCACGAAGGTCGCAGCGATCGGGATCCAGCCATCCTCGGCGCCGCTGGCGCTTAGCAGGAGACTCGCATCCGCCTCCGCGCGCGGCGACACATCCACGGTGAAGGGCAGGTCACGCGAAGCCGTGTCGCCATTCGCGGCTTCCGTTGCGCTGGCCCGCAGGGTCAGGGCGAGGGTGCCGGAGGCGTCGCGCGGCGGCGTCAGCCTCAGGCCCGGCAGGTCGGCAGGGGCCAGGCTCCAACTGCCGTCGGCATTGCGCGTTCCTGCCGACAGGCGGGCCCCGTCCGGCAGGCCGAACAGCAGCAGGGAGACGGTCTCCGACCCGTCGATGTCGGTCGGCGCAGCCGACAGGTCGAGGGCGATGGCGGTGTCTTCCTCCCCCGCGGCATCGCGCGCCGCTGCGAGAGGCAGGTCGGCCACCGCCGCCAGCGTGACGACCACGGGGCTGGTCACGACCGCTGCCGTCCCGTCCCGTTCCAGCACGCGCATCTCGAGGGTGAGCGTGAGGCTCGCGTCGCAGTCCCGGGGCGGGGCGAGGCTCACCCGCCCGGCCGCAAGCTCCGCCCGCTCGACGCGCCAGGTCCCGTTGCCCAGGTCGGTGCCGCCGGTCAGTGCGGCGCCGGCAGGCAGCCCATGCACCAGCACGGTGTCGTCCCAGCGCTCCGAACGGTCGGACAATGGGCCGAAGGCCACGGCCAGCGTGACCGCCTGGTCTTCCAGGCCCGCCGCAACGCCCTTCGCCGCGGCGCCGTCCACCACGGGGGCGACCTGCACCGTGAACGCCCGCTCGACGCTCGCTGTGTCGCCGTTCGCCGCTTCCGTGCTGGTAGCACGGAGGATCAGCGACAGCGTGCCCGCGAAGTCGCGCGGCGGCGTCAGCGCCAGTCCGGGCAGGTCGGCCGAAGCAAGGCTCCAGCTGCCGTCGGCGTTGCGCGTGCCGGCCGACAGGACCGCGCCGTCCGGGACGCCCAGGAGGAGGAGCGCCAGGCTTTCCGAGCCGTCGGCGTCGCCCGCCGCAGCGGAGAGGTCGAGCGGGATCGCGCGATCCTCCTCGCCCGCGATGGCGCGCACGTCCAGCCGTGGCACGTCGGCCACTGCCGCGATGCGGATCGCGACCTCGCCGAACAACTCGCGGCTGTGCTGCCCGCCTTCGTCCTGGTCGACAACCATCGCACGCAGCGTCAACCGGATCGCGGTGTCGCTGTCCGGCGGCGGCAGGATCGCCACCTTGCCCGCCAGCAGATCGGCCGTCGCGACCTCCCAGAGTCCCGGGCTCAGCTCGCTGCCGCGCGAGAGGCGCGCGCCCGGCGGTACGCCCAGGATCCGTACCGTCTCCAGCAGCCGCTCCGAACCGTCGGTGTCCGGCGTCGCGAAGCCGGCGTCGATGCGGATCCATCCATCCTCGCTGCCGGTGCCCGCGCCGGAGAGGCGCGCCGTATCCTCGACGCGCGGCGGCGCAGGGGCACGGGCCGGCAGGCTTGGCCGCTCGCCCTGGCCCATCGTGGCAGGAGCCGGCTCCGCCTCGGGTGCCGTCGGCGCGGCCTGCGCCGCAGGGAGTGTCGCGGGCGGGGGCGGCGGCTCCGCCAGCACCGTCGCGGAACCCACCGCGGCGGATGCAGCGGCCTCCGCCTGTCGCAGTGCCTGCGGCACGCCGCGCCCATCCGGTG
>NZ_JAPSMD010000168.1 GCF_027856955.1 Falsiroseomonas oryzae | reverse complement strand
AGTGGCTCGGCGCCGGGCGTGGCGCGGGGACACCGCTGCGCGAGGTCTGGCTGATCGACGGCGTGCCCGGCGACGAGGCCGCCGGCGCGCCCGCGCTGCTCGCGCCCGACGAGACCCGCGGCCGCCCGCCGCGCTTCGTCAATACCTGGATCGTCGCACCGGGCGAGAGCCGATTGTTGGTCTGCATCTATGGCGGTGGCGTCTGGCTGCGGGCCGTCCTTCCGTCCTCGGTTCGGCGCTGCACCCAGACCGGGGATCCGCAGCGCATGGCGATGCGCTGCGAGTAGCGCGCCGCCGCCGGCGCGCCGTTCACTCGCCGTAGGTCGCCTTGGCTTCCGCTGCGCCGACCAGCCCATCGGCCACGTCGCGCGCCACCTTCGCGCGGTCGCGCTGCCTGGGGTCGCCCATGCCGCCGCCGCCCGGCAGCTTCAGCAGCAGATGCCGGCCCTTCGGGACGATCTGGAAGCCCTTGGTGCGCAGCACCGTGCCGTCATCCAGCCCGACCCAGCCCGTCGCACCGTCGCCGCCACCGTCGCGCCCCTTGGGCGCGTTGGCGACACGGTCGAAGATGGCGTTCACCGCGAATTCGGCATCGCCCTTGGCGCCGATCTCCATGATCTTGCCGAAGCCGCCGCGCGTGCGGCCGGCGCCGGCGGAATCCGGCCGGATCTGGTTCTGCCAGAAGATCACCGGCGCGACGTTCTCGGTCGCCTCCACCGGCATGGTCCGCACGCCGGACGGGAAGGCGGTGCCGTCCAGCCCGTCCTTCGTCGGCCGCGCGCCCGTGCCGCCGGAATTGAAGGTGATGATCTCGAAATCCGGCAACTCGGCCTGCGCGCCGCTGACCTGCGCGCCGCCGCGCAAGGGCGGGTTCCACAGCGCAGAGGAGCCTTCCGCATTCACCCGGTCCGGCACCGCCTGGTGCAGGCAGCCCATCATCAGGTCGGGCAGCAGCTGGCCCACCACGTGGCGGACGCTGACGGGATAGGGCCGCGGCGCGTTCAGGATGCAGCCTTCCGGAATCTCCATCCGGAAGGGCGCCAGCGAGGCCCAGTTGTTCGGGATCTCCGGCGCGACGACACACTTGATGCCGAAGCAGGAATAGGCGCGGCAATAGGCGGCCGGCACGTTGATGCCGCGGTTCGACAGGCCGGAGGTGCCGGCGAAGTCCACGACGATGGAGTCGGCTTGCACCGTCATCGCCGCCTTCAGCGTGACCGGCGCCTCGTAGCCGTCCGACGTGATCTGCGCGCGGTAGGTGCCGCGCGGCAGCTTCGCGATCTCCGCCAGCGTGGCCTGCAGCGAGCTGTCGAAGATGTACTCCGCGAGGTCGTCGATGCTGTCCATCGCGAACTCGTCCATCATCTCAACCAGGCGCCTGGCGCCGGCGTCATTGCAGGCGCAGAGGGAATAGACGTCGCCTTCCAGCTCCACCGGCGTGCGGCTGCCGGCGCGGAGGAAATCGAAGAAGGTCTCGTTCGGCCGACCGCGGTCGAAGCACTTCACGATCGGGATGTAGAGCCCTTCCTCGAAGACGCTCCGCCCTTCAGGCCCCATGCCGAGCCCACCGACATCGATGACATGCGCCGTGTTGGCGAAGAGGCCGACGATCCGGCCTTGGCGGAAGGCGGGAGTCACGACTGTCAGGTCGTGCAGGTGGCCGGTGCCGAGCCAGGGGTCGTTGGTGATGTAATGGTCGCCCGGCTGCATCGTCTCCGCCGGGAACTTGGCCAGGAAGTGGCCGACGGACTCCATCATGGAGTTGACGTGCCCCGGCGTGCCCGTAACGGCCTGCGCGAGCATGCGGCCCTTGAGGTCGAAGATGCCCGCGGAGAGGTCGCCGGCCTCGCGCACCGTGGTGCTGAAGGCCGTGCGGATCATGGTCTGCGCCTGCTCCTCGACCACCGCGATCAGGCGGTTCCACTGGATCTGGCGCTGGATGGTGGCGAGGGCTGCGTTGCTCATCGGGCGCTCTCCCGCGTCAGCTCCAGATACCCGAGCCCATCCATCCGGCAGGACCACCCCGGGCCGACAAGCGTGGAGGTCTCCGCCTCGGCCACGATGCAGGGACCTGCGACGCGCGAACCCGCGGGCATCGCGTCGCGGTCGTACACCGCCCAGTCCGCGACCCCGCCTGTCGCCGTGTCGCGGACTGCCTGGGTGCGGATGCGCTGCGGGGCCGGTGCATCGGCAACCGGCGCGATCGGATCCACCTCCTCCACCACCGTCGCCACGGTGACGGCGAAGGAGAGGATCTCCACGTCGCTCCCGGGCACCGGACGGTCGTAGAAGCGGGTGTACTCGGCGTCGTAGGCCGCGCGGATCGCCGCGACGTCCGCAGCCGTCAGCTCGCGCGCCGGTAGCGTCACCGCGATCTCGTGGCCCTGGCCGACATAGCGCATGAAGGCCAGGCGATGCTCGGCGCTCGGCGCGCCGAAGGACCCGTGGGCGACGACCTCCGATGCCTCGGCCGACATGCCGGCGAGCAGCGCGTTCACCGCCTCCAGGTCGAAGGTCGCGAAGCGCTGGTAGAGCGACTTCACCACCTCATAGGCGACCGGCGCGCGGAGGAAGCCGATGGCGGAGCCGACGCCGGCACCGGACGGCACCAGCAGCCGCGTCACGCCGATCTTCTCCGCCACGCGGTAGCCATGCACCGGCCCGCCGCCGCCGAAGGCGATGATCGACCGGCCTTCGTAGCCCTTGCCGGATTCGATGGCGTGCACGCGCGCGGCGTTCGCCATGTTCTCGTCCACCATCTCCACCACGCCGAGCGCCGCCATCTCGGGCGAGAGGTCGAGGCGCTCGCCGACCGCGGCCGCCATCGCGTCCTTGGCGGCGCCGGGATGCAGCTTGAGTGCACCGCCGGCGAAGAGGTCCGGTTCGTAGCGGCCGAGCAGGAGGTTGGCGTCCGTCACCGCGGGCAGCGTGCCGCCGCGGCCGTAGCAGGCCGGACCCGGATCGGCGCCCGCACTCTCCGGCCCCACCTGGATGCGCCCCATGCTGTCGAGATGCGCGATGGAGCCGCCGCCGGCGCCGATCTCCACCATCTCGATGACGGGGATTCGCAGCGGCAGGCCGGAGCCCTTCTTGAAGCGGCCGACGCGCGCCACTTCGAAGGTGCGCGCGGCCTGCGGGGCGAAGTCGTCCACCAGGCAGACCTTCGCGGTTGTGCCGCCCATGTCGAAGGACAGCACCTTGGCCCAGCCCTTCTGGCGCGCGACATGCGCGGCGAAGATCGCGCCGCCCGCGGGCCCGGATTCCACCAGCCGGATCGGGAAGCGCGCCGCCGTCTCCAGCGTGGTCAGGCCGCCGCCCGAGAGCATCAGGAACAGGGGGCAGGCCAGCCCCGCTTCGCGCAGCCCGTCCTCCAGCCGGTGCAGGTAGCTGGCCATCCTCGGCTGGACATAGGCATTGGCGACGGTGGTGGAGAAGCGCTCCCACTCCCGCATCTCCGGCGACACCTCGGAGGAGAGGGAGACCGGAAGGTCCGGCCAGATCTGGCGCACGATGGCGGCGGCTCGCTTCTCATGCGCGGGATTGACGAAGCTGTGCAGGAATCCGATCGCCAGGCTCTCGATGCCCTCCTCCCTCAGGAAGGCGAGCTGGCGGCGCACCGACTCCTCGTCAAGCGGGCGCAGCACGTGGCCCTCGTTGTCCAGCCGCTCCGGCACCGTGACGCGCCAGCGCCGCGGCACCAGCGGCTGCGGCAGGTCGATGTTCAGGTCGTACTGGTCGTAGCGGGACTCGTTGCCCAGCGCGAGCACGTCACGGAAGCCGTCGGTGGTCAGCAGCGCTGTGCGTGCACCCTTGCGCTCAATGATGGCGTTGGTGGCCAGTGTGGTGCCGTGGATCACCAGCGCGACGTCGGCCGGCTTCAGCCCGGCACGACCGAGCACCACGCGCACGCCCTCCAGTACGCCAAGTTCCGGCGCCTGCGGCGTGGTGAGCACCTTGGCGGTCCAGCGCTGCGTCGCCTCGCCCGTGCCGCGCTCGATGGCGAGATCGGTGAAGGTGCCGCCGATATCGACAGCGAGGCGCGCCTGCAGTGCGGAGGCGAGAGGCGCGCTCACTGCGCCGTCTCCGCCGCCCAGCGCGTCACCACGGCGCAAGCTGCCGCGAAGTCCTCCATCCGCATCGCCTCGTTCGGGTTGTGGCTGCCGTTCTGGTTGCGCACGAAGATCATGCCCGCCGGGATGCCGGCCTGCACGAAGGCCGCCGCGTCGTGGCCGCCGCCGCTGGCCATGGCCAGGTGCTTCACGCCGAGGTCCATGGCCGCACGCTTCAGCCCGGCCTGCACGCCCGCATCCATCGGCGCCGCACGGCTCGATGTCTCGGCGCCGAGTTCGAAGCGCACGCCGCGGCGCGCCTCGATCTCGGGCACCACGTCGTAGAGCGTCTCCATCAGCTCATCCACGCTGTGCGGGTTCACGCTGCGTACATCCAGCTGGAACACCGCCTCGCCGGCGATCTTGGTGAAGCCGGCCTCCACCGTCGTCGCCAGCACGCAGAAGGTGCAGACCAGGGCGTGGCCCTCGGCCTCCAGCAGCGCCCAGCGCTCATCCACGCGATGCGCCAGCTCGGCCAGGGCGATGGCGGCGTCGCGGCGATACTTGCGCGGGGTCGCGCCGGAATGGTTGTACTCGCCCAGCACCCGCGCCGCCCGCAGCCGACGGCTGCCGGGGATCCCCGTGACGATGCCCACAGGCACGCCTTCCGCGTCCAGCACCGGCCCCTGCTCGATGTGCAGCTCCAGGAAGGCCGCGGTGTCGACCGCGCTGAACGTCCTGCCGCCCTGCTCCACGAAGCCGGGATCGAAGCCTTCCTCGCGCATGTGCTCGGCAAGGGTGCGCCCGGAATCCATCCGCTTCGTCGCCAGCTCCGCCGGCTTCAGCAGGCCAAGCGCGGCACGGCTGCCGGGGTAGCTGGTCGGGAACCAGGCGCCCGCTTCCTCGGCCCGCAAGGCTGCCACGGTCACGTCGCAGCCCGGCACGAAGCCCGCGCGCTTCATCCCAGCCACGGCCGCGAGGCCCGCCAGCACCCCAGCCGCGCCATCGTAGTTGCCGCCGGAGCGGACGCTGTCCAGGTGGCTGCCCAGCACGATGCGCTTCGCCGCGCGGTCGCTGCCCGGCAGCGTCATCAGCAGGTTGCCGACCGGGTCGTGGCGGCTCTCCAGCCCCAGCGCATCGGCCGCCGCGCGTACGATCTCATGCGCCTTGCGCTCGCCCGGCCCATAGGCTTCGCGCGTGATGCCGACCCCGTCATGCGTGGCGGCGCGCAGCTCCTCGAACAGGCGCTCCGCCAGCGCGATATCCGGCGTCAGGTTCGGGATCACGGCGTGGCTCCCCTCACAGCATGCTGCGCACGCGGCCGCCATCCACGCGGATCATGCTGCCGGTGATGTAGCCGGCCTGCTCGCTGGCGAGGAAGGCGGCGGTCGGGCCGAACTCCGCGGGCGTGCCGATGCGGCCGGCCGGGATCTCGGCGGCCATCTTGCCCAGCTCCTGCTCCGGCGTGGTGCCGGCCTTGGACGCGCGGGAGGCGGCGTTCTGCATGATGCGGTCGGTCATGATGCTGCCCGGCGCGATGACGTTCATCGTCACGCCGTCCTTCGCCGCCTCGCCCGAATAGGTCTTGAGCCAGCCCCAGATCGCCGAGCGCAGCACGTTGGAGAGCGCCAGGTTCGGGATCGGGTGCTGCATGCCGGAGCTGCCAACCACCAGCACGCGCCCCCAGCCCCGCTTGCGCATCTCCGGCACCAGCCGGTTGGCGATGCGGATGGGCGAGGCGACGACATGCTCGAACCAGGTCCGTAGCGCGGCGTCGGTGATCTCCGCCGCAACGCAGGGCGGCGGGCCGCCATGGTTCAGCACCAGGATGTCCACGCCGCCGAGCAGGCGCACGGCCTCGTCGGCCAGGCGGTCCATCTGCTCGCCCTGCGCGACATCGGCCACCACACCATGCGCCGTCGGCGCGCCGGCCGCCTTGAGCGCTGCCGCCACCGCGTCCAGGCTCGCCTGGTCGCGCCCGCTGACCACCACCGCGGCGCCCTCCGCGGCCAGCGCATCGGCGATGGAGCGCCCGAGGCCCTTGGAGCCCCCCATGACCAGCGCGCGCTTGCCCTTCAGACCCAGATCCATCGTCGAACGCTCCTTGGCCGGCGGAAGCGCGAACCTGCCGCCCCGCGCCCCGGCTGGCAAGGCGGGCGGGCTCTGCTAACGGTGGCGCCGACCAGGGAGGAACCCCGCATGGCCAGGCCCGTCCTGCTGCTGACCCGCAAGCTGCCCGCCGCGATCGAGGCACGCGCCGCGCGCGATTACGACGCGAAGCTCAACACCGCCGACGAGCCGTGGTACCGCGACGGCGCGGAGATCGCGCGGCGCGCCACTGCCGCCGGCGCGGCTGGCGTGCTGTGCGCGGCCGGCGACCCGATGAACGCCGCCACCATCACCGCCCTGCCCGCCACCGTGAAGGCGATCGCCACCTTTTCTGTCGGCTTCGACCACATCGACCTGGCAGCAGCGAAGGCGCGCGGCATCGTGGTGACCAACACGCCCGAGGTGCTCTCCTTCGCCACCGCGGAATGCGCCTTCACGCTGATGCTCATGGCCGCCCGTCGTGCCGGCGAGGGCGAGCGCATGGTGCGCGCCCACCAGTGGGAGGGCTGGGCGCCGACGCAGCTGATGGGCGTGACGCTGGAAGGCAAGGCGCTGGGCATTGCCGGCTTCGGGCGGATCGGGCGCGAACTCGCCGCGATGGCACGCGGCTTCCGCATGAACATCCACTATCGCGACCTGCACCGCGCCCCGCCGGAGCTGGAGCAGGGCGCCACCTTCCACGACAACGACGACAGCTTCCTCGCGGCCATCGACATCCTGTCCATGCACATGCCGGGCGGCGACGCAACGCGGAAGTGGCTGAACGCGGAGCGGCTCGGGCGCATGCGGAAGGGGGCCATTGTCATCAACACCGGGCGCGGAGGCTCGGTGGACGATGCGGCGCTGGTGTCAGCGCTCAGGTCCGGTCACATCCGGGCGGCGGGCCTCGACGTCTACGACGGCGAGCCTCGTATCCACGACGGTTACTTCGGTCTCGAAAATGTGGCACTGCTCCCGCACCTCGGCAGTGCGACGGAGGAGACGCGCGACGCCATGGGCCACCGCGCGCTCGAGAACCTCGATGCCGTCCTGATGCACGGCAGACCGGCACCGCACCGCGTAGCATGACCACGCCTCCCAACCTTGCGTTGGGAAACTCCGGGACGGACAACTTCCCGCTGCGTCGGGGTTGCAAGATGCAGCCGGAAGGCGCAGCTAGGGAGTATCGGAGGGGATTAGGACGCGCGGTCGATGAGACACGCCGCACGCATCACGTTGTTCGTGCAGGATCGGGACGGGAAACTCGACACGTTCCCCGATCTCGAGGTGTTGCACGCGCTGATGCGTCAGGTGCCTCTCGTGACCCGCAACCCCGATGGCACGCGGACCCTGGTGTTCGACCTGGCGGACCCGGCCATGGCGATCGCCGGTCCCGCGCTGCCCCCCGCCCCTGACATCGACCGCCTGCGCGCCCAGATCGCCGCCTTCGGGAGCGAGGCCCGCGCGCTCCGCCTGACCCTGACCGCGGCACTCGCCGACGCGGCGGAAATGGTCGCGGAAGCCGAGCTCGCCGGATTGGCGCCCGAGCGCATCCGGGACTGAACCAGCGGAGCTGAGGGGGCCAAAGCAGCCGCGCGCCGGCACCCGGTGGCGGCCCCGCCGCCCGCGTTGTAGACCAAGCCATGTCCATCTCAGAGGCAGGTCTGGCCGAGGCGTCCGCGCAACGGCCGATCGCCGTGCCGCGCCGACGCCGCACGCCCCTCTGGGCCTGGGCTTCGGTCGGCGCCGCCGCGCTCATCGCCGCGCCGCTCGTCTCCGTGCTGCTCACGGCCTTGGCGCCAGGAGGCGATTCCTGGCTGCACCTGACGCGCACGGTCCTGCCCGACCTGCTGGTCAATTCGGTCGTGCTTGCCGTGCTGGTCGGGCTGATGGCGGCGGTCATGGGCGCGGTCAGCGCCTGGCTGGTCGCCGCCTGCGCCTTTCGTGGTCGGGCCCTGCTGGAGGTGGCGCTGCTGCTGCCACTGGCCATGCCGGCCTATGTCTGCGGCTACGCCTATGTCTGGCTGCTGGACGTCGCCGGCCCGGTGCAGTCAACGCTGCGCGCCAGCACGGGCCTGAGTTGGGGCGAATACTGGTTCCCGGAGATCCGCAGCCTGCCGGGCGCCGCCCTGATGCTGGCGGCGGTGCTCTATCCCTATGTCTACCTGCTGTGCCGGGGCGCCTTCCTCACGCAGAGCGTCTGCCTGCTGGAAGCGAGCCGCACGCTGGGACATGGCCTGCCGCGCACCTTCCTGCATGTCGCGCTGCCGATGGCCCGCCCGGCGCTGGCCGGCGGCATCGCGCTGGTGCTGATGGAGACGCTGGCGGATTACGGCACGGTGCAGCATTTCGCGGTGCGCACCTTCACCACCGGCATCTACGACAGCTGGTTCGGCCTTGCCGACCGGCCGGCTGCCGCGCAGCTCGCCGCCTGCCTGATGGGTCTGGTCGCCATGCTGCTCTTGCTCGAGCGGTTCTCGCGGGGCGGCCGGCGGTTCCATCCGACCACCACGCGCCACCCGCCGCTCCGGCCCGTCGTGCTGCATGGCTGGAAGGAAGCCGCGGCGATCCTGGCCTGCACGCTGCCCATCCTGCTGGGCTTCGTGCTGCCGGCCGGCACGCTGCTGGCGCTGATGCTGCAGGCCGGCAACCCCTTCGAGGCGCGACGCACCCTGCCCTATGCGCTGAACAGCCTGGTGCTGGCCGCGCTGACCGCATGCCTTGCCGTGCTGCTCGCCGCGATGCTGGCCTGGGCGCAGCGCCTGCATCCCTCACCGGTCCGCGCCGCCGGCAACCGGATCGCCTCGCTCGGCTATGCTGTCCCCGGCTCCGTGATCGCGGTCGGCGCCCTGGTCCCGTTCGCGCTGTTCGACAACGCGCTTGACGCCTGGATGCGGGCGCGCTTCGGCATTTCCACCGGCCTGCTGCTGTCGGGCACCATCGCCGCGCTGGTCTTCGCCTATCTGGTGCGCTTCCTCGGCGTCGCCCTCTCGGCCGTCGAAAGCGGGCTCACCCGCGTGAAGCCGAGCCTCTTCGCCGCCGCCCGCGTGCTCGGCCGCACACCTGGCCAGGCCGTGCGGGAGGTCGAGCTGCCGCTCGCAAAGGGCGCGCTGCTGACCGCGGGCGTGCTGGTCTTCGTGGACACGATGAAGGAACTGCCCGCCACGCTGATCGTGCGGCCCTTCGATTTCGACACCCTCGCCGTCCGGGTCCACAACCTCGCCTCCGACGAGCGGCTGGCGGAGGCCTCGACGGCGGCGCTGCTGATCGTCGTGGTCGGCCTGCTGCCGGTGGTCGCCCTGGTGCGCGCGATGCGCCGGAACTGATCGGGGCGCGCATCGGCGGCCTGGGCAACGGCGTGCGCTGGACGCAGCGCGGCGGCGATCCATCTCTCGCGGGATTGCGACGGACCTGCCCATGACGGACCTGCGACACATCGCCGCCGCGCTGCTCCTGCTGGTTGCGATGCTGCCCGGCTGCGCCGCGCTCTCCCCGCGCGCGACCACGGTGGATCATCGCCTCGCCGCCCTGCCCGCGGCGGGTGCGCCGGTGTCGCAACCCGTGGAGATCCGCTGGAACGATCACATGGTGCCCTGGATCGTCGCCGGGACAGACGAGGACCTGGCCGTCGCGCTGGGCCTGGTGCACGGCCATCTCCGCGGCGCTCAGGTGCTGCTGATGCGCCTGGTCGCGCAGGGCCGCCTGTCGGAAGTGGCGGGACCGCTCGCGGCGGATGTGGACCATGCGCTGCGCATCCTCGGCTTCGGCCGCGCGGCGCCCGAGGTGATCGCCGCCTGGCCGGCCGAGACGCGCGCCTTCGTGCAGGCCTTCCTGCGCGGCCTGAACCACGCGTTGCTGAACGGCCCGCGACCGCCCGAGGCCGGGCTGCTCGGCCTGTCGCGCGAGCCGGTGACGGAGGCCGACCTGCTCGCCATCGGCCGGCTCGCAGGGACCGACATCAACTGGCTGGCCTATCTCTCGCTGCTGCCGCAGCGCGGCAACCCGGACTTCCCCGAGCTCTGGGCCCGCACGCGCGAGGCCGGCGGCAATCCCGTGGGCCAGCAGCAGGCCGACCTGCTGCACCGGATCCTGGCCGGCACCTCGCGCGCCGGCAGCAACACCGTGGCGGTCAGCGCCGCGCGCAGCGCGACCGGTGGCGCGCTGATCGCCTCAGACCCGCATCTCGGGCTGAACATGCCGAACCTGTGGCTGGTGGTGGGCATGCGCTCGCCCTCCTACCACGCGGTCGGGTTGATGGTGCCGGGGCTGCCGATCCTCGGCGTCGGGCGGAATCCGGACGTCGCCTGGGGCGGCACCAACCTGCGTGCCGCCTCCTCCGACCTGTTCGACGTCTCCGCGCTGCCGCCCGAGGCGTTCCGCACCGAGACGACGCGGATCCGACAGCGCTTCTGGTTCCCGACGACGCGGCAGGTCCGCAGCACGCCGCTCGGTCCGGTCATGACGGATGCGGCCCTGCTGCCAGGCTCGGGTGCGCCGATCGCGCTGCGCTGGGTGGGACACGCGCCCACCGACGAGATCACGGCCCTGCTGCGCGCGGCGCGCGCGACCGACGGCGAGGCATTCCGAGCGGCCTTCGCCGGCTTCGGGGTCAGCGCGCAGATCATGCTCTGGGCCGACCGGCGGGGCCGCGTCGGGCAGTTCGTCGCGGCCACCCTGCCCGACCGCGCCGGATTCCCTGCCACCGACTTCGTGCTGGACGCACGCGACCCGGCGGCGATCCGCCCCTGGGATCGGCTGCGCGATGCCTCTTTGCTGCCGGCCCAGAGCGAGCCGCCATCGGGAACGCTTGCCTCCGCCAACAACCGGCCCCGCTGGGCGGAGCAGCCGGGCGCGCCGCCGCTCGGCTTCTTCTTCTCCGACGACGATCGCGTGCTGCGGCTGCAGGATCTGCTCGCCGCCACGCCGCGCCATACGCCGGCGACTCTGGCGGCCATCCAACGCGACATCCGCTCGCCGCGCGCGGCCGCGCTGGCCGCCGGCCTCGGCGAGCGGCTGGCGGCGCTGCACGGGGGCCATCCCGCGCCGCGGCTGAGCGACGCGCTGGCAGGCGG
>NZ_JAPSMD010000167.1 GCF_027856955.1 Falsiroseomonas oryzae | reverse complement strand
CCGACCCCGCCGAGCCGCCGCCACGCGACGCGCTGGACGAGGCGCTGGCCGACGGCGCGCCGGAGGCCGCCGGCATGGTGGCCGGCGCGATCGAGGACTACGCCGCGGCGCTGGCCGAGGTCGTCCGGCGCTTCCTGACGCTGCCGGAATGGCGGGGCACGCAGCGCATTCTGATCGGCGGCGGGCTGCGCTCCGCCCGCATCGGCGAAGTCGCGATCGGCCGCGCCGCCACGGCGCTGCGCGGCATGGGCATGGATGTGCGCCTGACGCCGATCCGCCACGACCCGGACGAGGCCGGGCTGATCGGCGCCGCGCAGCTGCTGCCGGACGCCGCGCTGCAGGCGGCGGATGCGGTGCTGACGGCGGATCTCGGCGGCACCTCCTTCCGCGCGGGGGTGGTGCTGCCGCGGCTCGGCGTGGCGCCCGACCTGGGCGCCGCCGGCGTCTGGCGCCGGCAGGGCTGGAAGCATGCCGAGGAGGAGGTGGATCGCGCCGCCGCGATCGGCCGCCTGGCGGGGATGCTGAACGACCTGGCCGGCGAGGCGACGGCCGCGGGGCTGGCGCTGGCGCCCATCGTCGCCGTCGTCCTGCCCGGCGTGCTGGATGCGGAGGGGCGCATCCTGCGCGGCGCGGAGAACCTCCCCGGCGACTGGCAGGCCGAGGGTTTCAGCCTGGCCAGCGCCCTCGCGCGGCTGCTGGCGCGTCCGGGCGGCGGGCATCCGGCGGTGCTGCTGCACAACGACGCGGTGGCGCAGGGGCTGTCGGAGGTCCCCTTCCTGCGGGGGGTGGCGCGCTGGGGCGTGCTGACGGTGGGCACCGGCCTCGGCAATGCCCGCTTCACCAACCTGCCCATGCGCGGCTGATCCGGACCGCGGTTTCCCCCTGCGTTGCCCGCGCCTATCCTGCGCCGCCACACACGGGAGCGCCGCATGAGCGAACCACCCATCCTGCTCGCGCGCGATGCTCGGGGCGTGGCGCATGTCACGCTGAACCGCCCGGCGCGGGGCAACGCCTATGACGGCGCGATGCTGGAGGCGCTGACCGAGGGGCTCGAGGCTCTGGCCGGCGATGCCGCGCTGCGCGCCGTGGTGATCCGCGGCGCGGGTCGGCATTTCCAGGCGGGCGCGGACCTCGACTGGCAGTTCGGGCTGACGGAGGCGCCGGCCGAGCGCGCGCTTGCCGCCTCGCTCGCCACCACGCGGGCCATGCAGCGGCTGAACGAGTTCCCCTGCCCCACCTTCGCCGTGGTGCAGGGCGCCTGCTTCGGCGGCGGCGTGGGGCTGGTCTGCTGCGTCGATGTGGCGCTGGCCACGCCGCAGGCGAGCTTCGGCATCACCGAGGTGCGGGTCGGCGTCGTGCCCTCTCCGATCTCGACGCATCTGGTGCATGCGCTCGGCCTCCGCCAGGCGCGGCGCTACGCGCTGACCGGGGAGCGCTTCGACGCAGCGGAGGCGCTGCGCATCGGGCTTGTGCATGAAGTCGTAGCGGCCGAGGCGCTGGAGGCGCGGCTCGGGCAGATCCTCGACGAGACGCTGCTTTCGGCGCCCGGCGCGACGCGGGTAGCGAAGCGCTCGATGCTGGAGGCGAACGGGCTGACGCTGGACGGGCGCGAGATGATGGCGCTGGCGCAGGAAAGCTGGCTGCAGCGCGCCTCGCCGGAAGCCAAGGAAGGGCTGGCCGCCTTCCGCGAGAAGCGCCGGCCCGGCTGGGCGCCCTGACCCGCGCGCCTCAGCGCGTATCGGCCAGGGCGCGGACGCAGGCCTCGAACGCCGTCAGGTCGGTCCAGCGCGCGGCGGGCGGGACATCGCATCGCACCAGCAGGCCGCCGGCCTCCTGGATGCCGCCGTCGATCATCAGGTTGTCGGCCAGGCCGAAATCCTCGACCGCCATGTCCTCCGCGTCGCGCCAGCGACCCTCCGCGTCGCGCCGCACGGCCGGGCCGATGAAGCCGAGGGTGCGCGGTACGAGATCGGCGGCGACGTTGCTGTAGCCCAGCACCTTCTTGCCCAGGGCGCGCATGAAGCCGAGTTCGTAGACGGTGCCCGCATCCGCCGAGGGGCCTCGGAACGGCGTGAGGTTGGCGATCACCGCATCGGCATCGCGCATATGCGCCTCGTTGCGGCGATAGATCCACAGCCAGCGCGGCAGCGCGCCGTCCTCCGGGTGCTGCGGGTGGTTGTCCACGGGGAAGATGCCGGTCAGGCCATGCGCCGCGCAGATCGCGCGCTTGCGTTCGGCCATGGCGAGCGGATCGGGCAGGAACACGTCAGGGCCGGCGAGGTAGACCTTCATGCGGCCACTCTGCCCCGCGCAGGCGCGGTTGCGGAACCGGGGGCTTGCCGCACGCGGGACGGGCAGCGTGCAATGCCCGCCGGAGGCAGGACGGATGGACCTGGAATCCGAGTACAACAACCGCGCCCGCGTACCGGAGCATCCGCGGCACATCGCCGGCTGGGCACGCGACGCCGCTGCCTGGCGCGACGCCTGCCCGGGGGCGGAGCTCGGCCTGGCCTATGGCGCGGGGGAGCGCGAGCGGCTTGACCTGTTCCACCCCGCGGCCGCCGGGGAAGCGCCGCTCGCGCTGTTCATCCATGGCGGCTACTGGAAGGCGCTGGACCGCAGCTTCGCCAGCCACTGCGCGCGCGGGCTGAACGGCCGCGGCGTGGCGGTGGCCGTCCCCTCCTACGCGCTCTGCCCGGCGGTGACGATCGCGGAGATCGTCGCGCAGATGCAAGCGGCCTGCCGCTTCCTGTGGCAGCGGACGGGCCGGCGCATCATGGCGGCGGGCCATTCGGCCGGCGGGCACCTGGCGGCGATGCTGCTGGCGACGGATTGGCGCGGGCTGGACCCGGGCCTGCCGGCGGACCTGGTGCATGCCGCGCTGCCCGTCTCCGGCGTGTTCGAGCTGGAGCCGCTGCTGGCGACCTCGGTGGCGGAGGGGCTGCGGCTGACGCCGGAGACGGCGCGCGCCCTCTCGCCGCGTTTCCTGCCGGCGCCGGGACGGCCGATCCAGTGCCTGGTTGGCGGCGCGGAGAGCGGCGAATACCTACGCCAGAGCCGCGACATGGCCGCCGCCTGGGGCGGCCGTTTCGCCGCGCTGCCCGGCGCCGACCACTTCACCGTCATCGCCCCCTTCGCCGATCCGGCAAGCGACGTCGTGACCATTGCGGAGCGGCTTGCGCGGGGCTGACATTTCAAGCTTAAAGCATCTGCGGGAGACGGAGGAACCTCATCATGACGCATCCGGAGACGGGCTTCGGCCGCCGCGCGCTGCTCGGCGCCTCGGCCTTCGGCGCCACGGCGCTGGCTCTGCCGGGCCTGGCGCGCGCCCAGGCCGCGCCGGTGAAGATCGGCCTCGTCGCGGTGCTGACCGGCCCGCAGGCGGCGCTGGGCACGCATCTGCGCGACGGCTTCCAGCTGGCGATGCGCCACCTGGAGAACCGCCTGGGCGGCCGCCCGGCGGAGGTGCTGGTGATCGACGACGAGCTGCGCCCCGATGCCGCCGTCGGCAAGGTGCGCGCGGCGCTGGAGCGCGACCGCTGCGACTTCATCGTGGGCGTCGTCTTCTCCAACATCCTGGCCGCGATCATCCGGCCGGTGACGGAGACGCAGACCTTCCTGATCAGCACCAATGCCGGCCCCTCGCCCATCGCCGGGCGGGGCTGCAGCCCGTTCTTCTTCGCCACCTCCTACGTCAACGACCAGAACCACGCGGTGCTGGGCGCCGCGGCGAATGACGGCGTGGAGGTCGGCGGCCAGATGCGGCAGATCCGCCGCGCCATCATCATCACACCGAACTACCAGGCGGGCCGCGACGCCGCGGCGGGGTTCAAGTCCACCTTCCGCGGCGAGGTGATGGACGAGATCTACGTGCCGCTGACCACCACCGACTTCTCGGCGGAGCTGGCGCGGATCGCCGCGGCACGGCCGGACGCGATCTACACCTTCATGCCGGGCGGGCTCGGCGTGCAGTTCGTGCGGCAGTACCGCCAGGCCGGCATCACCATCCCCTTCCTCTCCGCCTTCACCGTGGACGAGGCGGTGCTGCCCGCGCAGGGCGAGGCGGCGCTCGGCCTGTTCACCGGCACGACCTGGACGCCGACGCTGCCGACCGAACAGAACGCCCGTTTCGTGAACGATTTCCTTGGCCAGTACAACTACGTGCCGGCGAGCTACGCCGCGCACGCCTATGACAGCGCCTTCCTGCTGGACAGCGCGATCCGCCGCGTGAACGGCAACCTGGCCGACAAGGGCGCGCTGCGCGGCGCGATCCGCGCGGCGGATTTCCGCAGCGTGCGCGGCGGCTTCCGCTTCGGGTCGAACCATTTCCCGGTCCAGGACTTCTGGCTGGCCCGCGTCGGCCGCCGCGCCGACGGGCGCTTTCAGACCGAGCATGTCCGCAAGGTGTTCGAGAACGCGGTCGATCCCTTCGCGGCCGAATGCCGGATGCCGGCGGGCTGACCCTGCCGCCCCGGCGCGCCGCGCCGGGGCAACTTCTCCGCCGGGGCGCGCATGACCACGCAACTCCTGCTGATCCAGGCGCTGAACGGGCTGCAGCTCGGCATCCTGCTGTTCCTGATCGCGGCCGGGCTGACGCTGGTGTTCGGGGTGATGGACTTCATCAACCTGGCGCATGGCGTGCAGTACATGATCGGCGCCTACCTGGCCGCCTGGATCGCCGGCGCCACGGGCAGCTTCTGGCTGGCGCTGCTGCTGGCCCTGCCGCTGGCGCTGGCACTGGGGCTGCTGCTGGAATTCCTGGTGTTCCGCCACCTCTACGACCGCGACCACCTGCAGCAGGTGCTGGCGACATTCGGCGTGATCCTGGTGCTGAACCAGGGCGTGAAGGCGCTGTTCGGCGCGGCGCCGCTGCAGGTGCCGATGCCCGAAGCGCTGACCGGCGGCATCCGGCTGATGGAGGGGCTGCTCTACCCGACCTATCGCATCGCCATCATCGCAGGCGGCCTGGCCACCGCGGGGCTGCTGTGGTGGCTGGTGGAGCGGACCAAGGTGGGCATGCTGGTGCGCGCGGGCGCGACGAATGCGCCGATGGTCGCCGCCCTGGGCGTCGATATCCGGCGGCTGTTCATGATCGTCTTCGGCTTCGGCGCGATGCTCGCGGGCTTCGCCGGCGTGCTGGCCGCGCCGATCCTCTCGGTCGAGCCCGGGATGGGCGACCATCTGCTGATCCTGGCCTTCGTCGTCATCGTGATCGGCGGCATCGGCTCGATCCGCGGCGCCTTCGTGGCCGCGCTGCTGGTCGGGCTGGTGGAGACGCTCGGGCGGTCGCTGGTGCCGGACCTGATGCGGCTGTTCCTCTCGGCGTCTGAGGCGCGGCAGGTTGGCGCGGCCATCGCCTCCATGCTGGTCTACATCGCCATGGCGGCGATCCTGGCCTTCCGCCCGGCCGGGCTGTTCCCGGTGCGCGCCGGCTGATGGCCACGCTGCGCGCCGAGGCGCCCGCCATCCTGCTGCTGCTGGCGCTGGCCGCGGCGCCCTTCGTCGGCTTCGGCGAGGGCTACATGCTCACCCTGCTGGCGCGCGCGATGATCCTGGCGATGGCGGCGGTCTCGCTCTCGCTGCTCGTCGGCGGGGCGGGGCTGGTCTCCATGGGCCATGCCGCGATGCTCGGCTTCGGCGCCTATGCCGTGGTGATCCTGGACGATGCCCGCGTCACCGAGATCGCGGTGGTGCTGCCGGTGGCGATCGCAGCGGCGGCGGGCTTCGCACTGGTGACCGGCGCAGTCGCCATCCGCACCTCCGGCGTCCACTTCATCATGATCACGCTGGCCTTCGGGCAGATGGCCTTCTTCACCGCCAGCTCGCTCGCCGGCTATGGCGGCGACGACGGCTACACGCTGTATTCCCGCACCGAGATCGGCGGGGCGCGCCTGCTGGAGGACCGGCTGGCCTTCCACTTCGTCTGCGTCGGCGCGCTGGCGGGTACCTGGCTGCTGTGCCGTCTCCTGCTCGCCTCCCGCTTCGGCCGGGTGCTGCGTGCGGCGAAGGGCAACCCGCTGCGCGCGCAGGCGCTGGGCTTCGACCCCTACCCCTACCGCCTGGTCGCCTATGTCATCGCCGGCGCGATCGGCGGCGCTTCCGGCTTCCTCTTCGCCAACGCCACGGAATTCGTGGCACCCGCCTATTTCTCCTGGCAGCGCTCCGGCGAGCTGCTGTTCATGGTGATCCTGGGCGGCGTGGCGGGGCTGCACGGCGCGCTGATCGGCGCGCTCGGCTTCGTGCTGCTGGAGGAATGGCTGAGTCACCAGTGGGAGCATTGGCGCATCGTCTTCGGCGTGCTGCTGATCCTGGCGGTGCTGTTCCTGCCGAACGGGCTCGCCGGCATCCCCGGGCAGATTGCGAAGGCGGCGCGGCGGTGACCGACCCGCTGCTCTCGCTGCGCAACCTGCGCAAGCGCTTCGGCGGGCTGGCCGTCACGGACGACGTCTCGCTGGACGTCGCGCCGGGCGAGATCCATGCCGTGATCGGCCCGAACGGCGCCGGGAAGACGACGCTGATCAACGAGATCAGCGGCGTGCTGCGGGTCGATGGCGGGCGGATCGAGTTCGGCGGCCGCGACATCACCGGCCTGTCGATGCCGCGGCGCGCGCGGCTGGGCCTGGCGCGGTCCTTCCAGATCACCTCGGTCGTGCCGGCCTTCACCGCGCTGGAGAACACCGCGCTCGCCGTACAGGCCGGCGCCGGATCCTCCTTCCGCTTCTTCCGCCCGGCGGCCCTGGAGCGCCGGCTGAACGAGCCCGCCCTGGCGGCACTGGACCAGGTCGGCCTTGCCGGCCGCGCACACACGCCGGCCGGTGCGATGAGCCATGGCGAGAAGCGCCAGCTGGAGCTGGCCATCGCGCTGGCGACGCAGCCGCGCCTGCTGCTGCTGGACGAGCCGCTGGCCGGCGCCGGGCCGGAGGAGACAGAGCGCCTGATCGGCATCCTCCGCGGCCTCAAGTCGCGCTACGCGATCCTGCTGGTCGAGCACGACATGCAGGCGGTCTTCGCGCTGGCCGACCGCATCTCCGTCCTCGTCTATGGCCGCGTGATAGCCACCGGGGAGCCGGACGCGATCCGCGGCAATGCCGAGGTCCGTGCCGCCTATCTCGGCGAGGACGACATCCCGCTGGCGGGGGCCGCCTGATGCTGCGGCTGGAACGCCTCGCGGCGGGCTATGGGGGCAGCCAGGTGCTGTTCGACGTCTCGCTGGAGGTCGGGCCCGGCGAGGTGGTGACGCTGCTTGGCCGCAACGGCATGGGCAAGACCACGACGATCCGGGCCATCATGGGGCTGCTGCCCTCGGCGGGCGGGCGGATCTGGGGCGGCGAGGTGCGGGTGGACGGCGCTGTGGTGACCGGCCAGCCGGCACATCGCATCGCGCAGCGCGGCCTGGGGCTGGTGCCGGAGGGGCGGCAGGTCTTCCCGACCCTGACGGTGGAGGAGAACCTGGTGGCCACCGCCGCGAACCGCGGCGGGTCGACCGCATCGCGCTGGACCCTGGAGGCAGTGTACGGCTTCTTCCCCCGGCTGAAGGAACGCCGTTCCAACCCTGGCGCCAAGCTTTCGGGCGGCGAGCAGCAGATGGTCGCGATCGGCCGCGCGCTGATGACGAACCCGCGCCTGCTGATCCTGGACGAGGCGACCGAGGGCCTGGCGCCGCTGATCCGGGCGGAAATCTGGGCTGTGCTGGCGAAGCTGAAGGCGGAAGGTCAGGCGATCCTGCTGATCGACAAGAACCTGTCCGCGGTGCTGCGGCTGGCCGACCGGCATGCGGTGATCGAGAAGGGTCGGACCGTCTGGAGCGGCACCAGCGCGGAGCTGGAGGCGGCGCCGGAGGTGCGAGAGAGCTACCTGCAGGTTTAGGGCGAAGGCAACGTCGCCCTCCCCCACGGCGCGAGGGAGGGCAACGGGTTTCAGGCGGCGCTGCCCTTGCTGCGGCGGGTCGGGTCGTTGGCGGCCTCCCCGCGCAGTGCTGCCGGGTTCACCTGCTGCTCGGCCAGCTGGGTCAGCAGCTCGTCGGTGTCCTTCTCCTCCTTCAGCGTCTGCGCCAGCAGATCCGCGGCGTCCTTCATCCCGCAGGCCTTGGCCATGGCCGTCAGCGTGCCGTAGGCGGCGATCTCGTAGTGTTCCACCTTCTGCGCCGCGGAGATCAGCGCGGCGTCGCGCACCGGGCCCTCGTCGTGCTCGTCCACGATCTCCTCGGCCTCGGCCACCAGGCCCTCCATGGCCTCGCAATCGTCGCCATCCGGGTCCACGCCGACCATCTTGGCCACCCTCTCCAGCCGCTCGACCTGGCGCTGGGTGACCTGCAGGTGCTCCTGGAAAGCCTGCTTGAGGGCGGGGGTGGAAGCCGCTTCGGCCATCTCCGGCAGCGCCTCCAGCAACTGGGTCTCCGCGCTGTAGGTGTCCTGCAGCAATTCGCCCATCAGCGACTTGAAGTCCTCGGCCATGTGGTCGTCCCTCCGGTGGATCTGGTCGCGGCAGCGGAAATGCTGCCGCCTCCACCTCCGAACGGCCCGCCCCGGGGGACGGTTCCGAGCCCGGCCCTCGACGCAGGGGGCGGTGCGCGCTAGTTGAAGCGACTTTTCCCCCCGCGAGACCCCTGGCGACGCAAGGCCATGACCAGCAGCAACGATATCCGCGCGACCTTCCTCGACTACTTCCGCCGCAACGGGCACGAGGTGGTGGAAAGCTCGCCGCTGGTGCCGCGCAACGACCCGACGCTGATGTTCGCGAACTCCGGCATGGTGCAGTTCAAGAACGTCTTCACCGGGCAGGAGCGCCGCCCCTACGTGCGTGCCACCACCGCGCAGAAATGCGTGCGGGCTGGCGGCAAACACAACGACCTGGACAATGTCGGCTATACCGCTCGGCACCACACCTTCTTCGAGATGCTGGGCAACTTCAGCTTCGGCGACTACTTCAAGGACCAGGCGATCGCCCATGCGTGGGAGCTGCTGACCCGCGATTTCGGCCTGCCGAAAGACAAGCTGCTCGTCACCGTCTACTCGGAGGACGAGGAGGCGCCGGCCTACTGGAAGAAGGTTGCCGGCCTGCCGGACAGCCGCATCATCCGCATCCCGACCTCCGACAATTTCTGGCGCATGGGCGACACCGGCCCCTGCGGCCCCTGCAGCGAGATCTTCTACGACCACGGTGACCGGATCGCGGGCGGCCCGCCCGGCTCCGACGACGCGGATGGCGACCGCTTCATCGAGATCTGGAACCTGGTCTTCATGCAGTTCGAGGAAGGGCCGCCCGGCACGCGCGTGCCGCTGCCCAAGCCCTCGATCGACACCGGCATGGGGCTGGAACGCTTCGCCGCCATCCTGCAGGGCAAGCACGACAACTACGACACCGACACGCTGCGCGCGCTGATCCTGGCGAGCGCGGAGGCGACCGGGCAGGACCCGGACGGCAAGTGGCGGAACAGCCACCGCGTGGTGGCTGACCATCTGCGCGCCGGCACCTTCCTGATCTCGGACGGCGTGCTGCCCTCCAACGAGGGGCGTGGCTACGTGCTGCGCCGCATCCTCCGCCGCGCCATGCGCCACGCCCACATGATGGGCGCGCGGGAGCCGCTGCTGCATAAGCTGGTCCCGGCGCTGACCCGCCAGATGGGCGCCGCCTATCCCGAGATCCTGCGCGCCGAGGCGCTGGTGGTGGAGACGCTGCGGCTGGAGGAGACGCGCTTCCGCAACCTGCTGGAGCGCGGCCTCGGCCTGCTGGAGGCAGAGAGCGGCAAGCTGGGCGACAAGGGCGTGCTGCCCGGCGAGGTCGCCTTCCGCCTCTACGACACCTACGGCTTCCCGCTGGACCTGACGCAGGACGCGCTGCGCGGCGAGGGCAAGACGGTGGACGTCGCCGGCTTCGAGGCGGCGATGGCCGAGCAGAAGCGCCGCGCCCGTGCGGCCTGGGCCGGCAGCGGCGAGGCCGCGACGGAGACGCTGTGGTTCGACCTGAAGGAGAAGGTCGGCGCCAGCGA
This sequence comes from Falsiroseomonas oryzae, assembly GCF_027856955.1. Lineage (GTDB taxonomy): Bacteria > Pseudomonadota > Alphaproteobacteria > Acetobacterales > Acetobacteraceae > Falsiroseomonas > Falsiroseomonas oryzae. Next base: position 1,285 of record NZ_JAPSMD010000167.1, on the reverse strand, counting down.
ATTCCTCGGCTACTCGACCGAGACGGCGGAGGGCGAGATCGTCGCCATCGTCCGCGACGGCCAGGTGGTGGACAGCGCCCCGGTCGGCGCCGAGGTCGCGGTGGTGCTGAACCAGACGCCCTTCTACGCGGAAAGCGGCGGCCAGGTGGGCGACACCGGGCTGATCTCGGCGGGCGAGGCCTGCCGCATCGTGGTGCGCGACACCCAGAAGAAGCTCGGCGAGCTGTTCGTGCATCTCGGCGTCGTCGCGCATGGCGAGGCAAGGGTCGGGCTGCCGGTGCAGGCGGAGGTCGATCATGCACGGCGCGGCGCGATCCGCGCGCACCACTCGGCCACGCACCTGCTGCACGAGGCGCTGCGACGCCGATTGGGCACGCATGTCGCGCAGAAGGGATCGCTGAACGCGCCGGACCGGCTGCGCTTCGACGTCTCGCACAACGCCCCGATGACCGACGAGGACCTGGCCTGGGTCGAGACCGAGGTGAATGCCCGCGTGCGGGAGAATGCCGAGGTCGTGACGCGCCTGATGACGCCGGAGCAGGCGGTCGCCGCGGGCGCCATGGCGCTCTTCGGCGAGAAGTATGGCGAGGAGGTGCGCGTGGTCGGCATGGGCCACGACGCCGGCGCCACCGAGAAGCACGGTGTCTATTCGCTGGAGCTCTGCGGCGGCACGCATGTGCGGCGCACCGGCGACATCGGCCTGTTCCGCATCGTGAGCGAGGGCGCGGTCAGCGCCGGCGTCCGCCGCGTGGAGGCCGTTACCGGGGAAGCCGCGCTGAAGGTGATCGAGGAGCGCGACCGCCAGCTCAACGAGGCCGCGGCCGCGCTCAAGGTGCGCGCGAGCGAGTTGCCGGAGCGCGTGACGGCGCTGCTGGAGGAGCGCCGCAGGCTGGAGCGCGAGGTGGCGGAGCTGCGCAAGAAGCTGGCGACCGGCGGTGCGGCCGCGGAGGTCGAGACCATCGCCGGCCTGCGCGTGGCGCTGCGCGACGTGGGCGAGGTACCGGCGCGCGACCTCAAGGGCCTGGCCGAGGCCATCCTGAAGGGCGGCACGGCCGACATCGCGGTGCTGGTCAGCAGCGAGGGCGGCAAGGCCAGCATCGTCGCCGGGCTGGGCGAGGCCGCGAAGGGCAAGGCCGATGCCGTCACCCTGGTGCGTGCCGCGGCGGCCGCTGTGGGCGGCAAGGGTGGCGGCGGCCGGCCGGAGATGGCGCAGGCCGGCGGTCCGGACGCCGCCAAGGCGGCCGAGGCCCTGGCGGCGGTGCGCGAGGTGCTGGCGCACGGCGTC
>NZ_JAPSMD010000166.1 GCF_027856955.1 Falsiroseomonas oryzae | reverse complement strand
GGGGGGTGCCGGCCGGGGCCGCGGCTGCGCCTGGAGTGGCGCCGACAGGCGCCGCGGGCACGCTGGGCAGCGGCACCGGGGCGGGCGTCGCGGCCTGCTGGGCCGCGCGCTGTTGTTCCAGCCGCTGCTGCTCCGCTTCTCGCGCGGGGCGGTTCCAGAGGTCGAACAGCAGCAGTATGCCGATCGAAAGAGCGATCGCGGCAAAGAGGCGCTTCTGATCCATCACGGAAGGGGTGAGCCTTTCGTCCCGGCGGGCAGGCTGGCGGTGGGTCCGGCGAGCGGGCCGGCGGGAAGCAGGGGCGGCACCGGGTCGTAGCCCCCGGGGTGCCAGGGATTGCAGCGCAGGATGCGGCGGCCGGTGAGCCAGGCGCCCTTCAGCGCGCCGTGGGTCGTCACGGCTTCCATGCCGTAGTCGCTGCAGTGCGGGTAGAACCGGCAGTTGCAGCCGATGATCGGCCGCAGCGTGAGCTGGTAGGTGCGGATCGCCCCGCGCAGCAGATGCTGCTGCGGGCTCACGACGCCGTCTCCGACACGCGCTCGGACAGCGGCACGCCGGCCTGCTTCAGCGCGCCCCGCAGGTCGCCCATCAGCGTGCCGAAGGGGCGTTCCGCCGTCGCCTCCCGCCCGATCAGCACCAGGTCGAAGCCCTGCACGCGCCCGTCGCCCAGCAGCAGTCGCGCGGCTTCCCGCAGGCGCCGCTTGGTGCGGTTGCGGACCACGGCGTTGCCGATCTTCTTCGTGGCGGTGAAGCCGACGCGGAGCGGATGGCCGGGCACGGGCAGCGCCTGGAGCACCAGCCCGGGGCGCGCGGCGCGCGCGCCCTTGCCGGCGACCCTCTGGAAGTCGCGACGCTGCTTCAGGCGCGGCGGTCGCGCCGGCATGGCACGCGCCTCGCCCGGCGGATGCTCAGGCCGAGAGGCGCTTCCGCCCCTTGGCGCGGCGGTTCGCCAGGACCTTGCGGCCCCCCACGGTCTCGCTGCGGGTACGGAAGCCGTGCCGACGCTTCCGGACGAGCTTCGAAGGCTGGTAGGTACGCTTCACGACACACTCCCGCGGCGTCCGGTCCGCCCCGCCCCGCCGGCTGCCTGCCCGGGCGGCCGGCGACCCGGCCCATCTCTGCAAACGGATCCGCCGGCGGCAGGCATGGGTAACCCCCAGGCATGCCCCGGCGAAGGAGCGGAGGTATAGGGAGCGCCTCGCCCACCCGTCAACCGAGGTTGTGGGGCGCCCCGCCCCCGCCCGGGCCGCGGCCGGTCTATACCCGGACACCCCCGCGCCCGCCGATGAGGATGCAGCATGCCGGATTTCGACCTGGTGGTGATCGGCGCCGGCGCGGCCGGGCTTTCGGTGACGGCGCTCTCGGCCGCCCTGGGCCTGAAGGTGGCGCTGGTGGAACGCGCGGAAATGGGCGGGGACTGCCTGAACTGGGGCTGCGTGCCGTCCAAGGCCCTGCTGGCCGCGGCCCATGCCGCCGCCCGGGTCCGCCAGGCCGGGCGCTTCGGCGTGCGCGTGGCGGAGCCGGAGATCGACTGGCTGGCGGTGCGCGCCCATGTCCGGGGCGCCATCGCCCGCATCGCGCCGACCGATTCGGAAGCGCGCTTCCGCGGCATGGGCGTGGAGGTGATCCGCGCCTCGGCCCACTTCACCGCCCCCGACGAGGTCGAGGCCGGCGCGCGGCGGATCACCTTCCGCCGCTGCGTCATCGCCGCCGGCAGCAGCGCCGTGGTGCCCGCCATCCCGGGCCTCGATTCGGTGCCCTGGCTCACCAACGAGACGATCTTCGGGCTGGAGGATAAGCCGGCCCACCTGCTGATCCTGGGCGGCGGGCCGATCGGGCTGGAGATGGCGCAGGCCCATGCCCGGCTGGGCTGCGAGGTGACGGTGATCGAGGCCGGCCGCATCGCCGGGCGCGACGACCCGGAACTGGCCGACGGGCTGCGCCGCGTGCTGCGGCGCGAGGGGGTGACCCTGCTGGAAGGCACGAAGCTCGCCGCCGTGGAGCGCGACCCGGCGGGGCTGGAGGCCGTGCTGGGTGACGGCACGCGGATCGCCGGCAGCCACCTGCTGCTGGCGGTCGGGCGGACGCCGCGGCTGGCCGGGCTCGACCTGGCGGCGGCGAACGTCGCCGCCACGCCGCGCGGCATCGCGACCGATGCCGGGCTGCGCTCGGTCTCGAACCGGCGGGTCTGGGCCGTGGGCGACATCGCCGACCCCGAGGGGATCGGGCCGCGCGCCTTCACCCATGTGGCGTCCCAGCATGCCGGGGTGCTGGCGCGCCGCATGCTGTTCCGGCTGCCCGCGAAGGTCGATTACGCCGCCCTGCCGCGCGTCACCTACACCGACCCGGAGCTCGCCCAGGTCGGCATGACCGAGGAGGAGGCGCGCGAAGCCGGCCACGACCCGCTGCCCTACCGCTTCCCCCTGCCCGAATCGGACCGCGCCGTGGCGGAGGGGCTGGAGGACGGGCTGGTGAAGCTGGTGGTCAGCCGCAAGGGCAGGCTGCTCGGCGCCGGCGTGCTGGGCCCGCATGCCGGGGAGATGGCCGGGATCTTCGGCCTGATGATCGGCCGCAAGCTGCCGCTTTCCGCCCTGGCCGGCCTGGTCCTGCCCTACCCCACCCTGGCCGAGGCCGCGAAGCGGGCGGCGGGCGACCACTACGCGCCCAAACTATTGTCAACATTCTCGAAACGTCTCGTCGGCTTGCTCTGGCGCCTGCCCTGAGCAACCTTTCCGCTTCCGCGGCATTGCTGCGACGCGGCAAGACACAGGCGAACGAGGACGCTGAGCGCATGGCGAAGACGCTGCAGGGGCGGGTGGCCCTGATCACCGGCTCGACCTCCGGCATCGGGCTCGCCATCGCGCTGCGCTACGCGCAGGAAGGTGCCCGCGTGATGCTGAACGGCTTCGGCCGACCGGAGGACATCGCGGCCGCACGCGCCGCCGTCGGCGCCGCGATGGGCGGCGGCGAGGCGCCCTATTCGCCCGCAGACATGGCGAAGCCCGCCGAGATCCGCGCCATGGTGGCCGACTGCCAGCGCGACCTCGGCGGCTGCGACATCCTGGTGGACAATGCCGGCGTGCAGTTCGTCTCGCCGGTCGAGGACTTCCCGGACGACCAGTGGGACCGGATCATCGCGATCAACCTCGTCTCCAACTTCCACGCCATCAAGGCGGCGCTGCCGGCGATGAAGGCGAAGGGCTGGGGGCGGATCATCAACATCGCCTCCGCCCACGGCCTGGTCGCGAGCCCCTACAAGACGGCCTATGTCGCGGCCAAGCACGGGGTGCTGGGGCTGACTAAGTCCGTCGCGCTGGAGGTCGCGCGCACCGGCGTGACCTGCAACGCGATCTGCCCGGGCTTCGTCCGCACGCCGCTGGCCGAAGCGCAGGTGAAGCCCCTGGCCGAGAAGTTCGGCGTCAGCGAGGAGAAGGCGCTGACCGACCACCTGCTGGAACGCCAGCCCACCAAGAAATGGGTGGAGGTGGAGGAGATCGCCGAGGCCGCGATGTTCCTGGCCGGCCCCAACAGCGGGTCGATCAACGGGTCCGCGCTGAGCGTGGACGGCGGCTGGATCGCGCAGTGAGAGACTTGTTGCTGCCCTCAGACGCCGGGCGCGCGCTCCGCGCGCTTGGCTTCGCGCAGGCAACTGTCGGCCCGGGCCGCGGGGCCGGTCTGTGCGCGGCGCCCTTCGGGCGCTCGGCCGGCTTCGCCAGCCGCAAGGCCGGGTAGCCGATGATCGAAGACGAGTTCCTCCGCGAAGCCGCGGAGACGCGGGGCAGCGGCACCAGCCCTGCCCCGGCCCCGCTTTCTCGCCCCGCTGTCGCGAAGCCGGTTGCGCTGAAGCGCCTGAACCTGGCGCTGCAGGGCGGCGGGACGCATGGCGCCTTCACCTGGGGCGCACTGGAACGCCTGCTGGAGGACGATCGCATCGAGTTCGAGGCGGTCTCCGGCACCTCGGCCGGCGCCGTCAACGCGGCGGTCTTCGTGCAGGGCCTCTGCGAGGGCGGGCGGGAGGGCGCGCGCGCCGCGCTGGACCGCCTGTGGCGCGACGCCGCCGGACGACTCGCCGTCTCGCCGCTGCAGAACACGCCGTGGGAGAAGGCGATCTGGGGCTACGACCTGACCTGGTCCGTCGCCTACCAGACCTTCGAGACGCTGACCCGCGTGCTCTCGCCCTACCAGATCAACCCGACGCCCTACGACTGGAACCCGTTGCGCGCCGTGCTGCAGGACGCGATCGACCCGGCGGTCCTGCGCGAGAGCAAGGGGCCGAAGCTGTTCATCTCCGCCACCTCGGTCCGCACCGGCAAGCCGCGCGTCTTCGCCCGGCAGGAGGTGACGGTGGACGTCATCCTCGCCTCGGCCTGCCTGCCGCAGTTCTTCAAGGCCGTGGAGATCGACGGCGAGCCGTACTGGGATGGCGGCTATCTCGGCAATCCCGCGCTCTGGCCGCTGTACGAGCAGGGCGGCGCGCCGGACATCATGCTGATCCAGCTGAACCCGACGGTGCGCGAGGAACTGCCGACGCATCCGACGGAAATCATGAACCGGCTGAACGAGATCAGCTTCAATGCCTCGTTGATGGCGGAGATGCGCGCCATCGACTTCGTGCAGCGCCTGCTGGATGCCGGGCGGCTGGAACAGCCGCGCTACCGCCGCCTGTTCCTCCACGTCATCGAGGACGAGGAGCGCATGCGGGAATTCAAGCTCTCCACCAAGCTCAACGGGGACTGGCAGTTCCTCTCCACGCTGAAGCGCTACGGGCGCGAGGCCGCGGACAGGTGGCTCGCCGAGCATTTCGACAAGCTCGGCCGCGAGAGCAGCGTGGACCTTCGCGCGCGGTTTCTGTAGGCGCGCGCCGCGCTTGCATCCCGCCCGCGCGTGGCGCGTAGTTCGCCGCGACCGGACGGCATCGGGGCGTGGCGCATGCGGCGTGTGGCGGTCTTCGGCAATGCGGGCGGCGGGAAGTCGACCCTCGCCGGCCGCCTCGCTGCGCTGACCGGCCTGCCCTGGCATCCGCTGGACCTGATCCAGTACCGGACCGGCGGCGGCCGCGTGTCGCACACGGAATACCTCACGGCCCATGCGGAACTGATCGACCGCGATGCGTGGATCATCGACGGCTTCGGCTGCGTCGCCTCGGCCTGGCAGCGCTTCGCGCGGGCCGACACGCTGATCCACATCGACCTGCCGCTGGCAGTGCACCACTGGTGGGTGACGAAGCGCCTCGTGCAGGGCCTCTTCGTCACGCCGCAGGGCTGGCCCAAGCGGAGCCCGATCTGGAGCAGCACGATGAGCAGCTATCGGGTGCTCTGGCTCTGCCATCGCCAGCTGACGCCGCGGTATCGGCAACTCGTCGCGGACGCGTCGGGGTCGAAGCGGGTCCACCACCTCACCTCGGCGGGCGCCATCGCGGAATTCCTGGAAGCGGTGCGTCGCGAGCATGCGGCGGGATGACGCGGCCCGGGACGATCCGCGGGGGACGGCCCGCCGCGACGGCGACGAGCGCATGCTGGCGGAAGCGGGCGGCCAGCACCGCGAGGCGCCGCGCATCGCCGGCGACCAGCAGGTGCCTCTCCGCCCAGCCGCTCCCCCGGCCCCAGCCTTCGGCCAGCACGCGGCCGCGAGCGGCCTGGCGCAGGCGGTCCAGCATGCGGGCGTTCCAGCCGGGCGGCATCTTCCGGCTGAACGGGTTCCAGGCGGTGACGAAGCCCGCGCTGCGCACGCCGCGTGCAAGCAGCAGCGCATCCAGCGCGGCGCTGCGCCGACCGATCCGCGCGACGATGTCGCCGGCCTCATAGGCGGTGCGCGCATAGGCCGATCGCAGCGCGGCATGCATCAGTCCAGCGCCAGCAGCTGGCCCTTGAGATAGGCGCTTTCCGGCAGCGCCGGATGCACCGGATGGTCCGGCCCGGCGCCGACGCTGGCCAGGATCCGCGAGCCGCGGCGCGCGCGGTGCACGCCCCAGGCGACGGCTTCCGCGAACTCCGCCGGGCCGACGTGATGGCTGCAGGAGGCGATGAACAGGATGCCCCCCGGCGCGGTCACGCCGGCGGCCAGCCGTGCCAGCTTGGCATAGCCCTTCAGCGCCGCCGGGATGTCCTTGCGTGTCTTGGCGAAGGCCGGCGGATCGGCCACCACCACCTCGAAGCGCCGGCCGCTGGCCACCATGCGCTCCAGGTGTTCCAGCGCCTCCGCCTTCAGGGGCGTGACGCGCTCGGCGAAGCCGGCGCGGGCGGCGGCCTGCATGGCGAGGTCCAGCGCATGCTCGCTGCGGTCCAGCAGCGTGACCTGCGACGCCCCGGCCTGCGCCGCGGCCAGGCCGAAGCCGCCCAGGTGGCAGAAGGCGTCCAGCACGCTGCGGCCCTTCGCCAGCCGCGCGACCAGCGCGCGGTTCGGCCGCTGGTCGAAGAACCAGCCGGTCTTCTGGCCGCCGAGCAGGTCCACTGGGAAGGCGAGCCCGCCTTCCTCCACCGTCGCGGTGCCATCGGTGCCGTGCAGCAGCGCGACCTGCTCCTCCAGCCCCTCCAGCCTGCGCACCGCCGCGTCGTTGCGCGCAACGACGACGCGCGGGTCCAGCAGGTCGCGCAGCGCGGCCAGGATGTCGGGCAGCGCGCGGTCCATGCCGGCGGTGTTGGCCTGCACGGCCAGCGCATCGCCGTAGCGGTCGATCACCAGGCCGGGCAGGCCGTCGGCCTCGGCATGGACCAGGCGGTAGAAGGGCGCGTCGAACAGGCGGTCGCGCAGCGCCAGGCAGGCGCCGATCCGCGCGCGGAACCAGCCGGCATCGCAGGCCGCCAGTGGGTCCGCATCGAGCAGGCGCGCGGCGATCAGGCTGTGCGGGTTGAAGTGCCAGGCGCCGTGCTTGACGCCATCGTCGCCCTCCAGCCGCACCACGCTGCCCGGCGAGACGGATCGCGCGGCGGAACTCGGGGAAATCTCGTTGGAGAAGGCCCAGGGGTGGCCCGCCTTCACGCGGCGGTCGGCGCCGGGGTTGAGGCGGATCAGCGGACGCTCGGTCATGCCGCGGCCATACGGCGCCTAGCCGCGGATGGCCAGCACCACCCCGCCGATGGTCAGCGACAGCGCCAGCACCTCCCGCAGCCCCAAAGGCTCGCCCAGGAACAGCGCCGCGGTCAGCACGCCGACCACAGGCGTCAGCAGCGTGCCGGCGGCCGCGGCGGAGGCCGGCAGGCGCTTCAGCGCGGCGAACCAGGCCAGGTAGCACAGGCCGAGCGGCCCGATCCCGCCATAGAGCAGCAGCAGCCAGGACCCGCCCGACACCTCGGTCCAGTCCAGCCGGTCGAACACCGCGGCGCAGACCAGCAGCGGCAGGCAGCCGAGCCCGGTCTGCCAGGCCACCTGCGCCGCCGGCGGCAGCGGTACCGGCCAGCGCTTGGTCACCACGGTGCCGAGCGAGAACAGGATCGCCGCGGCCAGCGCGAAGCCGACGCCGGGCAGCTTCGCCACGCCCACATCCAGCCCGTTGCCCAGCACCAGCACCAGGAGCCCGGTGAAGGCCATCGCCAGCGCCAGCAGCCGGCGCAGCGTGATCCGCTCGTCCAGCAGCAGCCAGCCGAAGATCGAGGCCCAGACCGGCATGGTGTAGCAGACGATCGTCGCCTCCCCGGCCGCCAGCCACAGCAGCGAGAAGCTCGCCAGCCCCATCCAGGCGGTGACGTTGAGCAGCGAAGCGACGACGAGCCGCGGCCACAGCCGGCCCGGCACGGCGAGGGATTCGCGCCGCTGCAGCGCGATGGCCGCCAGCAGCGCGACGCCGATGGCCCCGCTGACGGCGCGGATCGAGAAGGGCGGCACCTCGTCCAGCAGCACCTTCATCGCCGGCCAGTTGAGGCCCCAGCCGGCGACGGTGGAGAGCAGGAGAAGAAGGCCGGCGGGGGCCGGCCCGCCCGCGGCGGGCCGCCGGTCAGTCGGCGAAATCAGGCTCCTCCTTCGCCAGGATGCGCTTGACGCTCTCCAGGTGCAGCCGCGCGCTCTCGCGGTCGCCCTCGCGCATCTGGGCGTAGGTCTTGGCGGCGATGTCCGGCTTCACCGGCTTCAGCGGCCGTCCCATGGACATGGCCAGCCGCTGCGCCTCCGCCGCGCGTTCCAGGTAGTACAGGTCGTCCCACGCCTCGGCGGCGTTGGCACCCACCACCATCACGCCATGGTTCTTCATGAAGACGATGTCGGCATCGCCGATGGAGGCGGCGATGCGGTCGCCCTCGTCGGTGTCGAGGGCGAGGCCGTTGTAGTCCTCGTCCACCACGGTGCGGCCGTAGAACTTCAGCGCGCTCTGCCCGGCCCAGAGCAGCGGCGGGCCTTCCAGCATGGCCAGGGACGTGGCGTTCGGCATGTGGGTGTGGAAGCAGGCCTTGGCGCGCGGGACGTTCCGGTGGACGCGGGCGTGGATGAAGAAGGCGGTGGCTTCCGGCACGCCCTCCCCGGCGATCACGTTGCCTTCGTAGTCGCAGACCAGCAGGCGGGAGGCGGTAACCTCGGCGAAGGCCCAGCCATAGGGGTTCACCAGGAACAGGTCGTCGCGCCCAGGGACCACCAGCGAGAAGTGGTTGCAGATGCCCTCATGCATCCCGAGCCGGGCAGCCATGCGGAAGCAGGCGGCGAGATCGATGCGGGCCTGGCGCACGGCTTCCGCATCCAGCTCGGAATTGCGAAGCAGGGCCGGCGCGGCGGGCGCCCCCAGGGCATGGGCCATGTCGGTCTGTTCCCCTCTATCCGTCGCCTTTCCTCGCAGGCCGGCGGCCTGCCGGCAAGGAGTGTGGCTGTTGTCCGATCCGATCAGCGCCTTCCCCGTGCCCGACCTCGCCACCCTGCCTGAGGATGTGCGGGCGCGCATCCTGGCGGTGCAGGAGAAGTCGGGCTTCATCCCCAACGTCTTCCTGGCGCTCGCCTGGCGCCCCGACGAGTTCCGCGCCTTCATGGCCTACCACGACGCGCTGATGACCAGGCGCGAGGGGCTGACGGGCGCCGAGCGCGAGATGATCGTGGTCGCCATCTCCATCGGCAACCAGTGCCAGTACTGCGTGGTGGCGCATGGCGCCATCCTGCGCGTCCGGGCGAAGGACCCGGCGATCAGCGAGTTGGTGGCGGCGAACTGGCGCAAGGCCGGGCTGCCGGCGCGGCAGCGGGCGATGCTGGACTATGCGACGAAGGTCGCCACCGCGTCCCACCTGGTCTCCGCGGCCGACCGCCAGGCGGTGCTGGACGCCGGGCTGACGCAGGACGAGCTGTGGGACATCGGCGCGATCGCCGCCTTCTTCTCCATGTCGAACCGGCTTGCGAACAGCATCGAGCTGAGGCCAAACCCGGAGTTCCAGGCGATCGGGAGAGGCTGAACGGCATGTCCGGCACCAACCAGCGCATCGACGGCCGTCGGCTGTGGGACAGCCTGTTGGCGATGGCGGAGATCGGCGCCACGCCGAAGGGCGGGGTGAAGCGGCTGACGCTGACCGAGGTGGACCGCGAGGGCCGCGACCGGTTCCGCGCCTGGTGCGAGGCGCTGGGGCTGACCGTGCGCGTCGATGCCATCGGCAACATGTTCGCCCGCCGCGAGGGGCGAGACCCCGCCCGCAGGCCGGTGCTGTTCGGCAGCCACCTCGACAGCCAGCCCAGCGGAGGAAAGTTCGACGGCGCGCTCGGCGTGATCGCGGGGCTTGAGGTGATGCGCACGCTGAACGACCTGAACATCGTCACCGAGGCGCCGCTGGAGCTGGTCAACTGGACCGACGAGGAAGGCAGCCGCTTCGGCCATTCGCTGATGGGCAGCGGCGTCTGGGCCGGCGTCTACCCGCAGGCCAAGGTCTACGGGCTGCAGGACGTGGACGGCGTGACGGTGGAGCAGGCGCTCACCGGCATCGGCTACAAGGGCGACCACCCGGCCGAGCCCTTCCCGGCGGATGCCTATTTCGAGCTGCACATCGAGCAGGGCCCGATCCTGGAGAAGGAGGGGAAGGCGATCGGCGTCGTCACCGGCGCGCAGGCGCAGGTGTGGTGGGATGCGCGCATCACCGGCCAGGACAGCCACGCCGGCACCACGCCGCCCTATGCCCGCCGCGACGCGCTGGTGGCCACCGCGCGCGTGATCGAGCTGGTGGACCGGCGCATGCGGGAACGCGGCGAGGACGGCCGCGGCACCGTCGGATTCCTCAAGGTGCTGCCCAACAGCCGCAACGTGATCCCCGGCGAGGTGCAGTTCAGCGTGGAGTTCCGCCACCCCGACACCGCGCAGATCGAGCAGCTGGCCGAGACCTTCCCGGCCGAGGCGCGTGACGCCGTTGCCGCCACCGGCTGCCGGCTGGAGCTGACGGAGCTCTTCCGCTTCGCCGCCCAGCCCTTCGATGCCGAGTGCGTCGCGCTGGTGCAGCAGGCGGCCGACCGGCTGGGCCTCGCCTCCCGCCGCATCGTCTCCGGCGCCGGGCACGATGCGGTCTATGTCGCGCGGCGCGTGCCGGCGGCGATGATCTTCACCCCCTGCAAGGACGGCCTGAGCCACAACGAGGCCGAGAGCATCCTGCCGGAGGAGGCCGAGGCCGGCTGCCAGGTGCTGTTCGAGGCGGTGGTGGCGCGCGCCAACCGCGCGGCCTGACGCGCCGCGCGGGCACGCTCCCGATAGCGTGACGGCGCGCAACCGTCACGTGAATGGCGACGGCGTCCCGAGGCATGACCTTTGGCGGACCTCGGACCCGGGACTTGGACATGAACCCTCTCGACTGGCGTCGCCAAGCGCAGGTCGCTGCCGGCGTGCTCCTGCTGCTCCTCATCATCGGCTGGGGGCTCGCCATCAGCCGCGGCGGCGACGTGCGGGACGCGCGCGAGCAGGAGCGCGCGGCCCAGGCACGTGCCGGCCAGCTCGAGCAGACGCTGGAACAGGAGCGCGCCGCGAATGGCGATCTCGCCGCCATCACGCAACGGCGCGACGCCGCCGAGCGCAGCCGCGCGGAGGCGGAAGCGCGCGGGCAACAGCTGGCCACGCAGGCCGCCACGGTGCAGCAGCAGCTGGCCACGCTGCAGCCGCAGGCCACCGCCGCGCAGCAGGCGCTGCAGCAGGCGCAGCCGCAATTGCAGCAGCTGGAGGCCCGGCAGGCGGAGCTGACGCCGCAGGTGCAGGCAGCGGAGACCCGGCTGAACGAGCTGCGCCAGGCCACCCAGGAGGCCGAGACGCAGCTCGCGCAGCGCACCGCCGCGCTGCGCGAGGCCGAGGCGGCCCAGCTGCAGGCCGCGGCGGCGCGCGATTCCACGACGGAGGCGCTGCGCACGCTGGAA
>NZ_JAPSMD010000165.1 GCF_027856955.1 Falsiroseomonas oryzae | reverse complement strand
AGCCGGCGGATCGAGGCGGCGGCGCGGTCCCGGTGCACCTGCCACACCGCCAGCGCGACGGGATCGTCGCCGGCCGGCTTGTCGGTCAGCGCGGCGAGCGGGCGGTGCGACAGCCCGCTCTCCCGTTCCAGCCGGCGGTCGGCGCGGTCGTCGTCCGGCAGCGCGAAGCCGCGCAGCCCGCGCCACAGCGCATAGCCGAAGCCGGCCGCGAAGCCGCCCGTGAACAGCAGGCGCGCCCAGCCCGGCAGCAGCAGCGGCAGGCCGAGCAGCGCGAGGGTCAGGAAGACGCCCAGCACCCCGAGGGCGGGCCAGATGGCGGGCCAGATCGCTTCCCAGGCCAGCGCCAGCCGCGCCAGCAGGCGGCGGCGGCCGAGCGGTGCGAGCGGCCCGCCCCCGCTCATGCGGCCATCCAGGCCGGCAGGCGCTGCGCGGCCAGCAGGGCGTCCTGCGTCTGGCGTTCGCGCACCACGGCGAAGCGGGCGCCGTCCGCCAGGACCTCGGCGGCCAGGGGCCGCGCATTGTAGGTGCTGCTCATCGCCGCTCCGTACGCCCCTGCATCGAGGAACGCGACGAGGCTACCCGGTTCCAGGGCCGGAAGGCCACGGTTTCGCGCGAAGGTGTCGCCGGTCTCGCAGACCGGTCCGACCACGTCGCAGGGCGTGGCCGGCGCGTGGAAGGCCGCGGGCGAGATCGGCACGATCCCGTGCCAGGCCTCGTACATCGCCGGCCGTACCAGGTCGTTCATCGCCGCGTCGAGGATCACGAAGCGGCGCGCGCCGGTATGCTTGGACAGGATCACGGAGGCCAGCAGCACGCCGGCCGGGCCGCAGATCCAGCGCCCGGGCTCCACCATCAGCCGCACGCCGAGATTGCCCAGCGCGCCGCGGATGGCGCCCGCCAGCGCGGCGGGGCTGGGCGCGGGCTCGTGCCGGTAGGGGATGCCGAGGCCGCCGCCGCAATCCACCCGCTCCACCGGCAGCCCGTCCGCGCGCAGCGCCCGCACCAGGTCGGCCAGTGCGGAATAGGCCGCGGCATAGGCCGCCATGCCGGAGGTGATCTGGCTGCCGATATGCACCGCCACGCCCACCGGCTGCACCCCGGGCGTCGCCGCCATGCGGGCATAGAGCGCCGGCGCCTCCGCGATAGGCACGCCGAACTTGTTCTCGCTTTTCCCGGTGGTGATCTTGGCGTGCGTCTTGGCGTCCACGTCCGGATTGACGCGCAGCGCCACCTGCGCGGTGCGGCCGGTCTCGGCGGCTGCGGCGGAGATCATCGCGACCTCCTCCGCGCTCTCGGCATTGATCTGGCCGACGCCCTGCGCCAGGGCGAAGCGCAGTTCGGCCGGCGTCTTGCCGACGCCGGAGAAGACGACGTGGCCGGGATCGATCCCGGCGGCCAGCGCCAGGCGCAGCTCCCCTTCCGAGACGATGTCGGCGCCCGCGCCCTCGGCAGCGAGGGTGCGCAGGACCGCCAGGTTGGGGTTCGCCTTGACGGCGAAGTGGATCTCGCAGGGCAGCCGCGCCTCCTCCAGCGCGCCGCGCAGCGCGTGGAAGCGGCGGCGCAGCGTGCCGGCGGAGTAGATCCAGGTCGGGGTGCCGACCTCCCGCGCGATGCGGGCCAGCGGCACCTCCTCCATCGTCAGCCCGTCATGGGCGTGCAGCGAGAGGTGGGGGCGGCCGGCCAGGAGCTCGGCGAAGGTGGGATCGGCGTCCTCTGGGAGGAGCGCGGGGGCGGGCGCGGCCATGCCCCTTCAATAGGGGTGGCCGCGCCCTTTCGGAAGGATCAGGACTTGCGCTCGCGGCTTTCCATGAAGCGGGCGAACTCCTCCTGGTCCTTGGCGCGGCGGAGCTGCTTCACGAACTCGGCGAACTCCGCGGCCTGGGCGTCCAGCGCGCGCCGCTCCTCCTCCAGCCGCGCCAGGACATTGGCGCGGTACTCGTCGAAGGCGGCGTTGCCGGTGCTGCCGAAGCCGGGGACGGCCTCGCGCACGCGCTCCTTCATGCGGTCCTTCCAGGGGCCAGCCCAAGGGGCGGCCCAGGGGGCGGAATTGCAGGCCATGGCGGGTCTCCAGAGGAAGAAGAAGGCGAGCAGGGCGAGGCCGACGGGCCACCAGACGATGAAGCCGAGGATCATCGCGGGCAGGCGCCAGCCGCGCAGCGGGTGGCCGCCCCAGGCGGCCCAGCGGGCGGCCCGGGCCTCGCGGCGCATCGCCTTCATCCGGTGCTTGTGCCAGCGCCAGGCCTGGTCGGGTGGCAGGTCGGCGGGCACCGCGGGGGCGGTGGCGGCAATCATCGGCGTCACGGCTCCTGTGTTCATGTGACGCACATTCACATATGGGCCGACAAAACGGATGTCAATGTGATTCACATTTCGTCACGCGACGGAAGAACGCGGTTACCGCAACAGTCGGCCGACGGCATCGGTCAGCACCGCCTCATGCGGCGGCGCGCCGGACGCGGGCGGCGGCATCCCCGCGCGCTCCAGCCCGGCCAGGCCATGCGACAGGGCCCAGACCTCCAGCGCCAGGAGCCGGACCTTGTTGCGGTCGCTCCCCTCCGGCAGGACACGGGCGATCGCGCCGACCAGCGCGCCGAAGGCGCTGTCATCCGGCTCGGCACGTGCCGGCGCGGACGGGTCGCGCCAGGAGAACATCGCGCCGTAGTAGCCCGGCTCCTCCCGCGCGAAGGCCAGGTAGGCGCGGCCCATGGCCATCAGCGCCTCTCGCACCTCGCCGGCTGCCGCCGCCTCGGCCAGCCGCGCGGCGAAGCGCGCGAATCCCTGCCGGCAGAGTTCCCCCATCAGCGCGTCGCGGTCGCGGAAATGCCGGTAGGGGGCCGACGGCGAGACGCCGGCCAGCCGCGCCGCCTCGGCCAGGGTGAAGCCGAAGGGCCCGCGCTCCGCGGTCAACTGCCGGGCCGCCTCGACCAGCGCTTCCTTCAGGTTGCCGTGGTGATAGCCGCGGCGGCGGCAGAAATCGAAGGGACCCGCGGGCGCCTCGGCCCCTTCGGGCGGGCGCCGGCCCCATCGCCGCGATGTGTGCCAGCTTGACATTGCCTCACCATGCCAGACCGGGAGGGCGAGCCCAAGCCGGCGTGCCCGGGTCCTACGCGGGCGGGCCCAGCATCGACGGGAAGCGCTCGGCCAGCGCCGCCGGGTCGACCGGCGCCGCACCGGGGAAGCTCTCCAGCACGCGCGCCAGGTCGGCGAGGCGCAGCGGAGCCGGCGCGGCATCCTCGGCGGCGCGGCACGCCGCGCGTTCGACCAGGGCCAGCACGCGGGCACGCGGGTCCAGTGCCAGCAGGCGCTCCGCCTCCGCCGCGCTCGCGCGATCCTGCTCCTCTTCCAGCTTCTCGCGCGCCTCGACGGGCAGCCAACCCAGGCCTTCGCTCATGCCGGTACCGAGCGCGCGCGCGGCGGCGCGGTTCCGCCTACCCGCCCATCGGCCAGACCAGCGCCACCATCGGCACGCCGACCAGCAGGACGATGAGCGTCAGCGGCAGGCCGAGCCGCGCATAGTCGCCGAAGCGGTAGCCGCCCGGCCCCATCACCAGCGTGTTGCACTGGTGCCCGATCGGCGTGAGGAAGTCGCAGGCGGCACCGATCGCCACCGCCATCAGGAAGGGGTCGGGCGCGAGACCCAGGCGCTGCGCCAGGCTCGCCGCGACCGGGGCCAGCATCAGCACCGTGGCGGCGTTGTTGAGGAACGGCGTCACCGCCATCGCCACCGCCATCATCAGCGCCAGCGCGCCCAGCGGCGGCAGGTGCTGCACCCAGGCGGCCAGCCACCCCGCCAGGAGGTCCGTGCCGCCCGTCGTGCGGATCGCCTCGCTGACGGGGATCAGCGCGCCGAGCAGCACCAGCACGGACCACTCCACCGTCTCGTAGGCCTCCTTCATCGCCAGGGCGCGCAGCAGCAGCAGCACCACGGCGGCGCCGAAGAAGGCGACGGCCACCGGCACCAGGTCGAGGCCGACCAGTGCCATCGCCACGCCCAGCACGCCGGCCGGCACCAGGCTGCGGCGGCGGCTGCCCAGCGCGATCTCCCGCCCGGACAGCGGAAGGACGCGCAGCGCGCCCAGCGCTTCCGGCAGCCGTCCCTGCTCTCCCTTCAGGATGACCACGTCGCCGGCGCGGAAGCGCAGCGCGGCCAGGCGACGTTCGATGCGGTGCCCGCTGCGGCTGACCGCCAGGAGGGCGACGCCGTGCCGCTGCTGCAGCCCGATCTCCGCCGGGGTCCGGCCGACCAGCGGGCTGGCCTCGGTGACCACGCCCTCGACCACGCCGGAGTCCTCGGCCTGCTGCTTCGCCGCCTGCGCCTCGCCCGCCAGCACCAGGCCGGCGCGCGCCTGCAGGCGTTCCAGATCCTCCGGCTCGCCTTCCAGCAGCAGCACGTCCCCACCGCGCAGCGCCAGGCCGGGCGCCGGCGACAGGCGGCGGAAGCGCTCGCGGATCACGCTGGCGACGCGCACGCCGCCGCCCTGCGTCTCCAACTCCGCCACGGTGTGGCCGTCCAGCGGGCTGCCGGGCGGCAGCGTCGCTTCCGTGGTGTAGGCCTCGAGCGCGAAGGCGGCTTCCATGCCCGCGGCCGGGCGCCGGCCGCGCGGCAGCAGGCGCCAGCCGAGCGCGAGGAAGACCAGGCCCGCCAGCGCCACCACTGCGCCCACGGGCGCGAAATCGAACATCCGGAAGGGCTCGCCCAGGATCTCCTCCCGCATGCGGGAGACGATGATGTTGGGCGAGGTGCCGACCAGCGTGACCAGCCCGCCCAGCAGCGACGCGAAGGCCATCGGCATCAGCAGGGCGGAGGGCGAATGGCCGGTGCGGCGGGCCAGCTGGAAGGCCACGGGCATCAGCAGCGCCAGCGCGCCGATGTTCTTCACGAAGGCGGACAGCAGCATCACCACGCCGGCCAGCACCGGCACCTGCGTGGCCGGGCTGCGCAGCAGCGGCAGCAGCGGGCGCAGCGCGGTTTCCACCGCCCCGGATTTCGCGACCGCGGCGCTGACCAGCAGCGCGGCGGCGACGATGATCACGATGTCGTCGGCGAAGCCCGCGAAAGCCTGGTCGGCGGGCACCACGCCGGTAGCGATCCCCGCCAGCAGCGCCAGCAGCGCGACCAGGTCGTAGGGCAGCCGCCCCCAGACGAACATCGCGATCGTCACGCCGACGATGCCGAAGGCGATCGCCTGGTCGAGGGTCATGGTCTGGGCGTGTCCGGCGGCACGCGGGCCAAAGCGCGGCCCGCCCGCGCGGTTCCCGGAACCGCGCGCCGGGCGGGGCGTCCTGCCGCGCATGGCTGCCACCTTCCTCGATCGCCTGCTCGGCCGCATGCCGGAGCCGCCTGCCCCGCAGGGCCAAGCCGACGACGTATCGGCGGTGCCGCCGCCGGCACGGGCGCTGCATGCGGCGCTTGCGGCCAAGGTGCTGCATGGCTGGGCGGAGAACCGCCACCAGGTGGTGGTCCCGCTCTCGGTGAACCTGCGCCGCATGCCCGCCGAGGACCGCGACCTGGTCGTGCGCGCGATGGTCGCCGCGCGGCTGGCCTGCGGACCGGCGGCCGCGCCGGATCCCGCTGTCCTCTCCGCCGCACTCGACCGCGTCGGCGCCGAGGCCGCGGACCATGACGTGGCGAGGGGCGCGCTGGCGCGGCCGCCGGACCTGCTCGACCTGCTCGCGGCGCTCGAGACGGCGAAGCTCGGCGCGCACGCCTTCGCCGCGGCGTCGCTGCTGCTCGACCGCCGCATCGCCGTGGAGCGTGCGGTGCTGGACTGGCTGGCGGCCCGCTTCGCGCTGCCCGACCCGCTGGTGGCTGGGTTGGCGCGGCGCTACCGGCGCTGAACCTCCTCGCGCCCGGCTTCCGTCACCTCTGCCAGGGCGGATTGCACCGTCGCGCTCTCGTGCAGCAGCACGCGCGCCAGGTCGGCCAGCGTCAGCCAGCCGGTGACGCGGCCGCCGGCATCCAGCACCGGCAGGCGCCGCAGGTGGTTGGCCGCCATCAGGTCCAGCGCGGCCTGCAGATCGTCCGCTTCGCGGCAGGTGACGACGGGGGCGGACAGCACCTCCTGCACCCGCACGCGCGACGCATCCAGGCCACGCG
This sequence comes from Falsiroseomonas oryzae, assembly GCF_027856955.1. Classification (GTDB taxonomy): domain Bacteria; phylum Pseudomonadota; class Alphaproteobacteria; order Acetobacterales; family Acetobacteraceae; genus Falsiroseomonas; species Falsiroseomonas oryzae. The sequence continues at coordinate 5,213 of NZ_JAPSMD010000165.1, read as the reverse complement.
CGACGACGCGGTAGAGCAGGTCGCGGTCGGTGACGATGCCGCGCAGCTCGGATGCACCGCCGACAGGCAGCGCGCCGACGTCGAGCTCGCCCATCAGCTCCGCCGCGGCCGACACCGGCGCGTCGGGCGCGATGAACTCCACGTCGCGCGTCATCACCTCGGCCACCCGCATGAAGCGCGCAACGCCCTGCGGGCGGTGCCGTTCCGTCAGCGGCGCAGCCGCCGCCAGAGCAGCGGCAGCAGCGTGATGCCGCCGGCGACCAGCACCGCCGTGCCGATCCAGGCCGCGCCCTGCTGCGCCATGTGCTCGCCGAACCGGACGAGCAGGATGCTGATGGGCAGCACACCCGCGAAGGTCGCCAGCGCGAACCAGGGCAGGCGCAAGGGCGTCAGCCCGGCCGCGTAGCTGACCGCATCGAAGGACAGGAACGGCAGCAGGCGGGAGGCGAAGACCAGCCAGGCCAGCATCGCCTGCGACTGGGTCCGGTCCAGCCAGCGCGCGATCCAGGGGATGCGCCGCGCCGGGCCATAGCCGAAACGCCGCGCGATGAGGAAGGCGACGACCGCCCCCAGCAGCGACCCCGCGACGACATAGGCGGTGCCCCAGGCGCCGCCATAGAGCGCGCCGGCGGCGAGGGCGATCGGCGCGCTGGGTACCGGGCTGAACACGATGGCTGCGGCGAGTCCGAGCACGATGACCGGCGGACCCCAGGGGCCGAGCGAATCGACCAGGGCGCGCATCCGCTCCGGGTCGTTGATCGCCGCCAGCACCTGGTCCACGTCGCCCTCCGCCTGGTCAGGGCGGCAGCGTAGCGCTTCCCATCGCCTCGGCCATCTGCGCGATGTCGGCGATCTTGGCGTGGAAGCGCGACCAGTCGTCGGCCTCAGCGATCGGTGCCCAGATCGCCTCCACCTCGTCGATCAGCATGGAACAGGGCGCATCGCGCGCGGCGAAATAGGGATGATCCAGGTTGGCGTCGGGCGCGGGGGCATGCGCCTCCAGCGCGGCGCGGACCGGGGCGAAGTGCTCGCCCGCATACAGCGCCGCGGCCGGGCTGCGCGCGGCGCGCGCCGCGCCGGCAAGGCCGCCGCGCCAGTCGAAGAACACCCGGTCGAGCGGCGCCTGGCTGTCGTGCAGGAACTGGTACAGCGCCTGGACCGTCGCCGCATCCGCCGCCTCCCCGGCCGAAGCCAGGCCGAGCCGCCAGCAAACCATGCGCCGGAACTCCGTGTGGAAGGCGGGCTCGAACAGCTCCATCGCGGCCTGCAGCTTGGCCTCCTCGGCCAGCGGCAGCAGGCACCCGCCGAGGCGGGCGAGGTTCCAGAGCAGCGCTTCCGGCTGGCGGGCCAGGGCGTAGAGCCCGCCGTAATCGAAATAGGCCGCCGTGAAATCCGGCTTGTAGGTCGGCGCCCAGCGCCAGGGACCGTAGTCGAAGCTCTCGCCGGTGACGTTCGTGTTGTCGGTGTTCAGCACGCCGTGCACGAAGCCGGCAGCCATCCACTGAGCGCCCATCCGCGCGACGCGGCGGATCACCGCCTCGAAGAAGGCGACCGTCCGATCGCCCGCATCGTCGCGCTGCGCCTCGTGGATGTAGTGCGCGCAGCAATGCGCGACGAGCCGCGCGATGGCGTCGTGGTCCTTGTGGAAGGCGAAGCGCTGGAATGTGCCGATGCGGATGTGGGAATGGCTGAGCCGCACCAGCACCGACGCGCGGGTGGGCGAGGGCTCGTCGTTGCGCGCCAGTGCCTCCCCCGTCTCGACCAGGCTGAAGGACTTGCTGGTGTAGACGCCCTGCGCCTCCAGCATCTCGGTTGCCAGCACCTCGCGCACGCCGCCCTTGAGCGTGAGGCGGCCATCCGCGCCACGGTGATAGGGCGTGCGCCCGCTGCCCTTGGTGCCGAGGTCGAGCAGCCGCCCGTCGCGCACATCGTGCAGCTGCGCGAAGAGGAAGCCGCGCCCGTCGCCCAGGTCCGGGTTGTAGGAGCGGAACTGGTGGCCGTGGTAGCGCAGCGCGAGCGGCTCCGGGAAGCTGCCCGGCAGCGGCCGGAAGCGCCCGAAATGCTCGATCCATTCGGCGTCCGTCAGCGTGTCCAGGCCGACGCGCGCATCCCATCGGCGGTTGCGCCAGCGCAGCACATGCGCCGGGAACTGCGCCGCCGCCACGATGTCGTAGAATTCCTCGCCGAGATCGGCATGGCGCGTGGCGGGGCGGTAGGCGTCCGAGTTCGGCATCTGCGGGTTCCGGCGGTTCGGGCGGCAGATGGCGCGGCCGGGCGCGCGGCTCAAGCCGGACCGGTGGCCGTTCCGATCCCGTCAGCCGGGTGTCGCGAAGGCGGCGTCCGGTTCCAGCAGCGCGCGGAACCGCGGCGGCACCGGGATGGGGCGCATGGTCGGCGTGGTGGTGTCCACGAAGGCGCAGACCTGCCTGCCCTCGAAGGCGACGCGGTCCCCGACGCGGCCGATGGTGCCGAAGGTGAGGGAGGAGCCGCCCAGGCGCAGCAGGCGCACCTCCGTCGCCAGCGTGTCGCGCGGCGTCAGCGGGCTGCGGAAATCCAGCTCGACATGCACGAAGGGCGTGCCGCAGCCATGGTCCGCGTTGAACTCGTAGAAGCTGGCGCCGAGCCGGTCGGTGAAGAAGGCCTCGATCGCGTCCATCGCGAAGTCCAGGAAACGCGCGGTGTAGACGATGCGCGCCGGGTCGGATTCGCCCCAGCGGATGCGCCGCACATGCACGAACGGGTACGACTTGCCTTCAATGGGTTGCGACATGGCAGCGGCCCCGTTCCCGCATCACTGGTGGACTCTCAGCCGGCGCTGCGCGGCACGCGGCCTTCGATCGGATAGGCAGGATCGTTGTAGCCGGGCGTGGAGGGATGACCCGCGGTGACCAGGCCATCCACCAGCGCCTCGTCCTCCGCCGTGAAGCGATAGGCCAGCGCGCCGACATACTCCTCCCATTGCGCCAGCGTGCGCGGGCCGGCGATCGGCGCCGTCACCAGGCGGTTGTTCAGCACCCAGGCCAGCGCGAACTGCCCCGCGGTGACGCCGCGCGCCTCCGCATGGCTGCGCAGCACCTGCGCAATGCGCAGGCTGTCGGGGCGGAACTCGGTCTCCATCATCCGCTTGTCGGCGCGCGCGGCGCGCGTGCCCGGCGGCGGCGTGTCCTGGCTGGCGTATTTGCCGGTGAGCACGCCGCGGGCCAGCGGCGAATAGGGCACGACCCCAAGCCCGTAATGGCCGCAGACCGGCAGCTGCTCCACCTCCGCCTGGCGGTTCAGCGCGTTGTAGAGCGGCTGGCTGACGACGGGCCGGTCGATGCCCATCTCGTCGCACAGCCGGCAGATCTCCGCGATGCGCCAGGCGCGGGTGTTGGAGACGCCGAACTGCAGGATCTTCCCCTGCCCGACCATGTCCGCCACGGCACGCACCGTCTCCTCCAGCGGCGTCGCGTGGTCCTCCTTGTGCAGGTAGAGGATGTCGATGGTCTCGAGCCCGAGCCGGCCGAGGCTCGCCTCCACCGCGTCCATGCAGTGGCGGCGCGACAGGCCGCGATCGTTGGGGCCGGGGCCGACCGGGTTGGCCAGCTTGGTCGCCACCACCCACCAGCCGCGCGCGGCGCGGACGATGCGGCCCGTCACCTCCTCCGACCTGCCGTCATTGTAGGCATCGGCCGTGTCGATGAAGTTGACGCCCGCCTCCTTCGCATGCGCGGCGATGCGCTGCGCCTCCGCCTCGTCGGTCGGGCCGCCGAACATCATGGCACCCAGGCAGAGCGGCGAGACCTTCAGGCCGGCCCTGCCGAGATTGCGGTATTCCATCGGCCATCCTCCCCGCCGCGCGGTGCGGCCAGGATGCGCGCGGCCGGCCGGGGCCGCAAACCGCTTGCGCGCGGCGTTGGACTCATTCTTGCTGGGAACGCTTGCAGAGACCGCGGCAGCCGGGCGCCGGCCCGCCCCTGCCGCCTGGGGAGAAGCCTTGCATGATCCGTCGCCGCCACCTCGTCGCCGCCCTGCCGGCCCTGGCCGCCGCACCGCTCGCCGCGCCCGCGCTGTCCCAAGGCACTGGCACCTGGCCCAACCGGCCGATCCGGCTGGTGGTGCCCTACCCGCCGGGCGGCGCCAGCGACATCGCCGGGCGCCAGCAGGCGCAGGTGCTGTCGGAAGGGCTCGGCGTGCCTGTCGTGGTGGACAACCGCGCCGGCGCCGGCGGCACCATCGGCACGGCGCATGTCGCGCAGTCCGCGCCCGACGGCTACACGATCATGATGTCCAGCCCGTCGAGCCACCTCGGCGCGCCGCTGATGTTCAGGAACCCAGGCTACGAGGGCGTGGACGACTTCACCCACATTGCCACCTTCGGCAGCGGCACGGCGCTGGTCTGCGTGAGCAACAACCTGCCGGTGCGCAACATCCAGGAGCTGATCGCCTATGCCCGCGCCAATCCCGGGCGGCTGAACTTCGGCTCCGCCGGGGCGGGCGGCAACAACCACATGCTCGGCGTGCTGTTCATGATGCGCACGGGGGTGGAGCTGACGCATGTGCCCTATCGCGGCGCGGCGCCGGCCCTGGCGGACCTCATCGCGGGCAACATCCAGCTGGTCTTCGACAGCTTCTCCGGCATCATCGGGTCGGTCCGCGCGGGCCAGGTGCGGGCGCTGGCGGTCACCAGCGCGGAACGCTGGCCGCTGGCCCCGGAATTCCCGACCGTTCAGGAACAGGGCGTCGCGAACTACAACTTGCCGAGCTTCTCCGCCGTGGTGGGGCCGCGCGGCATCCCGGACCCGATCGCCGACCGCATGCACGCCGTGATCAACGCCGCGCTCGCCACGCCGGCCCTGCGGGAGACGCTGTCGCGCGGCGGCAACGCGCCCTTCCCCACCACGCGCGCGGAGTTCCTGGCGCTGATGCAGGAGCAGCGGCGCAACTGGCAGGACATGGTGCGCACCGCCGGCATCCAGCCGGAGGGCTGACGCGCCACGCGGCGCAGCCCTGAGGCGCGGCTGCGCTACAACCCGACCAGCCCCGCCAGCATCCGCTCCAGATCGCGCAGGTTGGCCGCGCCGGTCTTGGCCAGCACGGAGCGGACCTGGGTGCGCACCGTCGTCTCCCGCAGGCCGCGGGCGCCGGCGACCTCGGCCTTGGTCGCGCCGCCGGCCAGCGCCCGCGCCACCTCCGCCTCCGCGGCGGTCAGCCCGAACAGCTCCCGCAGCAGC
>NZ_JAPSMD010000164.1 GCF_027856955.1 Falsiroseomonas oryzae | reverse complement strand
TGCGCAGCGGCCGCCCCGGCCCCGTGCCCACCGGCTTCGGCGGTCCACGCCGGCCTGGCGGACTCGGCGCGCCGACGGTTCCGCCGCCCGACGCCCCCGCGAAGCTGACGCTCCGCCCGCGCACCGGCCGCGACGACGACCGCCGCACGCTTGGTCCGGACGCCAAGAAGGGCGGCGCGCCGGTGCCGGCGAAGAAGAGCGTGCTCGGCAGCGACCGCAACCGCCGCGAAGGCCGCATCGACATCGGTGCCGCGATCGAGGGCGAGGACGAGAAGGTCCGCTCGATCGCCTCGATGCGCCGTGCGCGTGAGCGCGAGCGGCGGCAGCAGGAGCTTGCCCGCCTGCGCGCCGGCCAGGAGCGCGTGGTGCGCGACGTGGTGGTGCCCGAGACGATCACCGTCCAGGAGCTCGCCAACCGCATGGCCGCCCGTGGCGGCGAGGTGGTGAAGGCGCTGTTCCGCATGGGCGTGATGGCCACCCTGACCCAGTCCATCGACGCCGACACGGCGGAGCTGGTGGTGCAGGAATTCGGCCACCGGGTGAAGCGCGTGGCGGAAGGCGACGTGGAGATCGGCCTGGAAGGCATGGTGGACGAGGAGGAGGCGCTGCTGCCGCGTCCGCCCGTCGTCACCATCATGGGCCATGTCGATCACGGCAAGACGAGCCTGCTGGACGCGCTGCGCAAGGCCGACGTGGCCGCGCACGAGGCCGGCGGGATCACCCAGCACATCGGCGCCTACCAGGTGGCGATGGCCGATGGCGGCCGGGTGACCTTCATCGACACGCCGGGCCACGAGGCCTTCACGGCGATGCGCGCGCGCGGCGCCGGCGTGACCGACATGGTCGTGCTGGTGGTCGCGGCGGATGACGGCGTGATGCCGCAGACGATCGAGGCGATCAGCCACGCCAAGGCGGCGAACGTCCCGCTGATCGTGGCGATCAACAAGATCGACAAGCCCGGCGTGAAGCCCGACCGCGTGCGGCAGGAGTTGCTGCAGCACGAGATCGTGGTGGAGAGCCTGGGCGGCGAGACGCAGGAGATCGAGGTCTCGGCCACGCAGAAGATCAATCTCGATAAGCTGCTCGAGGCGATCCAGCTCCAGGCCGAGATCCTGGACCTGCGCGCCAACCCCGACCGCGCGGGCGAGGGCACGGTGATCGAGTCCAAGCTCGACCGCGGCCGCGGCCCGGTGGCAACCGTGCTGGTCCAGCGCGGCACGCTGCGGCAAGGCGACATCGTGGTGGCCGGCGCCGAATGGGGCCGCGTGCGCGCGATGCTCGACGACAAGGGCCGCCAGGTGAAGGAGGCGGACCCCTCGCTGCCGGTGGAGATTCTCGGCCTGTCGGGCGTGCCCGCGGCCGGCGAGACCTTCGTCGCGGTGGAGGACGAGGCGCGTGCCCGCGAGATCAGCGACTTCCGCCAGCGCAAGCTGCGGGAGAAGCAGGTCGCCGCGATCAGCGCCGGCCGCGGCAGCCTCACCGACATGCTCGCCCGCATCCAGGCCGGCGCGCAGAAGGAGGTGGCGGTCGTCGTCAAGGCGGACGTGCAGGGCAGCTCGGAGGCGATCTCCGTGACGCTCGGCAAGATCGGCAACGAGGAGGTGAAGGTCCGCGTGCTGCTCAGCGCGGTGGGCCAGATCACCGAATCCGACGTCCAGCTGGCCAAGGCGTCCGACGCCGTCATCGTCGCCTTCAACGTGCGTGCGACGACGCAGGCGCGGGAGCTGGCGCAGCGCGAGGGCGTGGACATCCGCTACTACTCGATCATCTACCAGGTGGCGGACGACATCGAGACGCTGGTGCGCGGCAAGCTGGCGCCGGTGCAGCGCGAGAAGTTCCTGGGCTACGCGCAGATCCTGCAGGTGTTCGAGGTCAAGCGCCTCGGCAACGTCGCGGGCTGCCGTGTGACGGAGGGCGTGGTGCGCCGCGGCGCCGGCGTGCGCCTGCTGCGCGACGGCGTGGTGATCCACCAGGGCGAGCTCAGCACGCTGCGCCGCTTCAAGGACGACGTGAAGGAAGTGACCTCCGGCTACGAATGCGGCATGGGGTTCGCGAACTACAACGACATCCGCGTCGGCGACCAGATCGAGTGCTACGAGACGGAGACGGTGGCCGCGGAGCTGTAGGCCCGCGCCACCCGATTGGATGGGCGGGGGGCGCGGCGCAGGCCGCGCCCCTTCGCGTTTGAAGGAGGCCGAGCGATGGCCCGCAGGACCACACAGAAGGGCGGCGAGACGCTGGGCCCCAGCCAGCGCCAGCTGCGCGTCGCGGAGGAGGTGCGCCATGCGCTTGCCGCCGTCTTCGCGCGCGAGGAGTTCCGGGACCCCGACCTGCACGATCTCCACGTCACGGTCACGGAAGTCCGCGCGAGCCCCGACCTCAAGCACATGACGGCCTTCGTCAGCGGCCTCGGCCGCGACCTGACGAAGGAGCAATTCGCCGGGCTCCGCCGCGTCTCGCCCTTCCTGAAGCGACAGGTCGCGCAGGCCGTGCGGCTTAAATACGCGCCGGACCTGCACTTCCAGCCGGACACCGCGCTCGACTACGCGATGAAGATCGATGCGGTGCTGAAGCGGCCCGAGGTGCAGCGCGACCTGGGGCCGAAGCCGACGCGCGAGGAGGACTGAGCGGCGGCGGCCGCGCAGCCACTCATGCCACCCAGCGTTCGGCGTCGCGACCGGCGCCATTGTGCACGGGTAGCACATGCGCCGGCGTGCAGGCCGTGACCTGCCCGCCACGGGCGCGGAACTCCGCCACCATGCGCTCCAGTTCCGCCTCGGTCGGCATGCCGCGCGCGCGGCAGCGGCGGATATGGGCCAGCGCCGCCTCGGCGCGCCGTTCGCGCTCCGCCCGGTGGCTGCGCGACGCCATTGTCGTACCGTTGTCCTGCATCGTGCTGTCCTCCGCCTTGCGCGCCTGCCCGACCGGGCAGGCGATGCGGCGGATCTTGGCGACGCCGGCGCGAAAAGACTTTCGGACGGGCTGTGCCGCATCTGGAGACTGTCTTGAGATTGCGTCCGGACGACCCGGCCGCCGCCCTGCGCGGATGTCGGGTCGGCACGGCCCACGCCGACGGATGCTGCCGTCCGGTTTCCGTGCTAGCTGCGCCGCCGTCTGCCGGAGTGGGTGATGAGTGACAGGATGGGGGGCGGCCGCGGCCGTCCCGGTGGCGGCCAGGGCAACGGGCCCGGGCGTGGCGGCCATGGCGGCGGGCGCGGACGCCGGCCGCATCGCAAGCCGAAGGGCCGCCCGCTGGATGGCTGGCTGATCGTGGACAAGCCTTCCGGCATCGGCTCGACCGACGTCGTCAACAAGGTGAAGCGCGCCTTCGACGCGCAGAAGGCCGGGCATGGCGGCACGCTCGATCCGCTGGCCACCGGGCTGCTGCCGGTCGCCTTCGGCGCCGCGACCAAGACCGTTCCCTATGTGATGGACGGCACCAAGACCTATCGCTTCACCCTGAAGTTCGGGGAGGCGCGCGACACCGACGATGCCGACGGCCAGGTCGTCGCGACCAGCGACGCCCGGCCGAGCGACGAGCAGATCCGCGCCGCCCTGCCCGCCTTCCGCGGCGACATCATGCAGGTCCCGCCCGCCTATTCCGCCATCAAGATCGGCGGCGAGCGCGCCTATGACCTGGCGCGCGAGGGCCAGGCGGTGGAGATCGCGCCGCGTCCGGCCCGCGTGGACCGCTTCGACCTGGTGGAGCGGCCCGACGCCGACACCGCCATCTTCCACGTCGAATCCGGCAAGGGCGTCTACATGCGCAGCCTGGCGCGGGACCTGGCGAAGGCCTGCGGCACGGTCGGGCATATCGCAGCCCTGCGCCGGCTGCGGGTCGGACCCTTCCGCGAGGAGCACGGGATTCCCCTGGACAGGCTTCTCGGTTCGGGCGATACGCCGCCTCCTTCCCCGGACCTCCTGCTTCCGGTCACGACCGCGCTGGCCGACATCCCGGCACTGGCCGTCACCGCAGCGGAGGCCATCCGCCTCTCCCAGGGCCAGGCGCTCAGCCTGGTGGACCTGATGGGGCGGGTTCCTGACGAAGCCGACCCCGCGGGGGGCTTGGTGCGCGTCATGGCGGGGGGACGTCTGCTGGCGCTGTGCCGGCTCGAGGACGGGTTGATGCAGCCGGAGCGGCTGATCACCGGACCGGGCGGCGAGCCGGTGGGCGAGAACTGACACCCCCAGCCACAAGGACATGGCGATGTCGATCGACACCGAGCGCCGCGCCGCGCTCATCAAGGACTATGCGACCAAGCCGGGCGACACCGGCAGCCCGGAGGTGCAGGTGGCCCTGCTCTCCGACCGGATCTCCGGCCTGACGGAACACCTGAAGGCGCATCCGAAGGATTTCCACAGCCGTCGCGGCCTGCTGGTGCTGGTCGGGCAGCGGCGCGGCCTGCTGGACTACCTGAAGAAGAAGGACGCGGCCCGCTACGAGAGCCTGATCGGGCGGCTCGGCCTGCGCCGGTAATCTCGCGCCCGACCCCGGACACCGAAAAAGGCCGGAAGGGTCGCCCCTTCCGGCCTTCTTCATGTCGCAATGGCTACACCCGGTCCTTGTCGTCCACCGCGTCGCGCACGGCGTCTTTCGCCTTCCCGACGCCTTCCTGCACCTTGCCCTTCGCCTTGTCGGCGTGGCCCTCGGCCTCCAGGTTGGCGTCGCCAGTCATCTCGCCGGCGGCCTTCTTCACGTCGCCCTTGATCTTGTTGCCCATGCCCTTCAGGCGGTCCTTGTCCATACTCATCTCCCTATCTCAACCGCGGCGTGTGTGCCGCGACTGAAGGAGAAACGCGTTGGACGGCCTGGGGTTCAGCCGCGCGGCAGGCCCGCGACGGCCGCTTCCACAGCATCGCCGAAGCGCGCGACGATGGCCTCCACCTGTTCGCCCGTGACGATGTAGGGCGGCGCCAGGATCACGTGGTTGCCGTGGCGGCCGTCGATCGTGCCGCCCATCGGGTAGCAGGCGAGCCCGCGCTCGTAGGCTTCGGCCTTCACGCGCTCGTGCAGCTGCAAGGCGGGGTCGAAGGTGCCCTTGGTCGCGCGGTCCGTGACCAGCTCCACCGCCCAGAACAATCCGCGCCCGCGGATGTCGCCGACATGGCGGTGGTTGCCGAGCCGCTCGGTCAGCCCCTTCTCCAGCAGCGCGCCCATGCGGCGCACATTGTCCAGCAGCCCTTCCTCGCGGATTGCCTGCTGCACCGCCAGCGCGGCGGCGGCGGCGACGGGATGCGCCTGGTAGGTGTGGCCGTGCATGAAGGCGCCGGAGCCGTCGCGGATCGCCGCCACCACATGCCCCGCGATCAGGATGCCGCCGACCGGCTGATAGCCGCCGCCCAGGCCCTTCGCGACCACCTGGATGTCCGGCGCGATCCCCTCCTGCTCCCAGGCATGCATGGTGCCGGTGCGGCCCATGCCGCACATCACCTCGTCCAGGATCAGCAGCGCGCCGTGGCGGTCGCAGATCTCCCGCACTGCCTGGAAGTAGCCCGGCAGCGCGGTGACGCAGCCGAGCGTGGCACCGACCACCGGCTCCGCCACGAAGGCGGCGACGTTGCGCGGGCCGAGGCGCTGGAACTCCGCCTCCAGCTCCGCCGCCAGGCGGGCGACGTACTCCGCCTCGGTCTCGTCGTCGCGTCGGTCGCGATAGGCGTAGCAGGGCGAGACATGACTGAAGGCGTCGCCCAGCATGGGCTGGTAGAGCGCGCGCCGCATCGCGTTGCCGCCGGCGGCCAGCGCGCCGAGCGTGTTGCCGTGGTAGCTCTGGCGCCGCGCGATGACGCGGCTGCGCTGCGGCTCGCCGCGCTCCACATGGTATTGCCGCGCCATCTTCAGGGCGGCCTCCATCCCCTCGCTGCCGGAGGAACAGAGGTAGAGGTGCGTCAGCCCGCCCGGCTCGTCCTGCAGCACCAGGTCCGCCAACGCCTCTGCGCTCTCGCAGGAGTAGAGCGCGGTGTGCGCGTAGCAGAGCTTCTCCTCCTGCGCGCGCATCGCCGCCAGCACGCGCTTGTGGCCATGGCCGAGGCAGGCGACGGCCGCGCCGCCCGAGCCGTCGATGATCGTCTTCCCGTTGGAATCCCGGATGAAGATGCCTTCGCCGGAGAGGGCCAGCGGAGGATCCTGGCGCAGGTTGCGCTGGAGCAGGCGGCTTCGCATGGACGTATCTCGCGCCCGGGGGCCGGTGGCCGTCAAGGACCGGCCAGGGCGATGCAGGCGAAGGCGACGCGCGCCTCCGTCGGCACGCCGAAGCGCGCGGTGTGGCGCGCGGGCAGCCCGTTCGGGAAGTGCTTCACGTATTCCGCGTTGCAGGCGGCGTAATCGGCCGGGTCGGTGATCAGCATGGTCACCTGCACCACACGGTCCAGGCCGCTGCCCGCCTCCTCCAGGATGCGCCGCATCTCCGCCAGCGCGTTGCGCACCTGCTCGGCGGGCGTGTCGCCGCGGAAGACGCCCCTGGCCGGATCGTGCGGCGCGCTGTGGCCGGAAACGAAGACCAGGCCGCCCGCGCGCGCGGCATGGCTGAAGGGCCGCGCGACGCCCGGCGCCGGCTGGCCGAGGAACTCGATCATGGGCATGGCCTCCTCCGTCACGGCGCGGTCAGCAGCCCGACCACCGCGCCCGTCATGCAGCAGGCGATGGTGCCGGAAACCAGCGCAGGCAGGCCGAGCGCGACGATGTCGCCGCGCCGCTCCGGGCACATCGCCACCATGCCGCCCAGCATGATCCCGACCGAGCCCAGGTTGGTGAAGCCGCAGAGCGCATAGGTCAGGATCAGCCGCGCGCGCGCATCGAGCCCGAGCCCGCCGGAGGTGCCGAGTTCCAGATAGGCGACGAATTCGTTGACGATCAGCTTGGTGCCGAGCGAGCCAGCGACCGTCATCGCCTGCTCCGCCGGCACGCCCATGGCCAAGGCGATCGGCCAGAACAGGAAGGCGGCCAGGCGCTGCAGCGTCAGGCCGGTCAGCGGCTCGATCGCCATGTTGGCCAGCGCCACCAGCGCGACGAAGACCACCAGCATCGCCATGATGCCGAGTAGCAGGTTCAGCCCATCCATGGTGCCGCGCACCAGCGCTTCCATGCTGCTGTCGTAGATGCGCGGCGCCTCCGTCGCTGCCGCGACAACGGGCGCATCCTCGCGCCGCGGCGGCATCATCAACAGCGCGACCAGGACGGAGGCCGGGGCGGCGACCAGGCTCGCCACCAGCAGTTGCCCTGCCGCGTCCGGCACGACGGGCGCGAGGAACAGCGCATAGACCACCAGCGTGTTGCCGCTGATGGTGGCCAGTCCCGCGGTCATCACCACGAACAGCTCGCTGCGGGTCAGCTGCGCCAGCCAGGGGCGGATCAGCAGCGGCGCCTCCACCATGCCGACGAAGACATTGGCCGCGACGGAGAAGCCGGTGGCGCCGCCGATGCCGAAGGCGCGCGCCAGCACGCGGCCCATCGCCGCCACCACCACCGGCAACACGCGCCAGTGATACAGCAGCGCGGAGAGCGCGCCGACCACCAGCACCAGCGGCAGCGCCTGGAAGAACAGGATGAAGCTGCCGCCCGGCGTCTTCTCGTCGAAGGGCAGCGGCGCGCCGCCGAGATACCCGAAGACCAGCGAGGTGCCCGCCTTCGTCGCCTCGGCCAGCGCGTTCACCGCCGCACCGAACACGTCGAAGACGACGCGCAGCGCCGGGACATGCAGCAGCAGGGCGGCAAGGAGCAGCTGAAGCCCGAGCCCGGCCGCCACCGCGCGCCAGGACACCCCGCGGCGGAAGCCGCCGATCGCCCAGGCCAGCAGGCAGAGCGCCAGCAGGCCGGCGGCGGATTGCAGTTGCAGCAGGCTCACTCGGCGGCGCTCCGTGTCGTGTCCTCGGGGATGTCGAGGGCGCGGATCGCCTCGCCACGACGGGCGATGCGCTCGGCGCTGGTCTCGATCTCGCGCATGTCCTGGCCCATCGCGGCGTGGTGCAGGCGCAGCGCGGCGACGCGGCGTTCCAGCCGCAGCGTCTCCTCGCCCAGTCTCTCCACCTCCACCCGGATCCGCCGTGCCTCGGCCTGCAGCCGGGCGTCGCGCAGCAGGCCGCGCATGGTGTTCAACACCGCCCAGATCGTGGAGGGGCCGACGATATGCACGCCGCGCCGCACCGCCTCCGCCACCAGGTCGGCGAATTCCGCATGCAGCGCGGCGTGCACCGCCTCGGAGGGGACGAACATCAGCGCGCCCTCCGCCGTCTCGCCGGGGATCAGGTATTTGGACGCGATGTCGCCGACGTGCCGGCGGATGTCGGCGACGAAACGGCGCCGCGCCAGGTCGCGCAGCGCGGGCGTCGCGGCGTCCTGCATGGCGGCCCAGGCCTCCAGCGGGAACTTGCTGTCCACCGCGATGGGCCCGGGGGGGAAGGGCAGCAGCAGCAGGCAGTCGCAGCGCGTGCCGTTCGACAGGGTGTGCTGCCAGCGGAAGCCCTCGGCCGGCAGCCGGTCCGCGACGAGCCCGCGCAGCTGCACCTCGCCCATCGCCCCGCGCGCCTGCTTGTTGCCCAGCACGGCGGCGAGCGACGTGACCTGCCCGCCCAGCGCCTCCAGGTTGGCGCGCGCCGCGTCGATCACTGCCAGGCGCTGCTGGATGGCGCCGGCCGTTTCCTGCGTGCGAAGGGCTGCGGCATCGAGACGTTGCGCCAGCATGCGTTCCTGCTCGCGCAGCCGATCCTCGGTGCGGTTGGCCAGCCGCTCCTGCGCGGCGGCCAGCGCTTCGAGCGTCGCGGAGAGACGCGTCAGCCCCTCCGCCTGGCGGCCCCGCCAGGCGGCCAGCAGCAGCAGGCCCGCGAACAGGGTGGCGAGAGCGATCAGCGCGGGCGGCAGCCAGTCGGGCAAGGGCGGTTCCCCGATTCGCGGGGCGGAGTCTCGCATGCCGGTCAGGCCGGCGCGAATTCCCCGGTTGCGCTGTCCAGCACCAGCAGCCGGCCGGTGGCGACGCCGAAATGCGCGCCGCGCAGGCGGAGCCGTCCCTCGGCGACGGCTTCCGCCACCCAGGGGAAGGTCGCCAGATTGGCCAGCGAGATCCGGATCGCTTCCTGCTCGGCGGCGAGCTGCGCGGCCTCGGGGTCGTCGCAGCGCAGCGCCGCGGTCCGCGCACGCTCCGCAATGCCGATCCAGCCCGCGACGAAGTCCCGCGCTTCCGCCGGCGTGCCCTCGATCAGCGCGCGGATGCCGCCGCAGAGCGCGTGGCCCATCACCACGATGCGCCCCGCGCCCAGCACGCGCACCGCGAATTCCACAGCCGCGCTGGTGCCGTGGAAGGCGGCGTCCGGCATGTAGGGCGGCACCAAGTTCGCGACGTTGCGCACCACGAACAGCTCGCCGGGCCCGGCGGCGAAGATCATCTGTGGATCGACCCGGCTGTCAGAGCAGGCGATGACCAGGGTGTGCGGCTTCTGGCCCTGGGCGGCCAGTTCCTCGAACCGGGCACGCTGCTGCGGCCAGGTCTCGGCGCGGAAGCGGCGGTAGCCGTCGATCAGCGGGCCCATGCCTTCCCGTCTGCGGTTGCGCGGCCCCCACCCTAACCCTCCCTCGCGATGCGGGGGAGGGAAGAGCGCGTCCCTAATGCCGGAAGTGGCGCATCCCCGTGAACACCATGGCGAGGCCGGCCTTGTCCGCCGCCGCGATCACCTCGGCGTCGCGGATCGAGCCGCCGGGCTGGATCACCGCCGTGACGCCCGCCGCCGCCGCAGCCTCCAGCCCGTCCGCGAAGGGGAAGAAGGCGTCGGAGGCGACGACGCTGCCCTTCGCCAGGCTCTCCGGCAGGTTCGCGGCCTGCGCCGCGGCTTCCGCCTTCCACGCCGCTATGCGCGCGCTTTCCAGCCGATTCATCTGGCCGGCGCCGATGCCCGCCGTGGTGCGGTCCTTGGCGTAGACGATCGCGTTGGACTTGACGTGCTTGCAGACCCGGAAGGCGAAGACCAGGTCGGCGAGCTCTCCCGCGCTCGGCGCGCGCTGCGTGACGGTGCGCAGCATCTGCTCTGTCACGCGGCCGGCGTCCCGCGTCTGCGCCAGGAAGCCGCCCGCGACGGACTTCACCAGCAGGCCCGGCGCCGCGGGGTCGGGCAGCGCGCCGGTCAGCAGCAGGCGCAGGTTCTTCTTCCGCGCGAACACCGCCTTCGCCGCCTCGTCCGCGTCGGGCGCGACGACGACCTCGGTGAAGATCGCCGCAATGCGCTCCGCCGCCGCGGCGTCGAGCGTCCGGTTCGCCGCGACGATGCCGCCGAAGGCGGAGACGGGATCGCAGCGCAGCGCCAAGTCCCAGGCGGCGGCGAGGTCGTCGGCCTCCGCCACGCCGCAGGGGTTGGCGTGCTTGACGATGACGATGGCCGGCCGGTCGAACTCGGCGACGCATTCGAAGGCGGCGTCGGTGTCGTTCAGGTTGTTGTAGGACAGTTCCTTGCCCTGGACCTGCACGGCGGTGGCCAGGCCCGGGCGCTGCGTGCCATCGGCATAGAAGGCGGCCGCCTGGTGAGGGTTCTCGCCATAGCGCAGCGGCTGGCGCAGCACGCCGGCCACGGCCAGGCGCTGCGGGAAGGGCTCGCCGTTCTGCTGCGCGAACCAGGCGGAGATCGCGGCGTCATAGGCGGCGGTGCGCGCATAGGCGGCGTGCGCCAGGCGCCGGCGCAGCGCCAGCGTGGTGCCGCCCTGCTCCAGCTCCGCCCGTACCTCGGCGATCTGCCCGGGCTCGGTGATCACCACGACGGCGTCGTGGTTCTTGGCGGCGCTGCGGATCATCGCCGGGCCGCCGATGTCGATGTTCTCGATGCAGTCGTCGAAGGCGGCGCCCTTCGCGACGGTCGCCTCGAACGGGTAGAGGTTCACCGCCACCAGGTCGATCGGCGCGATGGCGTGCTTCTCCATCTGCGCCAGATGGTCGGCCAGGTCGCGCCGTCCGAGCAGCCCGCCATGCACCTGCGGCACCAGCGTCTTCACACGGCCGTCCAGGATCTCCGGGAAGCCGGTGTGGTCGGAGACGTCCTTCACCGGGATGCCGGCGGCGCGGATCGCCGCCGCTGTGCCGCCGGTGGAGAGGATCTCCGTCCCCTGCGCGGCGAGGAAACGCGCGAACTCCACGATGCCCGTCTTGTCGGAGACGGAGAGCAGCGCGCGGCGGACGGGAATTCTGTCGGTCATGTCATCCGGCTTGGACGAGGGGCTTCCGGCGCGCGGCGGTATGGACCCGCGGCGGCGCGCCATCAACCTTCCAGCAGCGCCACCATGCGCGCGAGGTTCTTCGCCTCGTCGAAGCGCTCCGCCGCGCGCGCGCGCCCGGCCTCGCCCAGGCGCGCGCGCAGCGCCGGATCCTCCGCGAGCCGCGTCAGCGCGGCGGCCAGGGGCGCGGCCTGGAAGGGCGGCACCAGCAGCCCGGTCC
>NZ_JAPSMD010000163.1 GCF_027856955.1 Falsiroseomonas oryzae | reverse complement strand
GGCGCAGAGACGCCTCCGGCCAATGCCCGGCGTAGCCCGACGCGCCCAGCCCGAGCCCGAGGCGCAGGCGCATGGCGGGGCCGATGCGCGGCGCGCAGTCGCTCCAGACCTCGTGCGCCTGCCCGTCGGCATGGGGGAAGCTGCCGAAGGCCTCGGCCTCCTCGGCGCTCGGGTCGCGGCGGAAGGCGTCGTAGGCGGCCAGGCCGCCTGCGCGCAGCACCTCGCACCAGTCCGCCGCGTCGGCGCCGCTGCTGCGCCGCAGCGCCTCGGCCAGCTCCGCCGCGAAGGCGAGGATGCCGTCCTGCAGCGTGCGCAGCCCCCAGGCCAGCGCGCGCCGGTCGGCCGACTCGGCGAGTTCCGCGGCGAAGCCGCCATCCGGGCGGGCGACGTAGCGGCGCACCGTGCCGTGGTCGGCGGCGCAGAAGATCTCGAACAGCACGGGGTTCATGCGGTGGAGGAAGTCCGGGCTGTCCACGAAGGTCCGCATCTCCGCCGCGGCAAAGCCCTCCGGCCGGTTGCGCAGCGCCAGGTAGAAGCCGGTCAGGGGCGGCGTCCGGCCGTCCGTCGCGCCGAGCTCGAGCAGGCGGCGCAGGGAGCGCTGCAGCCGCCCGTGCCAGCCGAGATCGACCATCGCAGCGGGGCCGCCGTCCAGCAGGCCCTCCTGGCGGA
Organism: Falsiroseomonas oryzae; assembly: GCF_027856955.1. Taxonomy (GTDB): domain Bacteria; phylum Pseudomonadota; class Alphaproteobacteria; order Acetobacterales; family Acetobacteraceae; genus Falsiroseomonas; species Falsiroseomonas oryzae. Next base: position 10,741 of record NZ_JAPSMD010000163.1, on the reverse strand, counting down.
GATAGCCGAGCGCGAGACGGCGACGTTCGGCGGCGGCCTCCAGCAGCGCGCCATCCACCTCCGCATCCCGCAGCAGGGCGATCAGGCGCGACGTCGGCGCCGGCGCATCCAGCCCGTCCAGACCGTGCCGCGCGAGCGCGCCGGCGATGCGCTCCGGCGCCAATTCCGCGCGAGCGAGGACGCTGCGCAGCGGCTCGCCCGGCGCCTCCTTCGCCAGCCAGTCCAGCGCCGCATCGTCCAGCCGCTCCATCGCGGGCAGGTGCCAGGCCTGGCGGGAGCCGAGCAGGTAGCGGCATTCGATGCCCCAGCCGAGCCGGCCGAGCAGCATCTCGGCGATGCGCAGCAGGATCTGGCCGTCGCGCGAGACGAAATGCAGCCGGCGGAGCCCGGCCCGCCGCGCCTCCAGCACCACCCAGAGCACGAAGCCCGCCAGCAGCGGCCCGGCGACGTCGGCGCCGACCGACCAGAGCGCGCGCGCATGCGGCGTCGGCGGATCGACCGAAAGGCGCGCGGCGCGCGCCGCCCCTGCCAGGGCGGAGCGCAGCATCTCCGGCTGGCGGGCAGTGGCCTGATGCAGCACCGCCTCGAACCGGCTCGGCACGCCGATAAGGCAGCGCTGGGCAACGAGGCCGGCGGCGCGCGGCACCGCGAGGTCGGAGTGCGGATGGTCGCCGCGATGGGCGATGCGCTGCGGCGGCACGCCGAGCCGTTCGGCGACCAGGCCGAACAGCCGGCCGCTGCGCTTGGTCGCGCCGAGCGCGGAGGAGGCGAAGATGCGGTCCTCCGGCACGGTGATGCCGGCGCGGCGCAGCAGCCGCATCAGCGCGGCGCGGTCCAGGTAGGTGTCGCTCAGCAGCGCCACATCCGCGCCCTGCCGCTGCAGCCCGGCGAGCAGGCGCGCATTGGCGGCGATCGGGCGGATCGCCTCCTCCTCCGCGTCGAGTTCCAGCGCGGCGGCGACGGCGGTCTGCTCGGCGGTCCAGCCGAAGGAACCGGCGAGTTCGGCGTGGATCTCCGCCAGCGTCACCTCCTCCACCCCGGGGCGTGCGCGCAGGCCGGCTTCCGCGGCGATGCGCCGCGCGGCGAAGTCCGCGGGCGCGGCGCGCAGCAGCCCGGCCTCGGCCAGGCGGGCCCCGAGGCGGAGGAACAGGTCCTCCGGCCGCCACCAGCAGCGCGTGAGCAGCGTGTCGAACACGTCGAAGCTGTGCAGGGCGATGTCGTCCGGCGGCGCCACACGCGCCTTCGCCCGGGCCGCCGCCCGGGCCGCCGCCCCTGGGCGCCGCCAGCTTGCGGGCTGCGGTCCCGCGTCCGTTCCAGCTTTCACCATGCGGCCCAGCACTACCCGGGCGCGGCGTGGCCGCCAGTCAATCCGCCGCGACAGCGCCGTGTCGTGCCGGCTCACGATGGCGCCAGCACACCCGGATGCGACCGCGCCCGCGGCCGCAAGCTGCTATCGGCGGGATGTGCGGAGAACGCTTCTACTCATCCTGCGGTCGGCTGGCCTGCCGCCGTGACGCGGCGCCCCTGCTGAAACGGCGGGCGCGGTGCCGCGCCCGCCCGCCGCGTCGCGTGCCGCCATCTCCCGAGGATCGCCTTCCGCATGGCCCTTCGCCTGCCCGGCTCGCATTCCACCGCCTGGGTGCTCGCCGAGACCGCCGTGTCGGCGGGCTTCTCCCTGGTCTCGCTGCTGGTCATCGGCCGCGTCATCGGGCCGCAGGAAGCGGGGCTGGGCGCGGCCTCGGTCGCCGCCTTCCTGCTGCTGGACACCTTCGCCTCCACCTTCACCGACGCCCTGGTGCAGCGACCCGGGCTGACGCTGCTCGAGGTGCGCAGCGCGGTCACGGCGACGGCGCTGATCGGCCTGGCGGGCGGGGTGCTGCTGGCCGGGACGGCGCCGCTGCTCGCCAACGGATTCGGCCATCCCGAGGCGCTGCTGCTGCTGCTGGCGCTGGCCCCGCTGCTGCCGCTCTCCGGCGTCTCGGGTGCTGCGGCGGGCGTGCTGATGCGCGACCAGCGCTTCCGCCTGCTGGCGATGCGCGTCCTGGTCGGGCAGCCGCTGGCGCTGGTGGCCGGCCTGCTGGCGGCGGCCGGTGGCGCCGGTGCCTGGGCGATGGTGATCGCGCAGGCGGTCGCCACGCTCGCGACCTTCCTCCTGATGCTGGGCTTCGCGCGGCTGCCGCTGCGCCCGGTGCTGGACCGCGGCGCGCTCCGCGGTCTCTGGCCGGTGGCGGGGCCGCAGATCGGTGCCGTGGTGCTGACGGCGGGCAAGTACCGGCTGTTCCTGCTCGTGCTCGGCCTGCTGCTCACCCAGGCGGTGCTTGGCCAGGCGCATGTCGCGTTCCGGATGGTGGATGCGGCGCTGTTCGTGGTGTGGGGTGCGATGTCGCGCATCGCGATGCCGCGGCTCTGTGCGCTGCAGGGCGACCGCGCGGCACTGGCGCGCTGCTACGGCGAGGTGGTGCAGCTGCCGCCGCTGATCGGCCTGCCGATCGCGCTCGGCGTGGCGCTGGTGGCGGACGACCTGGTGGCGGCGCTGCTCGGGCCGGCCTGGGCGGGCAGCGCGGAGGCGGCGCGCATCGTCGCGCTGGCCGCCTGCTTCGGCTTCCTGCACGGTGACCAGTTCAGCCTGTTCGTCGCTGTCGGCCGGGCGCGGTGGAACATGCTGGCGGCGGTGGCGAACCTCGCCCTGCCGATGGCGGTGCTGCTGGCATTCCGGCCGGACACCGCCGCGGGCGCGGCCCTGGCCTGGAGCGCGCAGAGCCTGCTTGTCACGCCGGTGCTCGCCTGGCTGGTGATGCGCACGCTCAGCGTCTCGCCGCTGTGGCTGCTGCGGCGCGCCGCACCCGGCCTGGTCGCCGCCGCGGCGATGACCGCGGCGGTGCTGCCGTTGCAGAACGCCATGGCGGATGCGGCGCCGCTGCTGCGGCTGCTGGCGGCCATCGCGCTTGGTGCGGCGGTGTTCGTCGCCGTCGCCTGGCTTGCGCTGGGCCGCCGGCTTCCGCCGGCGCTGCTGCCGCGCGCGGCGCCGTCACGCGGCGCGGGCGGCGATCCCTCTCGGGGAATGCGCCGCCCGGCCGAGCTGGCGGCTCAGAACCGGTAGCGGACGCCGGCGCCGATGATCCACGGGTTCAGGTCGGCGGTGCCGCGCACGGCGCCGTTGTTCACGCTGACATCCGGGCTCAGCCACAGGTATTTCACGTCGAAGTTCGCCAGCCAGTTCGGCGAGATCTCGTAGTTGAAGCCGGCATTCAGGCCGTAGCCCCAGGCGTTGTCGATATCGACGTTGGTGATGCCCGGGCTGCGGTTGCCGCCTTCGCTGTAGAAGACGGTGAAGTTGCCGGCCAGGCCGACATAGGGGCTGAAGCGCGACGCCGGCATCGGGTAGTACTGCAGCGTCAGCGTCGGCGGCAGCACCCAGGTGTCGCCGAGGTTGAGCGTGCCGGCGCCCGGCACGTCGCGCACCGTCACCTTGTGCTGCGTGGTCGCCGCGATCAGGTTCACCGCGATGTTCGGCGTGAAGAAGTAGGTGAAGTCGAGCTGCGCGGTGAACGCGTCGTTTGCGTTCGGCGTACCGCCGATGGTGGTGCTGCCCCCATTGGTGGGAAGCACGCCGATGCCGCTCAGGCCGATCATGAAGTCGCCGGCGCGCGTGCCGCGCGCATCCTGCGCCACCGCCGGCGCGGCCGCGACCGCCAGTGCCATCGCCGCGGCAGCCATCTTCATCCGCATGGTGTCCAAGCCTTCCGGTCCGTGCGGCCAGCGCCCCTGCGCGGCCGCTGCGGATGACCATCAGGCGGTAGCGGTCACGGAACCTTGATCCATGTCATGCGGATGACGCAGTGCAGCGAAGGCGTTGCGCAGATGCAACGCCTTCCCGCGATGGGAGCGTTACTCCGCGCGGATATTGGCGGTCTGCACCACCTGGCGCCAGCGCGCGACCTCCGCCAGCTGGAAGCTGCGGTACTCGTCTGGCGAGTTGGCCACCACGTCGAAGCCGATTCCGTTCAGGCGCTGCACGGTCTCCGGGTGTTTCAGCGCGTCCGTCACCGCGGCATGCACGCGGGCCAGCAGCGGGGGCGCCATGCCGGCCGGCGCCATCACCGCCTGCCAGGAGGTGACGACGAAGTCCGACAGCCCCTGCTCGATCGCCGTCGGCACCTCCGGCAGCAGGCGGTTGCGCTCCGCGCTGGTGACGGCGATGGCGCGCAGGCGGCCGCCGGCGATGTGGCCGGCGACCGTGCCGAGGTTCTGGAAGGAGAGCTGGACGTTCCCGGCGATCAGGTCGGTCGCGGCTGCGGCGCCGCCGCCATAGGGCACGTGCTCGGGATCGGTGCCGGTGCGCTGCTTGAACAGTTCCATCGTCAGGTGGTCGGAGGAGCCGACGCCGGAGGTGGAGTAGCTGGTCCGGCCGCGGTTGCGCTGCAGCCAGTCCACCAGCTCCGCCATGGTGCGGACGGGCACCTTCTCCGGGTTCACCACCAGCACGTTGGGCGTGGTGACGGCCAGGGTGATCGGGGTGAGTTCCCGCAGCGGGTCGTAGCCGAGGTTCGGGCGCAGCGCGGCGTTGATGGCGAAGACGCCGATCGAGCCGACGAACAGCGTGTGCCCGTCGGGCGCGGCGCGCACCACCTGGCGGGCCGCGACCTCGCCATTCGCGCCGGGCCGGTTCTCCGCCACCACGGGCTGGCCGATGGTCTGCGCCATGCGGTTGGCGATGGAGCGCGCCACGATGTCGGAGGGGCCGCCGGCGACGAAGGGCACGAGGATCGTGATGGGCCGCGTCGGCCAGTCCGGCGCCTGCGCCGCGGCAGCGCGCGGCACCAGCGGCGCGGCGGCGCAGGCGGCCAGCAGCATGCGACGATGCATCGTCATCGTTGTCCTCCCTCGACGTTCTCCTCCGGGCAGGATGCCGTTCCGCAGGCGCGGACGCCAGTGTTCGCGGGAAGGGCCGAGGCTACCTGCGCCGCTTCGCCGCCTTGCCGGTCGGCAGACCCGCCGCCGCCAGCGCCGCGAGCCGGTCCGGCAGCGCGACGCGCAGGGCCGGCCGCGCCGCCTTGTCCTTCTTCCAGCGCGTCTTCTCGGGCTTCGTCATGCCGCAGCCCAGGCACCAACCGGTGACCTCGTCATGGCGGCAGACGTCGATGCAGGGGCTTGCCATGCAGCCGGAACGGGGCCGAGGCCCCGCGGCTTCACGGCGACGGCGTCACGGCGCGAGACGCCAGGACACTGCGAGGCCGACGACTCCCTGGGTCGCGCTGCCGCGATCCACCAGCGGGCTGTCGGCGGAATCGCCCAGGATCCGGCCGACCTCCCCGAAGGCTGCGACCGTCCAGCGCTCCGCCGCCAGCCAGGTCACGCCGCCGGCCAGGCCGGCGAACCAGTAATTGCCGGGGCTGAAGGGCTGGTAGCCGCTGCGCGCGGATTGAGTCGCATCGACGCCGAGGAAGGTCTGCGCGAAGCCGCTGTCGCCCCAGGACACACGCGGGCCGGCGCTGAGGAAGACGTCGGGCCGCACCCGGAACACGCGATCCAGCCGGGCATCCGCCACCAGGCCCGAGAAGCCGCCGAAGCCCTGGCGCAGCTCCACGCTGCCCCGCCAGGTGCCGTCGCCGTAGGAGAGGAAGCCGCCGCCCTCGCCGGAGATGCGGATGTCGCCCATCCCCGCCAGCGCGGCGTTGTCGTCCTGGTCGCGCCCGAAGCGCGGGCGCAGCACCAGCCCCGCCCGGAAGCCGCCGCTGCGCAGCAGCGTCGCGCCCAGCCCGTCGCGGAAGGAGAGGAACAGCGTCTCGTCGCGCCAGCTCAGCTCCGGCGTCACCACGGGAATCGCCCGCCAGGAGCTGGAGCCGAGGTAGTCCGGCGAGGCGAGCACGCCGGCGCCGAGGCCGATGCGCCATTCGGTGGTCGGGGCCGGGATATCCGGCACGGCCCCGGGAGCGAGGCCGGTCTGCGCGGCCGCCGGCAGGGCCAGGGCGAGCGACAGGAGGGCGGCCGCGGCGGACCGCTTCGGGAAACGCATGGTGGAGGGACCCCGGCTTGGTTTCGCCCGGACATGGGGGCAGCGGCGACCCTTGTCACGGCTTTACGCGGCCGTCACGGCCGGATAAGCGCGCCGGGACAAGCCGCCCATTGGGGAGACGCCGGGACCATGCCGACCGACCTGGAGATCGCGCGCGCCGCCACGCTGCGCCCGATCGCCGAGATCGCCGCCCGCGCCGGCATCCCGGACGAGGCGCTCGAGCCCTATGGGAAGTTCAAGGCGAAGGTCTCGCCCGCCTTCGTGGCGGAGGCCTGCGCCCGGCCGGCCGGCAAGCTGGTGCTGGTGACCGGCATCAACCCGACCCCCGCCGGGGAAGGCAAGACCACGACGACGATCGGCCTCGGCGACGCGCTGAACGCGCTGGGCACCCGGACGATGATCGCGCTGCGCGAGCCCTCGCTCGGCCCCTGCTTCGGCGTGAAGGGGGGCGCGACAGGCGGCGGCTACGCGCAGGTGCTGCCGATGGAGGAGATCAACCTCCACTTCACCGGGGACTTCCACGCGATCACCAGCGCCAACAACCTGCTGGCGGCGATGATCGACAACCATCTCTACTGGGGCAACGAGCTCGGCCTGGATCCGCGCCGCGTCCACTGGCGCCGCGCGATGGACATGAACGACCGCAACCTGCGCGACTGCGTCGTGGGCCTGGGCGGCGCCACCCAGGGCGTGGTGCGGGAGGATGGCTTCGACATCACCGTCGCGTCGGAGGTCATGGCGGTGTTCTGCCTGGCGAAGGACCTGGGCGACCTGCGCGCGCGGCTCGGCCGCATGATCGTGGGCCGCACGCGGGACGGAAAGCCGGTCACCGCCGCCGACCTCAAGGCGGATGGCGCGATGGCCGTGCTGCTGAAGGACGCGCTGTCGCCGAACCTCGTGCAGACCATCGCGGGGTCGCCCGCGCTGGTGCATGGCGGGCCCTTCGCGAACATCGCGCATGGCTGCAACAGCGTGGTCGCGACGCGCATGGGCCTCGGCCTTGCCGACGTGGTGGTGACGGAAGCCGGCTTCGGCGCCGACCTCGGCGCGGAGAAGTTCCTCGACATCAAGTGCCGGCTGGCCGGGCTGGAGCCCGGCGCCTGCGTGATCGTCGCCACCGTCCGCGCGCTGAAGATGCATGGCGGCGTGGCCAAGGCGGAGCTGGGCCGGGAGGATGTCGCGGCGGTGGAGCGCGGCGTGGTCAACCTCGTCCGGCACGTGGAGAACATGCACAAGTTCGGCCTGCCGGTGGTGGTCGCGCTGAACAAGTTCACCTCCGACACCCCGGCCGAGATCGCGGCGGTGCAGGCGGCCATGGCGCGGCTGGATACCGAGGCGATCCTCTGCACGCATTGGGGCGACGGCGCGGAGGGCGCGCTGGAGCTGGCGCGGGCGGTGAAGCTGCGGCTGGATCGTGGCGCGGCGCGCTTCGCGCCGCTCTATCCCGACGCGATGCCGCTGGCCGAGAAGCTGCGTACCATCGCGCGCGAGGTCTATCGCGCCGGCGACGTCTCGATCCCGGCGCCGGTGGCGCAGCGCCTGGCGCGGTGGGAACAGGAGGGTTTCGGCCACCTGCCGGTCTGCGTGGCGAAGACGCAGTATTCCTTCAGCGCCGACCCGACGAAGCTGGGCGCACCGAGCGGCCATGTGCTGCCGCTGCGCGATGTGCGCCTCTCGGCTGGCGCCGGCTTCGTGGTGGCGATCTGCGGGGAGATCATGACCATGCCCGGCCTGCCGCGGCGCCCTGCGGCGGAGACCATCACGCTCGACGACGCGGGCAACATCGACGGGCTTTTCTGATGTTGGCGCGGCCCGGGCCGGCCGCGACTGCGGCAGGGCGCTACGGCTTGCCGCTGCCCTTCGGTGCCTTCGCCGGGACCCGGTCGAGCAGGCGGGTCAGCTCCTCCGGCACCGGCTCGGACAGGGTCTGGTCGTAGAGACGACCCAGCTCCTTCCGCAGCCAGCGGTCGAAGGCGACCTCGCCGGGTTCGGTCGGCTGCTTGACGGGCTGGGCGTGCGCCGGCCGGGGCGCCGCCGCGCCCTCGGATCGGAGTTGCGCGCTCATGCCCGCAGCAGCGTCCGGCGAGGCCGCCGGTTCCACCGGTCTCTGGCGCTTGGGACGTCTGGTCATGGCTGTTGCAGCGAAGCATCGCGCAAGCGGCGAAGCCGCCTGTCGCGCCCAGGTGAACGGACAGCCGGAACCTTAGCCTGCCGGAACGCCGGGTGATAGCGGCGGCGTTACCGGCGGTTCCGCTGGGTGCCTTCGAGGATATAGGCGGTCAGCGCGCGGGCGAGGCAGTCGTGCAACTGGTCGGCAACCGCCGTGCGCTGCTCCCGCGGGGCACGTTCCAGGTCGATGCGGTCGGTTTCCGCCCAGTGCTTCATCACCGTCCAGCGGCTGAAGTAGTGCGCCCCGCTGGCGGCGGCGGCGTAGCGCAGCTGGTCGCGGTACGGCTCGACATTGGCGTTCGCCCGGAAGAAGCGGGAGAACTGCATGTCCATCACCATCAGGTCGGTCAGCTCGCCCCGCGCGGCCCGCAGCCGGGTCGCGGCGTCCTGCACGATCTCCGACATCTCCTCGGCCGACATGCCGCGGGCGGCCTCCACCGTGCCGAGCTGCCAGACGACCAGGTGGGGCCGGAAGCGCCGGGCCTCGGTCGCCAGGATGCGGGCGTGGTCGGCGGCGGTGCTGCCGCGCGCGCCATAGGTCTCGAGCTCGACGACGACCGGCGTGAGGCGGACCGCGAGCAGCGCCTTCAGGCGCTGCGGCCAGGTGTGGTCCGGGGAGGAGGTGCCGCCCGAGGCGGTGGAGGCGCTGCCCACGACCAGCACGCGGAACTGCCCGCGGGCGATGGCGGCGAAGGCGCCGGGCAGGGGAGCGGCTTCCAGCGCCTCCGGCGGGGCGCCGCAGGCGATGGGCTCGGCGCGGGCCACGCCCGATGGGGCAAGCCCCAGGGCGAGTGCCAGCAGCAGGGGGGCAGCCAGGCGGCGCATCGCACTCAAGGGCTAGCGCCACGCGACGCCGCGGGCAAGCTCGGGACGGGCTGCGGCCCCGGCCGCTTTGGCCGGCCCTCCCCGGAGTACCAGGCGGAGACGACGCCCACCAGCACCAGCGCCAGCAGCCCCGCGATGTTCACCGCCGCCTGCATCCAGGGACCGGCAGAAGTCTCGATGGCGAGCCGGCCGAGGAAGGACAGGAAGATGCCGGCGCAGAACACCGGCAGGCTCTGCTGCCCCATCAGCACGAAGGGCGCCGCCCAGCGGCCGGTCAGGAAGCGCGCATCGGCGGGCAGCAGATGCGCGATCAGCCAGGTCATCACCAGCACCGAGAGCAGGCGCGCCGGGTGCAGCCCGGTCTTGTCCACCCCGATCAGCCAGGCTGCCAGCCATTCCGGCGGCTCCCACCCGCGGGCCGGCCCGTGCCAGACCATGTTCAGCATCACGGCCACCCCCACCAGCGCCAGGAACGCGAGCCCGGCCAGCCAGCGGTTCCAGCCGAAGCGCCGCCCCAGCCAAGCCGGGTCGGCGCGCGCCAGCACCACGCCGATCGCGAACAGCACCTGCCAGGCAAAGGGGTTGAAGAACCAGCCCGAGCCCGTCCAGGACGGCGGGGCGAAGTCGAGCGCGCGCGTCACGGCATAGAGCGCGAAGGAACAGCCCAGCAGCACCATCGGCCGCCCGATCAGCGGCAGCGCCAGCGCGAACAGCGCCAGCACAACGATGTAGAGCGGCAGGATGTCCAGGAACGCGGGCTGGTAGCGCAGCAGCAGCGCCTCCAGCATGGCGCGGTAGGGTTCCTGGCCGAATGGATCGAGCTGCAGCTCGTCGAGATAGGCGGCCTGGTCCAGCGCCGCGGCCGAGTAGCCGACCTGCGCGGTGAACACCACGAACAGGAAGATGTGCGCGACGTAGAGCGTGCCGACGCGCCCGATCACCTTCGCCGCGGTGGGCAGCCAGCCGTCGCGTTCCATCAGCCGGCCATAGGCGATGCCGGAGGCGTAGCCGGCCAGCAGCACGAAGCCTTCCGTCGCGTCGCAGAAGGCGATGTTGCGGAGCGTCAGGTTGCCGAGCAGATTGCCCGGCGTGTGATCGATGAAGATGAACCAGAGCGCGAGGCCGCGCAGGAAATCGACGCGCAGGTCGCGACCGGGGCGAGTGAGGGAGACGATGGACGCGAGCATGCGGCGGAAGCTTCGCGGAGCGGGGGCGGATGGCGCAAGCCTCTCTTGAGGAACTGCTGCGCGAGGGCGCCGCGCGGCACGCGCGCGGCGATCTGGAAGGCGCGACGCGGCTCTATCGGAAGGTTCTTGCTCGTGCCCCCGGCGAGCCCAACGCGCTGAACCTGCTCGGCGTGGTGGCGCGGCAGCGCGGCGACCTGCCGCGCGCGCTGGACCTGGCCGGGCAGGCGCTGGCGGCGCGGCCGGGCAGCCCGATCTTCCTGGCCAATCTCGGGGCCGCGCTGGCCGAGGCGGGCCGCCATGCGGAGGCGGTGCAGGCCCTGCGTAGCGCGCTGGCGCGCCGCCCCGACGATGTCGTGACGCTGCGCAACCTGGGCCAGGTCCTGACCGCAAGCGGCCAGGCGGCGGCTGCGTTGGTGCCGTTGAAGCGCGTGGTGGAACTGGCGCCGGATGCGCCGGAGCCATGGCTGGCTCTGGCCCATGCGCAGCGCGAGGCCGGCGAGCCCGGCGCGGCGGATGCCGCACGGCGCGTGCTGGCACTGCCAGG
>NZ_JAPSMD010000162.1 GCF_027856955.1 Falsiroseomonas oryzae | reverse complement strand
GGGATGCCCCCGCGGAGGAGCCCCAGGCGGCCCAGGACGCGCCCACGGCCGCCGCGCGCACCAGCCTGCGCGACGCCGCCGCGGCGGTGCTGGCCGCCTGGGACGACGAGGCGAACCGCGAGACAGATATCGTCGCCGCCCTCCACGGGCCGATGACGGCCCTCCGCGCCGCGCTCGCCGGCAAGCCTGCCCGCGCCCTCCGCGAGTCCGGCGCGCCGCGCAAGCCCCGGGAGGGCACGAAGCAGGAGACGGTGCTGGCGATGCTCCGCCGCGATGAGGGCGCCACCATCGCGCAGATTTGCGAGGCCACCGGCTGGCAGCAGCACACGGTGCGCGGGTTCTTCGCCGGCCTCAAGAAGCGCCAGGGCATTGCGGTGGAGGTGCTGGAGCGCATCCGCCAGGTCGGACCAAACAAGGAGGGCGCGAAGGGCTCGTACTCCATCTATCGTGTTGCGCAGCCGGCCTGAGGCCGGCTTGCATGGCCGAGGAGGGCCGCGATGCCGCTGGATGGAACCCGCTTTCTGCGCGGCTGCATGTGCTGCCTGCCGCCACGCCTCTCAGGCAGCTTTCCGTCTGCAGCGCCGGTCCTTTCGCCCGCTGGTGATCAGGCCTCGATAACGCCGACACTCGCTACCACCAGACCCGATGAAACGAGGCACGCGGCAAAGGCGGTGGAGCAGCGGAGCGCGGGGCTCGTCGACATCCACCACCACGCGATCCCGCCCTTCTATCTTGCAGAGAATCGGGAGCGGATCGCCGGCTCCCGCGGCGGCCAGATTAGCCGAGCTTGGCTGGAATGGACGCCGGAGCAGACGCTTGAAGCGATGGACGAGCATGGCGTATCGACTGCTGTGCTGTCGCTATCCACGCCTGGCGTCTGGTTCGGCGACATCGAGGCCGCGTGCCACACCGCGCGCCGATTCAATGAGTATGCGACGACCCTCGCGCGCGATCACGCAGGCCGCTTCGGCCTGTTCGCCGCCGTGCCCCTGCCGGACACGGAAGGCAGCTTGCGCGAGATCGAGTATGCCTTCGACGTGCTCCGCGCCGACGGCGTTGGGGTGCTCACGAGCTACGACGAGAGATGGTTGGGCGACCGCGCTTTCTGGCCAGTGCTAGAGGAGCTCGACCGCCGAGCCGCGGTGGTATTTATCCATCCAACGGCACCAGCCGCGTGCAGGACCCTCCTGCCAGGCATTCCCACGATGATGGCCGAGGTTCCGCAGGACACCACACGGGCGGTGATCAGCCTGCTGTTCTCCGGCGCTCTGGCGCAATTCCGTCGGATCAAGTTCATCCTCTGCCATGCTGGCGGCTCGGTGCCGGTCGTTGCGGGACGCATGCGCGACTACGCGCCACCAGAACTCGCGGGGAACCTGCCCGACGATGGCATTGAGGCGGCACTGCGCCGCCTTCACTACGACATCGCCGTCGGCGGTCACCGCGCGGCAATTGCGGCGCTCACAACCCTTGTCCCGACGTCGCAGATCCTCTTTGGCAGTGATCATCCCTACCGGCCGCTGGCCGAAACGGCCGCGACCCTCGGGCAGACTGGCTTCTCCGAAGCGGAGTTGCTCGCCATTGGCCGCGAAAACGCGCTGGCACTCCTGCCTCGGCTAAGGCCGAGGTGATCATCGGTGGCGCGGCTCTGGCTCAAGGCAGGGGTTGGCTTAGGCGTTCTGTCCGCGCAGCCTGAGAAGTTGGTGTGGGACAACGCGCAGCCGCGACATCGTCGAACACCCGGTCCTCGGCGGCGAGCACGGCCGCCCGTCCGGTGAAGGCCTGCCAGCGCCGCACCGCAATATCGATGTAGCGCGGATCGATGTCCATCGCGTAGCAGATGCGCCCCGTCGTCTCGGCGGCGATGATGGTGCTGCCGCTGCCGCAGAAGGGCTCGTAGACCGCGTCCCCCGGCGCGCTGTTGTTCAGCATCGGCCGGCGCATGCACTCCACCGGCTTCTGCGTGCCATGCACCGTGGCGGCGTCCTCGTCCCCGGCCGTGCTGATCGGCCAGAGCGTCGCCTGGTCGCGCGCGCCCTGCCAGTGACCCGTGGCGCCCTTGCGCACGGCATAGATCGCCGGCTCATGCTGCCAATGATAATCACCGCGCCCCAGCACGAAGCGCGACTTCGCCCAGATGATCTGGCTGCGGATCGCGAAGCCCGCCACCTCAAGGCTTTCGATCACCGTGCGGGCGTGCACGCCGGCGTGCCAGACATATGCGACGTCCCCCGGGAACAGCGCCCAGGCCTCGCGCCAGTCGGCGCGGTGGTCATTGGCCACCTTGCCCGTGCGCATCGTCGCCGAGACGCCCGCCTCGTTCCGCCATTCCGGATCGTAGTTCACGCCGTATGGTGGATCGCTGGTCATCAGGTGCGGTCGCGCGCCGTTCAGCAGCCGCGCGACATCTGCCGCGCTGGTAGCGTCACCGCAGAGCAGCCGGTGCGGCCCGAGCAGCCAGAGATCGCCGGGCCGGGTGACGGGGGCCTCTGGCGGCTCCGGCGCCGGGGCATCCGGAGCACCGCCGCCAGCGGTCTGTGCATCCGGCGCTGCCTCGCCCAACAGCCGGTCGAGGGTCGCGCCGTCGAAGCCAATCAGACCGAGGTCGAACTCGTCGGTCCGCAGCGCGCGCAGCTCGGCGGCCAGCAGGCCCTCGTCCCAGGTGGAGTTCAGCGCCAGCTGGTTGTCGGCCAGCCGGAAGGCGCGCGCCTGCGCCTCCGTCAGGTGCCCGAGCCGAATGGCGGGCACCTCCTCGAGGCCGAGCGCCTTCGCGGCGAGGACGCGGCCGTGCCCGGCGATCAGCACGCCGGCGTCGTCCACCAGCACCGGGACGTTGAAGCCGAACTCACCGATCGAAGCCGCCAGCTGCGCCACCTGTTCGGTGGGATGGAGCCGCGCATTCGCGGCATAGGGTGCGAGCGAGGCCACCGGCATCATCTCGACGCGAAGATCAGGCAGCATCGGCCACCGCCTCCGCGCGCGCTGCGGCGACGGCGTCGTAGCCCCGGCCGTCGTCCGCCAGCGTCACCGGCAGCTCGGGATGCAGCATGCGCCAGCGGGCGATGGCGAGGTCGACATAGGGCGGCGCAAGCTCGATGACGCGGACGCGGCGGCCGGTGCGCTGAGCGGCGAGGATGGTGGTGCCGCTCCCCGCGAAGGGCTCGAACACTACGTCGCCCTCGTCCGTGTAGGCGCGCATCAGGAACTCCGGCAGCGCGACGGGGAACACCGCCGGGTGCTGGGTCTCGATGCCGCGCCCCTTGTGCCGGGTGATGCGCAGCACGCTGTCGGGGATGCGCATCTCCTGCACCGGCAGGCCGATATGGGTGTAGGCCTTCACCTCGCCGTCGGCGGCGCGCAGCCCGCTGCCCTTGTTCGGCGTGCCGGCCCATTTGCACGGCACGATCTTGTTCGCCTGCCGCGCCTCCCTGTTGAAGTGGAAGACCAGCTCGAAGGCCGGTGCGAGCCGGCCGTTCCAGTCCCCGGGCAGGCCCGGGCCCTGGTCCCAAGCGTAGAGCCCGAAGCGCCGCCAGCCCTGCGCGCGCATCCAGTCGAGCCAGCCCTGCCAATAGGGCTGCCATTCGCCCTCGCGATGGATCAGCCCGAGGTTCACCAGCACCTGGGCGTCGCGCCGGAGCGCGCCTTCGAGATGCCCGAACACGCCCTGCATCAGCGCGTCCCAATCGGACACGCCGCCGGTCGTATAGTCCCGCTGGTTCCCATAGGGCGGGCTGGTGAAGAGCAGCGCCGCGCGATCCGCGGCCATGACGCGCGCGACGGTGGAGGGGTTCGTGCTGTCGCCGCAGGCAAGGCGGTGCTCGCCCAGCAGCCAGATGTCGCCGACCCGCGCCACGGTCCGGCGTGGCGGCTCCGGCTCCGCATCCGCGGGATCTTCCGTCGGCTCCGCGGCATCCGCGTCCGGCTGGTTGCCAGGAGCCGGCTCGGCGCCGCTGGCAACTGCCGGCACCGGCAGGTTGCCGGGCTCGGTTTCCAGTCCGGCCAGCAGGCGCTCGATCTCTGCGCCGTCGAACCCGGTCAGCGCCAGGTCGACGCCGCCCATGTCCTGCAGCTTCGCGACCTCGGCCGCGAGCAGCGCTTCGTCCCAGCCGGCGTTCAGCGCGATGCGATTGTCGGCGAGGCGATACGCTGCCTTCTGCGCCTCGGTCAGGCCGCCGCGGACGATGGTCGGCACGGTGTCGAGGCCGAGGGACTTCGCGGCCAGCAGCCGGCCGTGACCGGCGATGAGCTCGCCGCGCTCGTCCATCAGCACCGGCGCGACGAAGCCGAACTCGAGGATGCTGGCCGCGATCTGCGCTACCTGCTCGGCGGAATGCGTGCGCGCGTTGCCGGCATAGGGCAGCAGGGATGCGACTGCGCGCGCCTCGACGGCGCTCGCAGCCCAGGGGACCTGAGGCATCTGCACCTGCTCGCTAGTGGGCCCGCGGCCGCGTCATCGCGGTGGAGCGAGCTTCTTCCATTTCTGTCGGAATACCCATCGTGACATGCTGGACGCGGCACTCGCGACGGGGAAGCGGAGGCATAGTCGACAAAGTGACCTCGCGGGGCGTTCACATGCGGCGGCAGGCGCGTCGTTTCCGCTGGTAGGGGCGCGATCTTCCGGCGACAGTGTTACTGCCGCCAGCGCGGCTCGAACGGCAGCTGCGAGTGTGGAGGAAGCGCCATGGTCCAGCACGAGGCGTGGCAGCTCGAAGGGAGCGCCGCCGAGGTTTATGAGCGCCATCTGGTCCCGGCGATCACCTCGCTCTGGGCGGCTGACCTCGTCGAGCGTGCGGCGCCGCGACCCGGGGAGCGGGTACTCGACGTCGCATGCGGCACCGGCATCGTGGCTCGGCTCGCAGCCGGACGGATGGGGTCAGGGCGCATCATCGGCCTCGACATCAACCCCGGCATGCTCGCAGTCGCCCGCTCCCTGCCGCCGGGCCAAGGCCCCGCAATCGAGTGGCAAGAGGGCAGCGTGCTGGACATGCCGTTCTCCCAAGGCTCGTTCGACGTCTGCATGTGCCAGCTCGGGCTGCAGTTCTTCCCAGACCGCGCGGCCGCGCTGCGCGAGATGCGCCGCGTGCTGCAGACCGGCGGACGGCTTGCGCTCAGTGTGTTCTCGGCGATTCAGGACACGGCAGTGGCAACGGCGTTGGCCGACGCCCTGGACAGACGAGTTGGACCAGGTGCGTCGACCGTCAAGCGCGCCGAGCACGGCCTCTCCGACCCAGAGGAATTGCGCGGGCTTGCGACCACTGCGGGATTCAGCGACGTGGCCGTCCAGGGCGTGCCGAAGACCATCCGCTTTCCCTCACCGAGGCTGTATGTGGAGATCCAGTTGACGGCCACGCCGATGGCGGGCCTCGTCGCCGGGTTGGAGGACGGAGCCCGTGCCGCGGTAATCGAGGCGATAGCGCAGGACGTGGCCACCGCGCTTGGAGGGGCGGTCGATCGGGAATTCACCTCGCCGACGCGAACCCTCGTCCTGACCGCGCGGAAGTAGCACCTCTCGAGCCGTCCTGCAGAAACGCCATGCTGCAGCGGGCATCACTACGGTGGCGGTTTGCACTAGTTGCGCCGCTTTCGCCCAGAGCAGCCGTCCGCCATCCGCGGCCGAGGCCATTGCCGCAAGCCAACTCCCGCTAGTTGTGAAAACCGCCAGACCTGCACGTCACCCCGCGACGTCATGGCAACAGTGGCAACCCGCGGGACTGGCAACCTGGAAAACTGGCCTGGCGCTAGAGACCTTGCGCGCTTCCGCCCCCCGCATACAGCAGGCCCAGGAAGGACCCTGCGGCTCGCGAGCCACGCTTTGGATTGCCTGGCTCAGTGGCTCGTTCGCCACCGCCGCGTCGCATCGTCTCGACGTAGCGTGGTCATAGCCCCGCTGATTCGCGCGCCGCTACAGGGTGAATTGTAACAGCCTTTCCCGGGGCTGGCTCTCCACCACGTCGTCCCGTCGGATTTCCGCGACGCAAGTCTGCCGATGAGGGCGAGGGCCTTCCGCCTGCGGGAAGCAGCCAGGTATGACTGTCGCCGCCGGAAAGCCCGGCCGACCTTCAAGCTAGCTGTCTGGAGGCCATATGCTGGCGCGATATCGCGCTGTCTACGCTGTGCGGACAATCGGCCTGCCGAGCGGGTCCGCCTCGGATGTCGAGATCACGCGTCAGGACGATCCGTGGGCCGTCGCATGTCTCGTTTCGGATCCACTGCCGTACTGCCAAGAGATCTTCACGTGGGGCGTGCTTGCGGAAGGCATGCTGAAGGGCATGTTCTGCGGACGGGCGGCACCCCTTCCCCATGACGTTCCTGAAGTCGCACGGCAAAAGGCCGCAGACCGCCTGGCGTCACTTCCCTCCAACTGCGCTTACGTGGTGGTCGATGGCTTCTACGAGATTGAGACGCCCAACTTTAGAACGTTCCGTGACGCTGGCCCCAACCCGTTCGGGGCGGCGTTTCACGATACCCTCGGTCCCGAAATCACCGACCGCTTCAGCGGCATCGTTCATCGTGCGCTCGGCGCCATTCATCTGGCAGCAGCCGAGGGAGATTCGCCCCGATTAGAGAAGGTGGGCGAGCGCGCGTTCCTTCTCGACCCGGAGAGCAACAAGCCGATCTACCTTTTCCGGGCACAGGCGGGCACCGCCACTTTGTACGGCATGAGAACGCTAACCGAGCAGACCGCCGGCGAGCTTCGCACCCTTGCTGCAGTGCGACCACACCCGTACGATCCCTCACGCTCCCTCAAGCTCCTGACCAACGCCGACGAGAATCGAGACGATGCACTAGTGAGCTTTGTTAGCTCCTGGTCGGCATTGGAGATCTTCGTGGGCGGGCTGTTCGCCGAGCGATATGCAACGACCCCGCCTCAGTCCAAGCGCGAGCCGCCGCTCCGCCGAAGATTCGAAGTGATCGCGACCGACCTAAATAGCGCGAACGCCCGGGCTGACCTGGCGCTTTTCGACGACATCTACCGCGTACGGAATGCGCTCTTCCACGAAGCTTTCTTCGTGGATCTGCGCCAACCGTCCCATGACGCGCAGAAACTCGCCCGAAAGTACATCCGCCTCTACTACGGGACGGTGCCTCCCTGATCACGTCCGCCTGTCGGCAGCAACGCTATACTTGATCGAACTTCCGATTCATCAATGTCACGCCACCCTCTGCCGTGGTGTGAGCCCGAAGTGCATCGCCAGTGTGCCGAGCGCCCCGACGAGGATGCCCTGCGCCACCGGCCCGTGCACCGGCCGGCCCGACCAGCCCTGGCGCTGCGCCCATTCGCGCACCGAGAACTCGAGCCCGACGACGAACCACACGCAGGAGCCGGAGGGGCTGTCGTGTCCGCCGAGTGCGTCGACGGCGTTGGCGACACGGCGACGCGCATCGACTTGCCGGTTCGGCATCTCGTCGTTTGTCGAGCCGGCCAGCCGGATCAGCTGCGACGTAGCGATGTCGTCCAGCGCGGCGCTGCGGAACAGCGTCCGGAAGATCTGCCCCGCCTCGTGCATCTGCGGCGTGATGGTACCGTTGGCCAGCATCAGGCCGAGAGTGTCCACGGCGCGGCGGTGCTCGACCGGGCTGCCGGTCTCCGGATCGGCCTCGCGGACCGGCGCGGAGAAGCCGCCGTGCTGCAGCCGCCACTTCGACGGCTTCGACAGATCCTCGCGCTGCTGCGTCGCGGGCTTCGGCTTGCGCTTACTGGCCATTGTTCTGTTCTCCTTGCCGGCGCCCCCAGCGCCGCGTGGCTTCGTTGATGACGGCCTGGCGCAGCCAGGGGTCGGCGATGTCCTCGACGGCCAGGGCGGCGACACCGTGCCGGTGCCAGGCGGCAGCCCGCATGGCGTTCAGCTCATTGTCGTTGGAGGCCGTGCGGATGCCGCGATCCAGACTGGAGCGCGGCGGGCGAGGAGCACCGGGCAGCGTCATCGGGTGGCCCTCCGCGAGAGCGGGGTGTCGGCGTGGGTGTCGCCCGTCTCGTGGCCGAACGGGATCTCGTCGCCGCGCGACCAGTCGAACTCCGCACCACGCGGGGTGAGCCGCAGCGCCTCCACCTTCGCGCCGGGGAACTCCGCCCGCACGGCCTCGACCCAGTTGCGGCCCTCCCAGGCGCAGATCACGCGCCCGATCTCGTCGAGCGACCAGACCTCGCGAGCGCGGCCGTCACCCCCCTGCCCTTTCGCCCGCGGCAAGGCGTGCTGCTCGGCGGGCCCGCGGACGATGGCGAGCACGCTGCCGTCCGGCATCCGCGTCTCCCACACCTCCGGTGCCATTGGCACATGGCCGGCTGCCATGGATGCGCCGTCCAGCGCTGCCCAGGCGCGGCGCATCGCCTCGGAGTGCACCCGGACCGCCTCGAGGTCCTGCGCGGCATAGGCCGCCTGCCACTTGCGCCACTGCCGGTCGAAGCGCTCGCGCAGCGCGTCGTCGACGAGCAGGCGCAGCCGGCCGACGCCCCACTTCCGCTCCAGGCTGTCGGTCAGCAGGTCGACCGACTGCACCAGGCCCTGGATGGCCATAGTGATGCCCGGCATGGAATGCCCCCCTGCGGTCATGTGAACCTCCGTGCGATGTGCGCCGCTGCCGCGCCACTGAATGGCGCCCGGTGCCTCGAAATAGACCCTGTATCCTGCGCCGCTGGCCCACCGGTCCGGGCTGCGCCACTGCGCCACTGCCCCATGCCCCCTAAGGGGCATGAGGGCATGGGCCTTGCCAGTGGCGCAGAGGCGCAACCCTCCCCGGCAACCGGTCGTCGCATGGCTGCGCCACTGCTGAGCCAGTGGCGCAGGTCAGTGGCGCAGCTGCTCCGAGCCCTCCTCATGCCGCCACTCCGCCGGGCACCTTGACCCTTCGCTTGGGGTCGCGGTGCTCGGCACAGCGGCGCCGGTCCACCCGAACAGGACCTGCGCGGCGCGGCGTCAGCAGATCGAATGGCGCCCCACAGTCGGTGCAGTGACTGAGCCAGCGCACCAGTTCGATGCGTCGTCCGTCGCGAGTGGTGTGCGGTCGGATCTCGACGCACTCGAAGCGCTGATGCTGCACGAAGGCGATGCCGCCGAGCTCCGGACGGCCGGGCAGCGTGATCAGTTTCCTCATTCCTCGTGGTCCTCCTGTGCGTGAAGCCGCATGCCGGCGACGACCTGCGGGTCGTGTTCGAGCCCCTTGCGCGCCTTGCGCTGCTTCGGGCTCTGGTATTCGACGGTGCGGAGCGCCTTGCTCGCGAAGTAGGCGGCGAGAATCGCGCGTGCTTGTTCCTCGGTGCAGCCGGTGACCCTGGTGATCAGCTCACCGGCCCATCGGCCCACGTCCTGCTTGCGCGCGGACCAGCGCTCACCATCCTCCCGCGGCGTGCCGAGCTGCTCGATCAGATTGGCCGAGGCGGCGAGCGACAGCTCCTTGAACACCGATGCCGGGCGCCAGCGCGCGATGGCTTGGACGTGGTCGCCATTCGGCAGCGCGATGGAGCGCAGCTGCAGCCAGGTCGCGTCGAGCGGGCGCGGTGCGAGGTTGAGCTTGGCGTTGTCGGCGCGAACGAAGAACCAGCGCTCCTCTTCGTCGAGGCCGAAGCGCTCGGCTTCCTTCTCGTCCATGGTCCGCAGCGCGACTGCTGCTCTCGCCGCATCGACCAGCGCGGAGGCGCCGCGGAAGGCATCGGCGTCGCCGGCGATGCCGCCCTTGCGGAAGTGGTGCACCAGCAGCACGGCGCAGCCGGCGGCGTCGGCCACGCGCGACCACAGCGCGGCGGCGAAGTCGATCTGCTCGTTGCGGTTCTCCTCGAGCCGGTGCGACTTCACGAAGGGGTCGACCACCAGGAGCGTGATCTGCCGGCGCCGCAGCTCCTCGATGAGCGCCTCGACGACGGGCGTCGCCACCACGGTGCCGTCGGGCAGCCGCGCCGCAATCACCAGCGGCTGGTCGCGTCCGCTGTCGAGGAATAGCCGGCCGGCGAGGTCGGCGGCGGGAATGCGGTGGGCGATCAGGGCGGCCTGGACGCGCCGCAGCAGTTCGTCGCGCGGGTCCTCCAGGTTGTAGATCCAGGCCCGGCCCGGGCTGTGCACCGCCTCCTCGACCAGCGGCCGGCCGAGCGCGACGGAGAGCGCCACCGCCAGGGCGTAGGCGGTCTTGCCGGTGCCGCCCGGGGCGCCGAGGACGGAGACGAACCGCCGGATCAGGAAGTGGCCGTAGACCCATTCACGGGGCCGCAGCGCCGCGAGGTCCGCCGGGTCGAAGGGTGTCGCGACGAGGCTGGCCACTGGCGCGTTCTGGGCCCCGCTGGGCGGGGCGGAGGCGACCGCGGGGGCTTCCCCCTCCCAGTCTGCCTGACCGCCCGGTGCGCCCGCCTGAGCCGCGCCAGCGGGCAGGAGCGCGGCGACCAGCGACGGCTTGACCCAGAGCGGGTTGGCCTTGAGCGCCAGGGTGTAGAGCGACGCGTAGCCGATGCGGTCGGGTGGGCTGCGGAACCAGTGCTGCCAGCGCTCCTGGCAGGCCGCGTCCTGGTGCTTGGCCGACTTCGCCGACCAGGCGGTCCAGGCGGCGAGGCCCGCGGCGCTGCCGCCCGAGGCGCGCCACGCGGCCATGCCAATCGTCGACCACTCGTGCCACGGCAGGTCGGGATTGGGGATTTGCGCCAGCGCCGAGGCGATGTCCTCCGGCGAGCCAGCAGGGTCGGGATTCGACCGGTGTGGCGCAGCGTCCGGCGTCGTGGTTGCGGTGGGCTGCGCCAGCAGCAGCAGATCGGCGGCGACGTCGCAGATCGGCCGCAGTTCGTCGGGCGCCTCGGGCAGCAGGCGGCCGGAGACGGTGACGTAGCGCGGGCAGCGGTGGAAGATCTCGACGCTGCCGCCCTCGGGCATGGTGATGCGACGATGCACCGGGGCGCGCAGGCTCTCGTTCGTGCCGATGATCCGCAGGCCGCGGCCGGAGGGCGTGACCTCGGCGTAGCTGTTGGCCTCCTCGACCAGGCGCAGCGCCCAATCGGCCAGGGCGCCACTCACCGGATCGCGGCAATTGTCGAGGTCCAGGAATACGTGGTGCGGGTCGTCGCGCAGGACGTAGCCGGCGCCGTCTGCCTCCGCCGCGGCGACCGCGCCCATGGCGGCGCCGAAGCTGTCCCAGGAGGTCGGGTCCTGGGTGGAGGCGTGGCGCCAGGGATCGCTGGCGCGGAACAGCGGCTTGTCGGGCTTGCCGCCCGGCGTCGCCTCGGTCCAACGCCAGATCACCCAGTGCGGCCGGGCGGCGAGCGCACGCAGCGCCTCCGGCAGCGGGCAGATCAGCCCGTCGCCGTCGCGCGGCGGGACGCTCGCCGTGCCGTCCATCTCAGAACTCCGTGTCGTGGCTGGCCAGCGCGGGCGCCGGTGCCGGCGCCGGGGCCGGTGGAGCAGCCGGTGCGGGCGGCGGGACGTGCCGCGGCGGCGCGGCTGGAGCCGGCGCCGGTGCGCCCGTCGGCGCCGTGACCGTCACGCCGTCGAGCG
>NZ_JAPSMD010000161.1 GCF_027856955.1 Falsiroseomonas oryzae | reverse complement strand
GCGGCGCGCGCGCTCCACGGCGCGCAGCCGCGCGGCGCGCCCGGCATCCTCGGCCGCGGCCTCGGTCTGCGCCGCGGTCTGCGCGACGGTCTCCGCCTGCGCCGTCTCGGGCGGCGCTTCGACCACCACTGGCTTCGGCGCGCGGAACAGGCCACCCATGCGCAGGTCCTTCGGACTGGAAGAGAGGGGAACCGCCCCGGGCGGCCCAAAAAGGCGAAGGCCCGCCGGGCTGTGCCGGGCGGGCCTTCGAGGTTCGGGGAGACCGGGGAGGAGGATGCCGCGGGACGCACTTCGCCCCGTGGCCCAGCCGGTGTAGCGGGGGATCAGCCGGCGGTCAAGATTTTTTTCCTAGACTGGCGGGATTCCATGCCGCCCAGTGCCCGGAACAGGCCGTAGGGCGTCAGCGCGAAAGGCGCGCCGGGGCCGAGCAACGCGCGGCACAGCCCGACACAGGTGAGCGGCGACAGCGTCGGGATGGCACGGGCCTGCGCGGGCGCGGGCGCGAAGGGCCCGAGCACGGCCAGCCCGGCGCGGCGGTAGAAGGACGGCAGGTCGAAGCCCGCCGGCACTGGCAGCCGCGCCACCATCAGGCGGCCGGAGAGCGGCTCCAGCACTGTCCAGCCGGCCTCGTCGCCGATCGCGGCGAAGCAGTGGCGGAAACCGCGCCGGAGCAGACGCAGCCAGGGCTGGTCTGCCTCGCCGCCGAAGGCGAGCCAGATGCGCTGGCCACCGCCCTCCGCATCCAGCCGGCGATGTGCCAGGCGCGTCACGTGCGACGGCCCGGGAAGGCGATGACCTCCGCGCCGTCGGCGGGAGCCGCGTTGGCCACGACGCCCCGCGCCGTCCCGGGGTCGAAGCCCCGCGCCGGCCCGGCGACGATGCCCTTCTGGCGCAGCGGGAAGTCCAGCCGTTCCATCGCCTCGCGCCACAGCCGCAGGTCGCCGCGCTCGGCGGGGAAGCGGGGATTGGGCGCGGTGCCGCGCTCGCCCCAGATGCGCAGGATGCGGGCATGCTGCAGGTCGATGCGCCGATGCCGGTAGAGCCGGTCCAGGCACTTCACCACGTCGTCGGGCTCGCAGGGGCGCATGACGGCGCCGCGGGCAGCGGACAGGCGCGCGCCGTCGCGGCGGGCCGTCAGGGCCGCCATGGTCCAGAACCAGGCTTCCTCGGCGGAGGCGAAGGGCTCGGCCTTGGCGAGGCAGGCGAGGACGGGGGAGCGGGTGGGGGCGAGGGGCACGGGGGGATTCCTTCCTCGGTATCGAACGAAACAGGAACATACCGACGTTAACCTGTTCTACCCGTGGTTGCAAGGCAGAAGTTCCTATTGCGTCGCGACTCGAAACCTAGGATGTGATGCCCAGGGCGATGTGCCATGATCGGGTGCGACTCGGCGGGTCGCGGCGGAAGGGCTGGCTTCGATGATGCGGCACGAGGATGTCTGGCGGGCGATCGACGCGCTGGCTGCGGAGCATGGGCTGTCCGCCTCCGGCCTGGCGCGCAAGGCGGGGCTGGATCCCACCGCCTTCAACCCCTCCAAGCGGACCGGGCCGGACGGGCGGTCGCGCTGGCCCTCGACGGAGAGCGTGGCGAAGGTGCTGACGGCGACCGGCACGGGGATCGAGTCCTTCGCCGCGCTGGTGACGGGCGCGCCGGCCCTGCCGCGCGGCCGTGCCGCGCCGGGTCGGCGGATCCCGCTGATCGGCCTGGCGCAGGCCGGCGCCGAGGGCTTCTTCGACGATGGCGGCTATCCCGTGGGCGGTGGCTGGGACGAGATCTCGGTGCCCGACGTGCCGGACCCGAACGCCTATGCGCTGGAGATCAGCGGCGAATCCATGGAGCCGGTGTTCCGCGACGGCGACGTGGTGATCGTCTCCCCGGCCGCGCCGGTGCGCCGCGGCGACCGCGTGGTGGTGCGGACGAAGAAGGGGGAGGTGATGGCGAAGGAGCTGCTGCGGCAATCCGCGCGGCGCGTGGAGCTCGCCAGCCTGAACCCGGCGCATCCGGGCTTCACCTTCGGGCTGGACGAGCTGGCATTCATGCACAGGATCGTCTGGGCGAGTCAGTAGGTATTGCCCTCAGGCGCCGGGCGGCCGCTCCGCGGCCTTGGCTCGCGCCTGCGGCATGTCGCTCCGCGCCAGCGGCAGCCTTGTGCGCGGGGCCGCATTCGCGGCCCGGGAAGGACGGGTCGCGTTACCTCCGCGCCCCCGCCGTCGGCTCCTGCGCCGGCAGCAGCGCCAGCAGCTTCTCCAGGTCCTTCTCCGCGCGGCAGGCCAGGTAGCGCTGCGGCTCGCCCGGCGGCGGCGGGTCCAGCGGGAAGGCGGTCAGCCCGATGTCGCCATAGACCCGCAGCAGCGCCGGCGAGACGCGCCAGAAGGCGGCATCCACCTCGGCGCGCTCGCAGATGTCGCGGAAGCGCCAGATCGCGGAGATGCGGTCGCGTTCCTCGCCCTCCGGATCGCCCAGCGCCATCCAGATGCCGTCGCGCTTCACGAAGGCGAAGCCGGCGCGCCCGGCCTCGCCGAACACCGCGCCATCCGCCTGCGCCGGCGCCGCGCCGCCCAGCGCGCGCAGCCGTGCCCGCGCCTCCTCCGTCCAGGGCTCCGGCCGCAGCTTCACCGGGCGCAGCAGTCGCACCATGCCGACAAGCAGGAACACGGCGGCGAGACCCACTGTGAAGCGCAGGCTGTCCGGCGCCATGGGCGAGACCACGACCTCCAGCCAGCTCTCCTCCGCAACGCGGCCGCCATAGGAGACGGTGGCGAGCAGGATGGCGCAGAAGCCCACCACGGCCATGGGCACCAGTGTCCCGCCGGCCAGCGGTTCCCGCATCAGCCTTGCGTCGCGGTAGAAGCCGCTGCGCATCGCCGCCAGCAGCACGGCCACCAGCGCGAAGCCGCCGGTCACCGCCCAGTGCTCCTGCCGCAGCAGGCAGATCAGCACGCCGTTCAGCAGCAGCAGGATGGCGAAGCCCCAGGCGATGGTCAGCCGCCGCAGCAGCCCATAGGCCATCACCAGCAGCAGCGAGCCGACCACCGAAGCGGCGAAGTGCGAGCCGAGCGCGGCCTCGGGGCCCGCCCAGATCTCCACGGCGCTGCCGCGCGCCGGCAGGGCGCCGATGAAGATCAGCACCGTGCCGGCCAGGCCGACCAGGCTGGCGATCGCCGGCACTTCCAGCGCGTCGGCCACGCGCTGCTCCGCGGTCAGCTTCGCCAGCGCGTGCCGGCGCTGCGCGATCTCGAAGCCGGCGAACAGCATGCCGGCCAGAAACAGCGGCACGATGTAGTAGTAGAGGCGGAACACCAGCAGCGCGCCGACCACCTCGGCCGGCGACAGCCAGGGCTGCAGGCCGATCAGGATGGCGGTGTCGAACACGCCGATGCCGCCGGGCAGGCTGGCCGCGATGCCGGCGATGTAGGCGGCGATGTAGATGCCGAGGAAATGCAGGAAGGTCAGGTTCTCGGCCGGCGGCAGCAGCGCGTAGAAGATCATCGCGGTCACCGCGACGTCCACACTGGCCAGCACCGTCTGGATCACCGCCATGCGGAAGCCCGGCAGGTCCACGTGGTAGCCGAAGATCACGACATGGCTGCGGATGCGCGACATGGTGACGTAGGCGATCACCAGCGCCCAGCACACCAGCCCGAGCCCCTGCATCAGCGCATGCGGCACATGCTCGCCGAGGCCCGGTACCACCTCCGGCTCGATCACCAGCACCAGGCCGCCCAGCGCCAGCCCGCCCAGGCCGAAGGTCAGGCTGGTGAAGGCGACGACCTTGGCGATGGCCAGCGGCGGCAGGCCCCAGGCGGCGTAGAAGCGGTAGCGCACCGCCGCGCCCGAGACGGCCGCGAAGCCGAGGTTGTGCGCCAGCGTGTAGGCGCAGAAGGACGCGAGCGAGGTGCGCGCGTAGCTGACCGGATGCCCTGCATAGACGCTGCCCAGCCGGTCGTAGATGGTCAGCACGGCGTAGGCCAGAACCGTCCAGCCCGCCGCCTTCCAGAGCGTCGCTTCCGGGATCGCCGCCAGCGCGTTGCGCACGTCGGCGACCGAGAGGGTCCGGAACTCCTTCTGCACCACCCAGATCGCGGCGGCGAGCAGGACCAGACCGAAGACGGTCATGCCGTGCCGCTTGATGAGGGGCAGGTAGGCCCTCATGCGGTTGCAGGATCCCGCGCCAGCGCCGTCTCGATCAGCCCGATGGTGCCGGCGATGCCGTAGAGCGCGACGAAGCCGCCGAAGCGCGGCCCTTCCGGCTGGCCCAGCAGCACCTGATAGAGCGCGTTGAACCAGGCGCGGGAGACACCGGGGCGCCCGCCATCCTTCGCCGGTTCCAGGAAGGGCTCGCGCCGGCCGGCGTCGTAGACCAGGTCCTGGATCGCCTTGGCCCGCTCGTCGGGCGGCATCCGTTCCAGCTCCTCGATCTGGTCGCGCAGCATCGCGGCCAGCGCGCGCATCGCCTCCGCCTCCTGCGGCGTCGCGGCGCGGTGGCGCTTCTCCGGCGCGACGCGGTCTCGATAGTAGGCGACGGCGCGCTCGATCAGGCGCGCGACCAGCGGGTGGCTCTCCGGCGTGATGTCTGGCGCGTAGCGGTGCAGGAAGCCCCAGAGCATCTCGGGGTTGTCCGCGTTGATCACGCTGGCCAGGTTCAGCAGCATGGTGAAGGAGACCGGCGAGCCCGGGTCGTTGGTCGGCCCGGCATGGATGTGCCACGCCGGATTGTCGGGCGAGGGCGCCATGCGCAGCCGGTCCAGGTTCTGCACATATTCGTCGGTGGCGCGTGGGATCACGTCGAAGAACAGCCGCTTGGCGCGCTGCGGCTGGTTGTACATGAACTGCGCGAGGGATTCGGGCGGCGCGTAGTGCAGCCATTCCTCGATGGACAGCCCGTTGCCCTTGGACTTGCTGATCTTGGTGCCCTGCTCGTCCAGGAACAGCTCGTAGGTGAAGCCGATCGGTGGCTCGCCCCCCAGCACGCGGCAGATCGCGGAGGACAGCTTCACGCTGTCGATCAGGTCCTTGCCCGACATCTCGTAGTCCACGCCGAGCGCATACCAGCGCAGCGCCCAGTCCGCCTTCCATTGCGCCTTGCAGTGGCCCCCGGTGATGCGCGTGCCGAAGCGCTCGCCCGTCTCCGGGTCGCGCCAGACGAGCTCGTCGAGGCCCGGCCGCACCTCCTCCATCGGCACCTGCATCACCACGCCCGTCTTCGGGTGAATCGGCAGGAAGGGCGAATAGGTGGCGCGGCGATCGGGGCCGAGGGTGGGCAGGATCACCGCCTTCACCTCCTCGTGCCGCTCCGCCATGCGGATCAGCGCCGCGTCGAAGCGGCCGGACCTGTAGTAGTCGGAGGAGGAGGCGAATTCGTAGTCGAAGCCGAACTGGTCCAGGAAGGCGCGGAGCCGGGCGTTGTTGTGGTGCCCGAAGCTTTCATGCGTGCCGAAGGGGTCGGGGATGGCAGTGACCGGCTTGCCCAGGTGGGTCGCCAGCATCTCCCGGTTCGGCACGTTGTCCGGCACCTTGCGCAGACCGTCCATGTCGTCGCTGAAGGCGACCAGGCGGCTGGGCAGGCCGGTCAGCCGGGTGAAGGCGTTGCGCACCCAGGTGGTGCGGGCGACCTCGCCGAAGGTGCCGATATGCGGCAGGCCGGAGGGGCCGTACCCCGTCTCGAACAGGGCCGCGCCCTTGCCGCCGGCCTGCACCCGGGCGGCGACCTTGCGGGCCTCCTCGAAGGGCCAGCCCCTTGCGGCGGCATAGTCGGCGGCATCGGACATGGAACGAGCGGATTCCCTGGAAGGCGATGATCGGGCCTTATAGGCAGCGCCGGCGGGGCACGCGACCCTGCTGCGTGGAGGAGGCACAATGGCCCAGGCCATCGCACGCCTGACGCCGGATGAAGCGGCGGCCAGGCTGCTGGAGGGCAACCGCCGGTTCCTGGCGGGCGAATTGCCGCCGACCCTCATGCAGCCGGACCGCCGGCGCTTCGTCGCGGGCGCCCAGAACCCCTATGCCGCCATCCTCTGCTGCGCCGACAGCCGGGTGGCGCCGGAGATCCTGTTCTCGGCCGGCCTTGGCGACCTCTTCGTGGTCCGCAACGCCGGCAACACGGCGGACCCCGCGGCGACCGGCAGCCTG
Source organism: Falsiroseomonas oryzae (assembly GCF_027856955.1). Taxonomy (GTDB): domain Bacteria; phylum Pseudomonadota; class Alphaproteobacteria; order Acetobacterales; family Acetobacteraceae; genus Falsiroseomonas; species Falsiroseomonas oryzae. Next base: position 5,405 of record NZ_JAPSMD010000161.1, on the reverse strand, counting down.
GAATACGCGGTGGCCAAGCTCGGGGTGCCGCTGATCGGCGTGATGGGCCATGAGCGCTGCGGCGCCATCGCGGCCGCCGTCGCCGTGGTAGAGCGGGATGCCCGCTGGCCTGGCGCGATGGAGGACATGATCGCCCCCATCGTCCCGGCCGCCATCGCGGCCTGCCGGCACGGGGCGGAGGACCGGCTCCAGGCCACTGCGGACGAGAACGTCCGCCGGGTTGTCGGGCACCTGCTGACACGGTCGCAGATCATCGCCGAAGCCGTCGCGGAGGGGCGGCTTCGCGTGGCCGGTGGCGTCTACGATCTCGAGGAGGGGCGGGTCAGGATCGTCGTGCGCGCCTAGCTCGCAGGCTTGGTCTGCCCAAGGTTTTCGCGCTATGCGTGCCGCCCCTGCGTGGGAATGGGAGCAGCCTGACGATGCGTGTCGGCGTGATCGGCGCCACCGGTGCGGTGGGGAAGGAGCTGGTGGAGGTCCTGGGGCGGCGTCGCTTCCCGGTGACGAAACTCCGCCTCTTCGCCTCGGGCCGCAGCGCGGGCACGCGCGTCGCCACGCCCTTCGGCGAGATCACGATCGAGGAGTTCACGCCGGAGAAGGCGAAGGACCTCGACCTCGCGCTGCTCGCGGTCTCCGGCGACTTCGCGAAGCAGCACGCCCCCGCGCTGGTCGCGGCCGGCGTGACGGTGGTGGACAATTCCTCCGCCTTCCGGCTGGACGCCGACGTCCCGCTGGTGGTGCCGGAGGTGAACGCGGCCGCCGTCGGCAATGCCCGGCTGATCGCCAACCCGAACTGCACCACCGCGATCCTGGTCGTCGCGCTGGCGCCGCTGCACAAGGCCTTCGGGATCAAGCGCGTCATCGTCTCCACCTACCAGGCGACCAGCGGCGCCGGCGCCGAGGGCATGGCCGAGCTGGAGCGCGAGACGAAGCGCGTGCTGGTCGAGGGCGAGAAGGCCCGCAACGAGGTCTTCGCCCATCCCATCGCCTTCAACGTCATCCCGCACATCGATAGCTTCCAGCCCAACGGCTACACGCGGGAGGAGATGAAGGTCGTCTGGGAGACCCGGAAGATCATGGGCCTGCCCGACCTGCCCGTCTCCTGCACGGCCGTGCGCATCCCGACCATGCGCGTGCACGCGGAAAGCGTGACGATCGAGACGGAGAAGCCCGTCACGCCGGAGGCAGCGCGCGAGGTTCTGCGCAACGCGCCGGGCGTGAAGGTGGTGGATGACCCGGCGAACAGGCTCTACCCGATGCCGCTGACGGCGACCGGCCAGGACGATTGCGAGGTCGGCCGCATCCGCCAGAACCTGGTCTTCGGCGACCACGGGCTGGACCTGTTCGTCTGCGGCGACCAGCTGCTGAAGGGCGCGGCACTGAACGCCGTGCAGATCGCGGAGCGGGTGCCGGCGCTGAAGGCGGCGGCGTAGCGGCGCGCCGCCAGGCTCCGCCCGGTCACCCGGGCGGAGCGGCGGGCGGCGCCCGTCAGCCCGGCAGGCGCGCGTCGTACTCCGCCTGCAGGCGGCTCCAGCCATCCCAGAAGGGCGCGGGCTCCACGCCATCGGCGCGCGCCGCGAGCACATCCAGGTGCATGTGCCACCCGGCGCTGACCTTGAGCATGGTGGCGCGGTCCGGCAGGCGCCGGTGCACCAGCGTGAGCAGCACCTTGTTGCCGACCGGCTTCAGCTCGAAGGCGACGTGGCCGGCCTGGCCGAAGGTGAAGGCCAGGCGGTGTGGCGCATCCACCTCCGTGATCCGGCTCGTCATCCGGTGCTCCGCGGCGAACTCCGGCGGGCGCGTGCCGGGCGGGGTGGTGAGCTCGTCGTTGCGCCACACCAGCTCGAACTCGGCCCCGACCTCCAGCTCCATCGTTCCGGCCGCCAGCCAGCGCCGGCGCAGGTCGCTGTCCGTCAGGTATGCCCAGACCCGCTCGATCGGGCCGGGCAGCAGCCGCTGGATGGTGAGCGTCGTGGGCTCGGTCAATGCGCCATAGGCGTCCAGCGTCACCGCATCCGTCATCGGTCGTCTCCGTCCTGGGTTGGGGGGTGGCGGGCATCCTCCTCTCGGAGGACCTGTTCGAGCGCATCCAGGTGGTCTGTCCAGAAGCGCTCGTAGTCGCGGAGCCAGCGGTGGGCGGCGGCGAGCGACATGGCATCCAGGCGGCACCAATGGGTCCGGCCGCGCACCTCGCGCCGGACCAGGCCGGCCCTCTCCAGTGCCTGGATGTGCTTCGAGGCCGCCGCGAGCGAGATCGGGAAGGGACCGGCAAGCTGGCCGACCGTCCGCTCGCCCGAGGCGAGGTCGCGCAGCATCTGCCGCCGTGTGGCGTCGCCGAGGGCGTGGAAGACGGCGTCCAGCTGCCGGGTCTGTTGCTCAACCATGTGGTTGAGAATAGCCGGTCGCGGCGAACATTCAACCGATTTGTTGAATGACGCCGATCACAGGACCGGCACACCGCGCAGGGCTGCCGGTGTGCCCCTTCCCCCTTTGTTCGCGCCGCTATCCGGGCCAGATTGCCCAGGTGACTCCGCCCCGCGCCGCCATCCCCGCATGATCGGCCCGCGCGCCTCCGGGGCCACCCAGCCTCGCCTGCTGCTGCCCGAGGCGCCTGCGCTGGTCGCCGGCTTCGGCCGCGGCGCCCTGCTCACCGCCGATGGCGAACTGCTGACGCTGCCGGCGGCCGAGATCGGTCGGCGCCTGCGCGACAGCCCGCCGCCCCTGCTGGTGCATGCGCCCGCCACCTGGAAGCGGCTCGGCCTGCCGCCCATGCCGGCCTGCGACCTGCTGGAACTGCTCGCCTTCTGCCGTCCCGCCCAGCCCGCCGCCCCCACCCCGCGCGGGCTCGCCATCGCGCTGGACCGCGATGCGCCGGCGGATGACGAGGCCGCGGCCGCCCTGCTGCCGGAGCTCGCCACAGACCTGCTGCGCCACCTGGCCGCGGCCCGGCTGAACCCGCTCAACCGCGACGCGGCCATGCTCGCCGCGAAGCTCGGCGCGGAGATCCACTGGCCCTGGACCGACTCCGTCCTGGCCGCGCTCGGCCAGCCGGACGCCCGCCCCTCGCTTGACCCGCTGAAGGTCTGGCGCCGCCTGCCGGACTGGGAGGACGAGGCCCCGCCCCCGCCGCCCGCGCACCAGCCGGTCACCCCCGCCGAGGCCCGCCGGCGCCTGGCCGAGATCCTGGGCGAGGATGCCGAGCAGCGGCCACAGCAATCCGACTACGCCTCCGCCGTCGCCGGCGCCTTCCAGGCGCGGGAGGCGCGCGGCGTCCCGAACCTGGTGCTGGCCGAGGCCGGCACCGGCACCGGCAAGACGCTGGGCTATGTGGCGCCCGCCTCCCTCTGGGCGGAGCGCAACGGCGCGCCGGTCTGGATCTCCACCTTCACCCGCAACCTGCAGCGCCAGATCGACCAGGAGACGGCGCGCCTCTACCCTGACCCGTCGGAGCGGCGCCGCCGCGTCGTCGTGCGCAAGGGCCGCGAGAACTACCTCTGCCTGCTCAACATGGAGGAGCAGCTGGGCGCGGCGCAGATGGCGGGGATGCTGCTGCCGCTGGCGCTCGTCGCGCGCTGGGCGCTGTTCACGCGCGACGGCGACCTGATGGGCGGCGACTTCCCGGGCTGGCTGGCCGAGCTGTTCGGGCACCATGCCGTCTGGCCGCTGGCCGACCGGCGCGGCGAATGCGTCCACTCCGCCTGCGGCCACTACAAGCAGTGCTTCGTGGAGCATTCGATCCGCCGCGCGAAGGGCGCGACGCTGGTGGTGGCGAACCATGCGCTGGTCATGGTGCAGGCGGCGCTTGGCGGCGGCGAGGACGGCAAGCCGCTGCGTCTGGTCTTCGACGAGGGCCACCACCTGTTCGACGCTGCCGACGCCGCCTTCAGCGCCGACCTGACCGGCGGCGAGACGGCGGAGCTGCGCCGCTGGCTGCTGGGCGCGGAGGGCGGCCGGTCCCGTGCGCGCGGCCTGGCGCGCCGCATGGAGGAGCTCGTCGGCGATCGCCCCGACCTGCTGATGCCGCTGGAGGAAGCGTTGCAGGCCGCGCGCGCCCTGCCCGGTCCCGGCTGGCCCTCGCGCCTGACGGAGAACGACCCGCGCGGCGCGACGGAGGCCTTCCTGCACGCCGTGCGCCGCCAGGTGCTCGCGCGCATCGCGGATCAGGATGCGGGCTACGGCGTCGAATGCGACGTCCATCCGCTGAACCCCGGCGTCCTGGAGGCCGCTGCGGCGCTCTCCGAGGCCTTCGCCCGCCTGCAGGCGCCGCTGCAGACCCTGCGCGACCGGCTGAACGCGCGGCTGGAGGACGAGGCTGAGGAGCTGGAGGTCGGCGACCGCATCCGCATCGAGGCGGCGGTGCGCGGCATCGAGCGCCGCGCGCTGATGCCGCTGACGGCCTGGGGCGCGATGCTGCGCGCGCTGCGCGACCCGCCCCGCGCGCCCGGTCAGCGCCCGGAGATGGTGGACTGGTTCGCCCTGGAGCGCCGCGAGGGACGGGAGGTGGATGCGGGCATGTTCCGCCACTACCTCGACCCGACGCAGCCATTCGCCACCACTGTCGCCGCGCCGGCGCATGGCGTGCTGATCACCTCCGCCACGCTGCGCGATTCCGGCGACGAGGCCGATGACCCGGACAATGCCTGGCGCGAGGCGGAAGCGCGCACCGGCGTGCCGCACCTCGCCGCGCCGGTGATCCGCGCCGCTGTGCCCTCGCCCTTCGACTACGGCGCGCGCACCCGCGCCCTGGTCGTCACCGACGTGGCGCGGGAGGAGTTCGGCCAGATCGCCGCGGCCTATCGCGCGCTGTTCCTGGCCGCGGGCGGCGGCGGGCTTGGCCTCTTCACCGCGGTGCGCCGCCTGCGGGAGGTGCATGGCCGCATCGCGGAGCCATTGGCCCAGGCCGGCATCCCGCTCTACGCCCAGCATGTGGACGCGATGGACAACGCCACGCTGGTGGATGTCTTCCGCGCCGAGGAATCCGCCTGCCTGCTCGGCACCGATGCGATGCGCGACGGCGTGGACGTGCCGGGCCGTTCGCTGCGGCTGCTGGTCTTCGACCGCGTGCCCTGGCCGCGCCCGACCATCCTGCACCGCGAACGCCGGCTGCACCTGTCGGAGGGGCGGCCCAAGGCGCATGACGACGCGATCGCGCGCCACCGCCTGCGCCAGGCCTTCGGCCGGCTGGTCCGCCGCGCCGACGACAAGGGCGTCTTCGTGCTGCTCGATGCGCGCTGCCCCTCGCGCCTGCTGGCCGGCCTGCCGGACGGGGTGATCGTGCAGCGCGTCGGGCTGAAGCAGGCGGTGGAGGTGACGCGCGACTTTCTGGCGCAGCCCTGAGGCCGCCGCGCCTCCGCCGACCGCGTCCGGCACCGCGCGCCGCCGCGGTCACGCCGTCGCGAGCGCGCGCC
>NZ_JAPSMD010000160.1 GCF_027856955.1 Falsiroseomonas oryzae | reverse complement strand
CGTCCGCGCCGCGGCGGCGATGGCGGGGAAGTCCACATGCGCCGTCAGGTCGCGCGTGCCGGGCTCGGCCAGCGGGTCGAGGCCGGTCTCATGCGCGCGCATCGCCTGCAGCGTGTCGCCGAAGCCGGGCGTAGCCGGCCCGTAATCCACCAGCAGCGCCGCGCCGCCCTGCGCGGCCAGCCGCGCGGCCAGCGCCCGTGCGAAGGCCAGCGCCGGCTCCGACACCTCCTTCACCGCGCCCTCCTGCGCGCCGTCGGGCAGGGCAGGGGCGTCGGCCGCCGGCAGGTCCACGAAGGCGCCGTCCTGCACATGCCGTTCCATCCATGCGCCGCCGCGCCGGACGAACTGGCGGATCGGCAGCGCGTCGAGGAACTCGTTGGCCAGCAGCAGCAGCGGGCCGTCCGGCACGCCGGCGAGGTCGTCGTGCCACCCCGCCACGCCCGGCCCCAATGCCCGCGCCTGCTGCGCCCGCAGTCCCGGCGAGGTCTCCACCAGGTGCACCCGCAGCGTGGCGCGGAAGGCCGGCGCCGCCTGCGCCACGGCGCGCAGCGCATCGGCCATCAGCGTGCCGCGCCCCGGGCCGCATTCCGCCAGCAGCACTGGATCGGGCCGGCCCATCCGCTCCCACGTCACGGCGCACCAGGCGCCCAGCACCTCGCCGAAGGCCTGGCTGATCTCCGGCGCGGTGGTGAAATCGCCCGCCCGGCCGAAGGGCGATTGCGGCCGCGCGTAATAGGCGGCGACCGCGCGTGCCATGAAGCGGTCGAGCCGCTCGGCGCTCACGCGATGGCAGCGCGCTGCCGCGCCCGCAGGATCAACCAGGCGCCGATCGCGACCATGGGCAGCGACAGCAGCTGGCCCATCGTGACGCCGCCGACGAGGAAGCCCAGATGCGCGTCCGGCTGCCGGAACATCTCGCCGAGCAGCCGCGCCACGCCGTAGCCGGCCAGGAACACCCCGGTCAGCAGACCGGGCCGCGCGCGCACGGCCGGGATGCGCACCAGCAGCTGCAGCAGCACGAACAGGCAGACGCCTTCCAGGAAGGCCTGGTAGAGCTGGCTGGGGTGCCGCGGCTCCGGTCCGCCGGTGGGGAACACCATCGCCCAGGGCACGTCCGTCACCCGGCCCCACAGCTCGCCATTGGCGAAATTGGCCAGCCGCCCCAGCAGCAGCCCGATCGGCACCACGGTCGCCACGCGGTCGGACAGCAGCAGCACGTCCAGCTTCTGGCTGCGCGCGAACCACAGCATCGCCGCCGCGACGCCGAGCATCCCGCCATGGAAGGACATGCCGCCCTGCCAGACGTACAGCGCCTCCCACGGCGCGGTCACGTAGTAGCCGGGACGGTAGAACAGCACGTAGCCCAGCCGCCCGCCCAGGATGATGCCCAGCGTGATCCAGGTCACCAGGTCGTCCAGTTGCGTCCGCGTCGCCGCTTGCGGTGCCAGCGCGACCATGCGGCGGCCGAGCCACCAGCCCAGCACGATGCCGGCGATGTAGGCCAGCGCGTACCAGCGCAGCGCGAAGGGGCCGATCTCCAGCGCGACCGGGTCGATGGCCGGGAAGGCGATGACGGGCAGCATGGCGAGGGCCTCAGCGGTGCGGGTCGGGCCGCATCAGGAAGTCGCGCACATAGCTGCCCACGCCATCCTCCAGCCGCGTCATCGGCCGGTCGTAGCCGGCTTCCCGCAGCCGCGCGAGCGGTGCCTCGGTGAAATACTGGTACTTGCCGCGCAGGTCCTCGGGCATATCCACGAACTCGATGCGCGGCGCCTGGCCCATGCCGGCGAACATCGCGTGCACCAGGTCCAGGAAGCTCCGCGCCTCGCCGGAGCCGAGGTTGAACAGCCCGCTCACCTGCGGGTTGTCCAGCAGCCAGAGCATCACCTCCACGCAGTCGTCCACATGCACGAAGTCGCGCTTCTGCTCCCCATCGGCGATGCCCGGCCGGTCGGAGCGGAACAGCCGCGCCGGGCCGCCGCCGGCGACCTCGTGGAACTTGTGGAACACCACGGAGGCCATGCGGCCCTTGTGGTACTCGTTCGGCCCATAGACGTTGAAGAAGCGCAAGCCGGCCCATTGCGGCGGCGCCGGGATGCCGCGCGCCAGCATGTCCGCCACGCGCCGGTCGAACGCCAGCTTCGACCAGCCATAGAGGTTCAGCGGCCGCAGCGCCGCCAGCGCCTCCGGCCGCATGTCGTCCTCGAAGCCCAGCGCCCCGTCCCCATAGGTCGCGGCGGAGGAGGCATAGATGAAGGGCACCCCGCGCTCCGCGCAGGCGGCCCAGAGCCACAAAGGCAACGTGATGTTGGTGGCCGCCACCAGGTCGCCGTCCGTCGCGGTGGTGGCGCTGATCGCGCCGAGATGCAGGACCGCCTCGATCTCCTCGGCCTCGGTCCAGAAATCCTCCAGCTCCTCCGGCGGCAGGATGCCGGCGATGCCGTGCTTGGCCAGGTTGCGCCACTTCTCGCGGCCGGGCTGGCCCGCGCGCAGCCGGTCCACCACCATCACCTCCGCCCCGCGGGCGGCGAGTGCGGCGACCAGGTTCGATCCGATGAAACCGGCGCCGCCGGTGACCAGATACATGGATGGGCGTGCTTTCCCCGTGGCGGGCCGCGATGCCGGCCGCGGTGCCGGCTGCGCCCGGGCCGGCGCCGGGCTATAGGGCCCGATCCTGCCGGAGGCGGGGGTATAGGGGCTTCGGTCGCGGCCGCACAAGCAGCGGGCCGCCGTGGTGAGGAGGGTCTGATGGCGATCGGCAGCGAGGGCGGCGAGGGCCGCGGCGGCAAGCGCGGCATCTTCGACGACCTGGCGGGCATGGCCGGCGGCGCCTTCTCCGTGATGGCGGCGGTCCGCGCGGAGGCGGAGGCCATGGCCCGGGCCCAGACGGAGGCCATGGTCCAGCGGCTGGACCTGGTCCGGCGCGAGGACCTGGACGCCGCGCTGGAGGTCGCGCGCCGCGCGCGGGAGCAGGCGGAGGCGCTGGCCGGCCGGGTCGCCGAGCTGGAGGCCCGGGTCGCCGCGCTCGAGGCACCGCGCGACGAGGTTGCGGGGCCCGACGAGGATCGGGCCTGAGGACTTCTCCACAACCGATTGCGTCACCACGCAAAACTGACGCTTGCGGTCGCCTTTTGCGGTTGCCTACTCTACCCGTAGTGGCGATTCGGGGTGTTGAACCCCAACACCTCGGGGTCACAAGGAGCCTTGCTCCATCCAGGGAGTTATTGTCCTCGGGGCCAGCCCGGCCAAGGCCCGGCCGGGCGCCCCTCCGGGCGAAGGAGGTGCCGCATGTCAGCCTATCTCGGCCACGACACTCACGAGCGCCCGGGCAATCCGCTCGACATCATCGAGCAGATCATCGCCTCCAACGAATGGGTCTTCGACCGCCGGTCCGACAGCGAGATGGCCGCCGAGGCGCCGGGCAAGTGGTGCGACTACGGCCTGTATTTCTCCTGGTCGCATGAGATCAGCGCGATGAGCTTCACCTGCGCCTTCGACCTGAAGGTGCCGGCGGCCAAGCGCGACAAGCTGTTCGAACTGCTAGCCCAGGCGAACGAGAAGCTGTGGATCGGCCATTTCGGCATCGACAGCGACGACGGCGTGCCGGTGTTCCGCCATTCCGTGCTGCTGCGCGGCGCGCCTGGCGCCTCCGCCGAGAGCCTTGAGGACATGGTGGACATCGCGCTGACCGAGTGCGAGCGCTTCTTCCCCGCCTTCCAGTTCGTGCTGTGGGGCGGCAAGTCCCCGGCCGAGGCGCTGCAGGCAGCGATGCTGGACTGCGTCGGAGAGGCGTAGCGGCGATCGCCCGCGCCGCTGCGGAGATCCTTTCGCCCGGACCGGCGGCGTGCCCGGCGAGAACGCCCGACAGGTCGCTGCGAGGTCGGAACGTATTGACTCCGACGCCACGCCCTGCACATTTTGGAACCGTACCGGTTCGTGCGGACGTGGGAGCGTGGCGCGATGCAGCTGCCAGCGGGCCTGCGGGCCGCGGCCCTGGTGGTCGCATGCGGCATGGCGGTGGCGGCGAAGCCTGCCGATGCGGCCTTCACCTTCACCGTGCTCGAACAGGGTGCGAACGTGGTCGCCACGGGCAGCGGGTCGCTCAACATCTACGCCCTGACACGCAAGTTTGACAACGTTGATGGCAGCGGCGGCGTCAAGGGGGACATTGGCTTCATCGGGGTCGGTGGTGGCTCGCTCGACGTCTATGAAGGCCTCAACGGTCCAACATCCTTCGGCCCCCCGGGACCGGGGTTCCTCGCGTCCACCACAACCAACGTCGTGGTGGCGATCTTTGCCGACTCCAGGGATGTCTGGGTGCCGGGAGACTACATTTCGGGCGCTCCCCTCTCCGCAAGCATGACCTTCGCGAATCACAGCTTCGCCACGCTCGGCCTCACGCCCGGCACCTATGTCTGGACCTGGGGGGAGGGCGAGCGCGCCGACAGCTTCACCGTGCAGATCGGTCCAGCGGTGATCGGCGAGCCTGAGCCGGCCTCCGCGCTGCTGCTCGGCGCCGGCCTGCTCGGCCTCGCCGCGGTCCGGCGTCATCGCCGCTGATCCTGTCCGGGGCGCGGCGCGCCGCGACGCAGGACGCATCCTGGCCTTGCCATGCCGGACCGCCTCGGAGCGGTTCCACCGGTCGTCGGGCACCGCTGTCGTGAAGCTTTACAGCTAACGCGGGCGTGATCGGACATGTCTCGCCAAGCTTCTGAAATGTCTCATCATTCCACGCTGGCCTGACATTTGCTTACAAAGTGCGTGGCTGTCCTGCGGCACATCTGGGCCTCGGCCGGATGCACCGCCGTGGCGGCGCCGTGGCTTCAACGACGGAGATCACGTCATGTCGCGCGCTTCTTCCCTCGCCTGCCTGGCCGCCGGGGCCATGCTCGGTTTCGGCGGCATGGCCGCCCAGGCGGCCACGGTCACCTTCACCCAGCTGGCCGGCGTGACCGGCGGCTCGCCGGCCGCCACGGCCGTCTTCCGGGCCGACCTGTCCGGCGTCGGCCTGGGCCAGATCGCCTCCATCGTCATCCAGGACAGCAACAGCGGGATCGGCGGCGCGGGCGGGCAGTTCTCCGGCTTCGACCTGGACGCCGTCGTCATCTCGACCGTCCTCATCACCGACGCCGCGGATATCGCGCTGTTGACGCCGGCGGCAGTGCTGGACATCGCCGGCTCGATCCTGGTGGCGGGCACGCAGCGTGCGCCGGCCGATCCTGCCCTGTTCGGCACCTCCGGCGGCCAGGTGGACAACGCCGTGGCGACGCTGACCGCCTTCGACGGGGATTCCATCGCCGGACCTGGTGCGGACGGCTTCGTCAGCCTCGGCGATGGCGGGCGGCTGTCCATCAACCTCGTCGCGCCGCTCCCCGTCTCCACGCCACTCTACCTCTACATCGGCGAGGTGGGCGACAACGGCGAGGTCGCGGACGGCACCGTCACCCTCTCCAGCGATCCGGTGCGCGTGTCCGAACCGGTGTCCCTGGCGTTGCTGGGGATCGGCATCGCCGGTCTCGCCGCGGTGCGGCGGCGGCGTCCGACCGCGTAGCGGTTGCCATCCGCGCCGCAGCCGGCAAGGCTGCGGCGCATGATGGACACGCTTCCCCCCCTCCTCCTCGTCGGCTGCGGCAAGATGGGCGGCGCCATGCTTGCGGGCTGGCGGGAACGCGGCCTGTCCCGCGCCGTCGTCGTGGACCCCTACCTGCCCACCGCGCCCGAGGGCGCAGAGCTGTTGCGCAGCGCGGAGGAGATCCCCGCCGGCTTCGTCCCCGCCGCCGTGGTGCTGGCGATCAAGCCGCAGGAAGCCGCGGCCACCCTGCCGCACTACGCCCGCCTCGCGCGCGGGGCGGTCTTCGTCTCGATCATGGCCGGGAAGACCGTGGCCGTGATGCGCGGCCTGCTCGGCGAGGGTGCCGCCATCGTCCGCGCCATGCCCAACACCCCCGCCGCGGTCCGCCAGGGCTTCACCGTGGCCTGCGCCGGACCCGGCGTCTCCGCCGCGCAGCGTTCGCTCGCCGACACGCTGCTCGGCGCGACGGGTGAGATCGCCTGGGTGGAGGAGGAGGCGCTGCTCGACCCCGTCACCGCCGTCTCCGGCGGCGGCCCGGCCTATGTCTTCCTGCTGGCCGAGCTGCTGGAGAAGGCCGCGGTCGAGCAGGGCATCCCGCAGGAGCTGGCCCGCCGCATGGCGCGCGCCACCGTGGCCGGATCCGGCGCCCTGCTCGCCGCCAGCACGGAGGACGCGGCGCAGCTACGGAAGAACGTGACCAGCCCCAAGGGCACCACGGAGCGCGCGCTGGCCGTGCTGATGGCCGACGCGGCCTGGCCGGACCACGTCTCCCGCGCCATCGCCGCCGCCACGGCACGCTCGCGCGAACTGGCAGGCTGACTCGCCGCTTGGCGCGGCGCGCATCACACCCCACCATTCCGCCATGGACACCGCCGCGAACCCCGACGCCCCCCTGATCGAGGCCCTGTTCCGGGTCATCGCCGACCATGGCTGGCGCGGCGTAACGGTGACGCGGCTGTCAGTCGCGTCCGGCCTGCCGGCCCGCGAGCTGGTGGACCGCTTCCCGTCGCGGCTCGACCTGCTGCGGACCTTCGCGGACCTGGTGATGGACGAGGTCGCGCGCGGCACCGTCCCCGGCCAGGGCGGCACGCCGCGCGACCGGCTGTTCGACGTGCTGATGCGCGGCCTGGACGCGCTGGCGCCCTTCAAGCCCGGCCTGAAGCGGCTGATGACCGAGATGTACACGGACGCCGTGCTGTTCGGCCGCATGGCGCCGCTGTTCCAGCGCAGCATGGAGCGCATGCTCGACGCTGCCGAGATCGACAGCGGCGGCCTCAAGGGGCGCCTGCGCGCCACCGGCCTGACGCTGGTCTGGATCCGCGTCGTCAATGCCTGGTCGAAGGACAGCAGCGAGGAGCTGGGCCCCACCATGGCCGCCCTCGACCGTGCGCTGGAGCGGGCCGAGCAGGCGGCGCGCAGCTTCGGCCTGGCGGATGGCGACCTGGCGCCGCCGCCCGAGGACGCCACGCCGGCGTGAGAGCCGTCGCGCTTCTGCGGCGCCGCGCCCTGGTCTAGGATGCGTGGGCGAGGAAGGAGCCCCCCAAATGTCCGATCGCTTCAGCATGAAGCCCGACGACGTCATGAAGATGCTCGCGGAATTCCGCCTGCCCCATTTCGCGGACCTGGAGGGGCTGGCCCAGGCGCAGCGGCGCAACCTGGAGGCGCTGTCCGCCGCCAACCGCGTCGCGCTGGAAGGCGCGCAGGCCGTCGCGCGCCGGCACATGGAGATCGTACAGTCCTCCATGACCGAGATGACCGAGGCGATGCGCGCCATGACCGGCACGGAGAGCCCGCAGGACCGCGCCACGCGCCAGGCGGAGCTGCTGAAGTCCGGCTACGAGCGTGCCGTATCCAACATGAAGGAAATCGCCGACCTCATCCAGAAGTCGAATGCCGAGGCGCTGGCGCTGCTGAACCGCCGCTTCGCCGAGGCGATGGATGAGGTGAAGCAGATGGCGGCGAAGCAGGGCGGCGGCTGACCCGCGCGGCGCATCCGGCACCCCCGCATGGGATGCCGGAGCGCCAGCCCGGCCGACGCGCGAGCAGCACGCGTCGTGTAACCGTCACACCGGCAGCCGCACCCGCGCCCTCAGGCCGCCGAGCGGGCTGTCCTCCAGCACGATGTCGCCGCCATGCGCCCGCGCGATGTCGCGGGCGATGGCCAGGCCGAGGCCGGTGCCGCCGGTCGAGAGGGTGGCGAAGGGGCGGAAGGCTTCCTCCCGCTGGCCGGGCGGGATCCCCGGCCCGTCGTCGTCCACCGTCACCTGCGCCCAGCCGCCAGGCGGGCGCAGCCCGGCGCCCGGCGCGTCGCGCGGGATCTCGCTGACCGCGACCGCGATGCGGCGCGCATGCTTGCGCGCATTGTCCAGCAGGTTCGCCAGGCACCGGCGAAGCGCATCGGGGCGCAGCGGCAGCACCAGGGATCCCGGCGTCTGCACCGCCACCTCCGCCCCGTCGCGGCGTGCCTTCTGCGCCACGTCGCGGACGATCTCGGCCAGATCCGCCGGGCGCGGCTGCTCGCCGCCCTCGCCGCGCGCGAAGGCGAGGTAGGCGGCGATCATCCGCTCCATCTCCTCCACATCCTGGGTCAGCGCGGCGACGTCCTCCTCCTCCTCCTCGGTGCGCGGCAGCACTGCGAGGCCGAGGCGCAGGCGGGTGAGGGGCGTGCGCAGGTCGTGGCTGATGCCGGCCAGCATGTCCGTGCGCTGCGCGACGAAGCGGCGGATGCGTTCCTGCATGCGGTTGAATGCGTGCGCGGCCTGGCGCACCTCCGCCGCACCTTCGGGCTTGATGGCGCCCACGTCGCGCCCGAGCCCGAAGGCTTCCGCGGCGCCGGCCAGGCGGCGGATCGCGCGCACCTGGTTCTTCATGAACATCGCCGCGACCACGAACAGCAGGGTGGAGGATCCGGCCAGCCAGATCACGAACAGGTACAGCGTGCCGGAGAACAGGCGCTTGCGTGGCGCCTCGGCGTGCAGCACGCCGTCGGGCAGTTGGATGCGGATGATGACGCTGCGGGGGTCCGACACCCAGTCGGCATCGAAGGGCAGGCGCACGCGCTCGGTGATGGCCTGGCCAAGATCCTCCTCCAGCGGCAGCAGCGGAAGGGACGCGCCGCGGTCCGGCGCGACGCCGAGCGTCGCGCCCTGCTCGAAGGCCAGCGCCAGGTCGAAGCGCCAGGCGGATTGGCGGAACACCCAGGCGCGATGCTCTGGCGAAGGGTCGCGCTGCAGCAGCTCGACGATGAAGCTCAGCTCGCCCGCCACCGCGCCTGCCAGCCGGCGCGAGATGACGTCGAGGTGCGAGCCGTAGAAGACCTGCAGCGCGACGCCCTGCAGGATCAGCATCGGCAGCAGGATGATAAGCAGGCTGCGGCCCAGCAGGCCGCGCGGCATCAGGGCGCGCAGCATCTGGTCGATGCGCGCCATCAGCCGATGCCCCGCCGGGTCATTTCAAACCCCCGGCCGCAGCACGTAGCCGCGGTGGCGCACGGTCTGGATGAAGCGTGGCTCGCGCGGGTCTGGCTCCACCTTGCGGCGCAGCCGGGTCACCTGCACGTCCACCGCGCGTTCGCCGGCTTCCGGCGTGCCGAGCGCGGCGGCGATCTCCTCGCGGCTCAGCACCTCGTTCGGGCGGGCGGCGAGCGCGGCGAGCAGCGCGGTCTCACCGCCGGTCAGCCGCACCACGCCTTCCGGGCCGCGCAACTCGACGCGCTGCGGGTCGAACCATCGAAGGCCGAGCTGCACCGGCCCCGCGGTCGGCTCGGCCGGCGGCGGCGGCGCGATCCGGCGGAGGATGGTGCGGATGCGCAGCGCCAGCTCGCGCGGATCGAAGGGCTTGGCCAGGTAGTCGTCCACACCCGCCTCGAGGCCGGCGATGCGGTCGTCCGGCGCGCCGCGCGCGGTCAGCATCAGGATCGGCACCTCCTGTCCCTCGCCGCGCAGCCGTTCCACCAGCTCGATGCCGCTCTCGCCCGGCATCATCACGTCCAGCACGACGAGATCGAATGCGATGCCCGCCAGCGCGTGCCGCGCTGCCGCCGCATCCGCGGCAGCCGTGACGCGGAAGCCCTGCTCCGTCAGGAAGCGCTGCAGCAGCGCGCGCAGCCGCGCGTCGTCGTCCACCACCAGAAGATGCGGCGGCTCCGCCGCGGCTTCCGCGGCGCTCATCCCGCCCCCGATCGGCGGAGCGTGCGCAGCGCGCGGCAGCGTGAATCGGTGGCGGTCATGCCACCCCCTCGCGCTCCGCCGCGGCTTCGAGCTGCGCCAGGGCCGCGCGCGCATCGGGGCCCATCAGCCCGCGCATCACGCGGCGGAAGCCTTCCACCGCCTGCGGTCCGGCCTCCCGGTAGGCCTGCATCACGGTCTCCCGCTGACGCTCGTAGAGGCGGCGCTCCAGCGCGGCGCCCTTGTCCGTCAGCGACAGCAGCCGCTGCCGCCGGTCCACCTGGCCCGGCACCTGCGTCACATAGCCTTCCGCGATCATCGGCGTCAGCACGCGGCCGAGCGACTGCTTGGTGATGGCCAGGATTCCCAGCAACTCCCCCACGGTGATCCCGGGGCGCCTCCCGACGAAGTGCAGCACGCGGTGATGCGCCCGCCCCATGCCCAGGTCGGCCAGGATGGCATCCGCGCCGGCGGTGAAGTCGCGATAACCGAAGAACAGCAGGTCCTGCGCCAGCCGCAGCTCCTCCTCACGCAGGAAGAGCAGGTTGCGCCCGGCCGGCTGCGCGCCGCCGCGCGCCGTCTCGCTGTCCATCGGGGCCGTCGCGGGCGGCCGTGGCATCGCTGCCTTGGGCATGACGGTCATGCGCGCCCGCCGGGTCGATATTGGGTCAGTATCATTGACGCATTTCCTCCGCCGCGCCACACTCCGCCCATCGCACGCCGCGTCCTGGGCGGATATAGGACAACGGCGTGACGATGCGTAGCGACCGGCGCGGCGGGGCGGGGGCCCCGGGCGCATGGCGGACGCCCACAAAGGCTGGAGGAATGCCACCATGGCCCTGGTGCCCTTCGACGACCGCGACGGCTGGATCTGGCTGGACGGCGAGTTCGTCCCCTGGCGCGACGCGAAGCTGCACGTCCTGACCCACGGCCTGCACTACGCTTCCGGCGTCTTCGAGGGCGAGCGCGCCTATTCCGGCCACATCTTCAAGCTGCGCGAGCACACCGAGCGCCTGATCGCCTCCGGCCGCATCCTCGGCTTCGAGATCCCCTGGACGGCGGATCAGATCGACGAGGCGTGCAAGGCCACGCTGGCGAGGAACGGCCAGACCGACGCCTATGTCCGCCCGATCGCCTGGCGCGGCGCGGAGCAGCTTTCGGTCTCCGCCCAGCAGACGAAGATCCACCTGGCGATCGCCACCTGGGCCTGGCCCAACCTGTTCGGCGACAACCGGATGAAGGGGGTGCGCCTGGGCTGGGCGAAGTGGAAGCGCCCGCACCCGGAGACCGCGCCGACCGCCTCCAAGGCCGCCGGCCTCTACATGATCGGCACGCTCTCCAAGCACGAGGCCGAGGCCGCGGGCTTCGACGACGCGCTGATGCTCGACTGGAAGGGCGACATCAGCGAGGCGACGGGCGCCAACGTCTTCATGGTGATCGACGGTGCGCTGCACACGCCCACCCCGATCAACTTCCTGGACGGCATCACCCGCCGCACCGTCATGGGCCTGGCGAAGAAGCGCCAGATCCAGGTGGTGGAGCGGACCATCCCGCAATCCGACCTGGCGAAGGCGACCGAGGTGTTCCTCGCCGGCACCGCCGCCGAGGTGACGCCGGTCCGCCAGGTCGGCGACCTGACCTTCACCCCCGCGCAGGTTACCGAGACGCTGCTGAAGGACTACGAGGCGCTGGTGCGCATGTCGCCTGAGGAGGTCGCCGCCCGTCTGGCGGCCTGAGGCGGCGTCGCGGCCGGGGGGGCGGCGCGGTGGCGCTGCGGCTGCGCAGCGCGGGGCCGGCGGATGCCGCCGCCCTC
>NZ_JAPSMD010000159.1 GCF_027856955.1 Falsiroseomonas oryzae | reverse complement strand
CCGAGGTCGCCGCGCCGGCCCTGCCGCCGCCGCTGCGGCTGGAGGCCTGGGTGACGCCGCCCGCCTATACCGGCGCCGCGCCGGTCTTCCTGGACCCTGCCGGCGGCAGCGTCTCCGTCCCCGCCGGCAGCCGGCTCCAGGTGGCGCTCTCCGGCGGCACCGGGGGCGTGCCGGACCTGCTGCTCGGCAGCGCCGCTACGCCGTTCCGCGCGCTGGACAACCGCTCCTTCGGCGCCGAGGCGCAGCTCGACCAGGGGGCGCGGCTGTCGGTCCGCCGCGACGGGATGGAGGTCGCGGGGTGGACGCTCACCGTGCAGGCGGACCAGGCGCCGCGTGCCTATTTCCCGGATCCGCCCGGCCGCGCGCCGCGCGGGCTGGCCACGCGCATCCCCTGGGGCGTCGAGGATGACTGGGGCGTCGCCACGCTGACCGCCGAGATCCGCCTGAAGGCGCGCCCCGCCGCTGCGCCGCATGTGGTGGAGGTGCCGCTGCCCGCCGGCCAGCCGAGGCAGGCTCGCGGCGTTGCCGGCCCCGACCTCTCGGCCCATCCCTGGGCGGGGCTGGAGGTGGAGGTGCTGCTGCGCGCCCGCGACGGCGCTGGCCAGGAAGGTACCTCAGAGGGCGCGACGCTGGTCCTGCCGGAGCGCAGCTTCACCCATCCGGTCGCCCAGGCGCTGATCGCGCTGCGCAAGACGCTCTCGCTGGATCCGAATGCGCGCGGCGACGCACGCCGCGAGCTCGATCGCCTCGCCGCCGCGCCGGAAGCCTTCGAGCACGACACCACCACCTACCTGGCGCTGCGCAGCGCGCGCCACCGCCTGACCCGCGACCGCCGCCCGGATGCCGTGGCGGAAGCGCAGGAGATCATGTGGGAGACCGCGCTGGCGTTGGAGGAAGGCCGCGCCGAGCGCACCGCCCGCGCGCTGCAGCAGGCCCGCGAGCAGCTGCGCGAGGCGTTGCAGGAAGCCCAGCGCCAGCTGCAGGAGCAGCAGAACAACGAACGCGGCGAGCGCAACGCCGAGCAGCGCAGCGAGACGGAGCGCCGCATCCAGGAGCTGCGCGACGCCATCCGTCGCCACCTGGAGGCGCTGGCCGAGCGCCTGCAGCGCGAGAATGCGGAGGCGATGCCCTTCGACCCGCAGAACCGGCTGATGGACCGCCGCGACCTGGATCGCCGCACCGACCGGATGCGCGAAGCCAATCGCCAGGACCGACCGCAGGACGCCGAGCGCGAGCTCGCCGAACTCGAGGAGATGCTGCGCAACCTGGAGGAAGGGCGCACCGCCCGCAACGAGCAGCAGGAGCGCCGCCGCCAGCAGCGCCAGCGCGGCGAGCAGCAGATGGGCGTGGTCCAGGACATGGTGCAGCGCCAGACCCGCATGCTGGACAGCGGCCACCAGCGCGCCGAGGCGGAGACGCAGCGGCGCGAGGCGGAGCGGCGCGCGCAGCAGCAGCAGCAGCGCAGCCCTTGGAACCGGCCGAACCCGGAACAGCAGCAGCAACAGCAGCAGCAGCGCGCCGAGCAGGAACAGCAGGCCCGCGCCGACGCGCAGCGGGAGGCGCGCACCCAGCGCGCGCTGCGCCGCGCCCTGGGCGAGGTGATGCAGCAGTTCGGCGACCTGACCGGCGAGGTGCCGCCGCAGCTCGGCCGCGCCGACCAGGCGATGCGGGAGGCGCAGGAGAACCTGGCCGATGGCCGCGACGCCCGCGACCCGCAGCAGCGTGCCATCCGGGAACTGGTGGAGGGCGCGCGCCAGATGGCGCAGCAGATGCAGCGCCAGTTCGGCCAGCAGGACGGCGAGGGCGAGGAAGAAGGCGACGAATCCGGCGACATGATGGGTGAGGGCCAGGGCCAGGGCGAAGGCCAGGACCAGGCCCAGGACCAGGGCCCCGGCCGCGACCCGCTTGGCCGCCGCACGCGCGAGGCCCCGGGCGCGCAGGACAACGGCAGCGACACCCGCGTGCCGGACGAGGCCGAGCTGCTGCGCACCCGCCGCCTGCAGGAGGAGCTGCGCCGCCGCGGTGCGGAGCGCGAGCGCCCGCAGGACGAGCTGGACTACATCGACCGGCTGCTGCGGCGGTTCTGACCGCCGCAGCCTGGCTCACCCCTTTCTGTAGTTGAGCAGCTTGTCGCGGTCGGCCACGTCGATCCGCTTGCCCGCGCTGCGCACCACGCCATCCGCTTCCATCGCGTTCAGCGTGCGCGACAGCGTCTCCGGCGTCATGCCGAGCCGCGCAGCGATGGCGCCGCGAGGCTCGGGCAGCTCGGCCGATCCGGCGCCGCCGTCCTCCCGCACGCGGCGCGCCAGGAAGCGCGCGACGCGGCGGTCCGCCGGGCGCAGCTTCAGGTCCACCACCTGGTCCACCATCAGCCGCCAGTGCCGCGCCAGCAACTCCACCGTCGCGCGCGCCAGCGCGGGATCCTCCGCCACGCCGTCGCGGAAGGCATCGGCCGGGATCATCAGCACGCGCACATCGGTCAGCGCCGTGGCCGAGGCGAGGTAGGGCAGCCGCAGGATCACCGCCGGGGCGAGGAACAGCTCGCCCGCGCCGAAGATCTCGACGACCGTCTCCCCGCCCGCCTCGTCGCGCGCGACAAGTCCGACGGAGCCGGCCAGCAGCAGGTGCAGGAACTCCGCGGTCTCATGCTGCTCGAACATCACCGCGCCGCGCGGGAGGAGCTGCGTGAAGGACGGGCGCAGCAGCCGCGCCATCGCGGCCTCGCCGGCGACGACGAAGAAGGGCGTGCGGCGCACGAGCTCGATGTTCTGCGGTCGGTCCACCATGGCCGGGTCCCTCCGTGTCCAAGCCTAGGTCGGTCGATCAATCGAAACGTTGATTCAAATCAACGTCAGGCCGCGATCAGCGCATCCTCTGGGTTGTCGCAGTAGGGCTCTGCCGGAAATCGGGGGGCACAGCTCCGGCGACCTTGATATGTATCAACAAAACTGGGCCGCCTCGGCATCAGCTTGCACCCGCCTGAACGACAAGGAGGGGCGGATGGAATCCCAGGTCGGCACGATACGCAAAGGCGATCGCAGCCGCGCACTCTGGTCCAGCACGGCAGCCTTCACGGTGTGCTTCGCGGCCTGGACCATCTTCTCGATCCTGGGCGTGCAGGTGAAGCGCGACCTCGGGCTCAACGACTTCCAGTTCGGCCTGCTGGTCGGCACGCCGATCCTGACGGGCAGCCTGATCCGCCTGATGCTCGGCATCTGGGCCGACCAGTACGGCGGGCGGATCGTGTTCACCGGCGTGATGCTGGCCGCAGCGGTCGCGACCTTCCTGCTCAGCTACGCCTACGACTACACGACCTTCCTGCTGGCCGCGCTCGGCGTGGGCATCGCGGGCGGGTCCTTCTCGGTCGGCATCGCCTATGTGTCGAAGTGGTATCCGAAGGAGAAGCAGGGCACGGCGCTCGGCATCTTCGGGGCCGGCAATGTCGGCAGCGCGGTCACCAAGTTCCTGGCTCCCGTCGTGATGGTCAGCCTTGGCTGGCAGGCGGTGGCGCAGCTCTGGGCGGTGGGCCTCGTGGTCATGGCCGTGGTGTTCTGGCTCACCACCAGCGACGACCCCGACCTGGCGGCGCGGCGCGCCCGCGGCGTGCAGCCCGAGAGCTTTGCCGCGATGATGGCGCCGCTGGCCAACATCCAGGTCTGGCGCTTCAGCCTCTACTACTTCTTCGTCTTCGGCGGCTTCGTCGCGCTCGCGCTGTGGCTGCCGCGCTACTATGTCGGCGTCTACGGCCTCGACATCGTCACCGCCGGCATGCTTGGCGCGGCGTACTCCATCCCGGGCTCGCTGTTCCGGGTGCTGGGCGGCACGCTGTCCGACAGGTACGGCGCGCGGGCCGTGATGTACTGGACCTTCATCGGTTCCGTCATCTGCACCTTCCTGCTCAGCTACCCCGCGACGAGCTACGTGGTGAAGGGCATCCGCGGCCCGATCGAGTTCGAGATCGCGATCGGCTTCATCCCCTTCATGCTGCTGACCATGGCGCTGGGCTTCTTCATGAGCCTGGGCAAGGCCGCGGTCTACAAGCACATCCCGGTCTACTACCCCGGCCGCGTCGGCAGCGTGGGCGGCGTGGTCGGCCTGATCGGCGGCCTCGGCGGCTTCGTCCTGCCGATCGCCTTCGGCGCCGCGAACGACCTGATCGGCGTCTGGACCAGCTGCTTCATGCTGCTGTTCGTCGTCGTCACCGCCTCGCTGATCTGGATGCACGTCGCCATCCGCCGGATGGAGACGGCGAAGCACCCCGCGCTGCGCGGCCCGCAGGACCTGCCGGAGGCCCAGGCGCTCGCCGCAGCCGCCGGCGCGCCGACCGCGACGCTGCCCAAGGGCGGCCTGGTCGCCGGCGAGTAACGCGATCCGAAAGGCAACACGGACCATGTCCTCCACCTCTCCCGCCGACCGCCTGCCTTCGGGCAGGCCCGGCGGCACCTGGATCCGCCACTGGACGCCAGAGGACGAGCGCTTCTGGGAGACCGAAGGCAAGGCGATCGCGTGGCGCACGCTGGCGATCACCACCGCCAGCCTGACCATGGCCTTCATCACCTGGTTCGTGGTCAGCGCCCTGGTCGTGCGGCTGCCGCAGATCGGCTTCCGCCTGACGCCGGGCCAGCTGTTCTGGCTGGCTGCCATGCCGGGCCTGGCGGGCGGCACGCTACGCCTGTTCCACATGTTCTTCACGCCGATGTTCGGCACGCGGCACGTGGTGGCGATCTCCACCGCCTCGCTGCTGCTGCCGCTGGCGGGCTGGGCGATGGCGGTGCAGGACACCTCCACCCCCTACTGGGTGCTGATGCTGCTGGCGTTCATGGCGGGCCTCGGCGGCGGCAACTTCAGCTCCTTCATGCCCTCGACGTCGCTGTTCTTCCCGAAGCGGCTGCAGGGCACGGCGCTGGCGATCCAGGCGGGCATCGGCAACTTCGGCGTCTCCGTCGTGCAGTTCGTGACGCCCTGGATCATCGGCTTCGTGATGTTCGGCGCGATGGCCGGCGATGCGCAGACCATGACCCGCGCAGGCCAGCAGTCCAGCGTGTGGCTGCAGAACGCGACGCTGGTCTACATCCCCCTGGTCGCGGCCTTCGCGCTGCTGTCGTGGATCATGCTGAAGAGCGTGCCGGTGAAGGCGAACTTCCGCCAGCAGCTCGACATCTTCGGCAACAAGCACACCTGGGCCATGACCAGCCTCTACATCATGACCTTCGGCGCCTTCAGCGGCCTGTCGGGCACCTTCCCGCTGCTGATCAAGCAGGTCTACGGCCACCTGCCCGGCGCGCCCGACCCGCTGGCCTATGCCTTCTACGGTCCGCTGGTGGGCAGCCTGCTGCGCGTCGCCGCCGGCCCGCTCTCCGACCGCTTCGGGGGCGCGAAGGTGACGCAGGTGGCGGGGCTCGGCATGGCGGCCTGCGCGGTCGCGATCCCGCTGGTCACCGACGGCAGCGACCTCTCCACCTTCCCGGCCTTCGTGGCTGCGATGCTCGGCCTCTTCGCCTTCGCCGGCATCGGCAACGCCTCCACCTTCAAGCAGATGCCGATGATCTTTGAGCCGCGCCAGGCCGGCGGCGTGATCGGCTTCACCGGTGCCATCGCCGCCTACGGGCCCTTCCTGTTCGGCCTGCTCTTCGGCTGGGCCTTCGGCGCCTTCGGCAAGCCGGACGCGGTGTTCCAGGGCCTCGCCGCCTTCTTCCTCCTCAACGTCGCGCTGAACTGGTGGCTCTACGCCCGCCGCGGCGCCGCGACCCCCTGCTGAAAGGGCGCTCAGAATGTCGCATTTCCTCGATCGCCTCGGCTTCTTCCGCAAGGCCGCCGAGCCCTACGCCAACGGCCACGGCCAGGTGGTGGATGAGCCACGCGGCTGGGAGGACGCCTACCGGGCCCGCTGGGCGACGGACAAGGTCGTCCGCTCCACCCACGGCGTGAACTGCACCGGCTCCTGCTCCTGGAAGATCCACGTCAAGGGCGGCGTGGTCACCTGGGAGACGCAGCAGACCGACTATCCGCGCACGCGCCCTGGCCTGCCGAACCACGAGCCGCGCGGCTGCGCGCGCGGCGCGTCCTATTCCTGGTACCTCTACAGCGCGAACCGGGTGAAGCACCCGATGATGCGCAAGCGCCTGCTGAAGCTGTGGCGCGCCGCGCGGGCCGAGCATGCCGATCCCGTGCAGGCCTGGGCCTCGATCCAGGCCGACGGCTCCAAGCGGCGCGAATACCAGAAGGTCCGCGGCCTCGGCGGCTTCGTCCGCGTGACCTGGGAGGAAGCGGAGGAGCTGATCGCCGCGGCCAACATCCACACCGCCAAGGCGCACGGCCCGGACCGCGTCATCGGCTTCTCACCGATCCCGGCCATGTCCATGGTCAGCTACGCGGCCGGCAGCCGCTACCTGTCGCTGATCGGCGGCGTGTGCATGTCCTTCTATGACTGGTACTGCGACCTGCCTCCGTCCTCTCCCCAGACCTGGGGCGAGCAGACCGACGTGCCGGAGAGCGCCGACTGGTACAACACCGGCTTCCTGATGATGTGGGGCTCCAATGTGCCGCAGACGCGCACGCCGGACGCCCACTTCATGACCGAGGCGCGCTACCGCGGCGCCAAGACGGTGGTGGTGACGCCCGACTACTCCGAGGCGTCGAAGTTCGCCGACCTCTGGCTGCACCCGAAGCAGGGCACCGATGCCGCGCTGGCGATGGCGATGGGCCACGTGATCCTCAGCGAGTGGCACGCGCAGGGGAAGGGCGACTACTTCCTCGACTACTGCCGTCGCTACACCGACATGCCGATGCTGGTGCTGCTGGAGGAGAAGGACGGCCGCCTGGTCGGCGGGCGCCAGCTCCGCAGCTCCGACCTCGAGGGCGGCCTCGGCGAGACCAACAATGCCGAGTGGAAGACCGTCGCCGTGGACGAGGCGACCGGCCGGCTCTACGCGCCGACCGGCTCCATCGGCTTCCGCTGGGGCGAGCAGGGCAAGTGGAACCTCGAGGGCCGGGACGCGCGCACGCTGGAGGTGACGACGCCGCGCCTCTCGCTGATGGGCGAGGAGGAGGCCGAGGTGGCCTTCCCGTATTTCGGCGCCCGCGCGCCGGAGTTCTTCAACCCGACCGCCCATGACGAGGTGATCGCGCGCCGCGTGCCGGCCCGCCGCATCACGCTGGCCGATGGCAGCACGCGCCTGGTCGCCACGGTCTACGACCTGTTCCTGGCGAACTACGGCGTGGCCCGCGACGGCAGCACGGATTTCGACGCCGACGCGCCCTACACCCCGGCCTGGGCCGCCAAGGTCTGTGGCATCCGTGCCGCCGACATCGTCACCACCGCGCGCGAATTCGCCGCCAACGCCGACAAGACGCATGGCAAGTCCATGGTCATCCTCGGCGCGGCGGTGAACCACTGGTACCACGGCGACATGATCTACCGCGGCATCATCAACCTGCTGGTGATGTGCGGCTGCATCGGGCAGTCCGGCGGCGGCTGGAGCCATTACGTCGGCCAGGAGAAGCTGCGCCCGCAGACCGGCTGGGTGCCGCTGGCCTTCGCCACCGACTGGTCGCGCCCGCCGCGGCAGATGAACTCGACCTCCTTCTTCTACGCGCATACCGGCCAGTACCGGTACGAGAAGCTGGAGATCGGGGAGCTGCTGTCGCCGACGGCGCCGGACTCGCTCAAGGGCTCGCTGATCGACTTCAACGTCCGCGCCGAGCGTATGGGCTGGCTGCCCTCCGCGCCGCAGCTGCAGCAGAACCCGCTGCGGCTTGCCGCCGCCGCCGCCGAGGCCGGGCTGGAGCCCGCCGCCTATGTGGCGAAGGGGCTGAAGGACGGCGCGCTGCGCATGTCCTGCGAGGACCCAGAGAACCCGGCGAACTGGCCGCGCAACCTCTTCATCTGGCGCTCCAACCTGCTCGGCTCCTCGGGCAAGGGGCACGAGTATTTCCTGAAGCACCTGCTCGGCACCTCGCATGGCGTGCAGGGCAGGGACCTCGGCGACGAGGGCGGCCAGAAGCCGGAGGAGGTGACCTGGCGCGACGCGCCCGAAGGCAAGCTGGACCTGCTGGTGACGCTCGACTTCCGCATGAGCACGACCTGCGTGCATTCCGACATCGTGCTGCCGACGGCCACCTGGTACGAGAAGCACGACCTCAACACCTCGGACATGCACCCCTTCATCCACCCGCTGTCGGCGGCGGTGGACCCGGCCTGGGAGAGCCGGACGGACTGGGCGATCTTCCGCGGCATCGCCAAGCGCTTCTCCGAACTGGCGGTCGGGCATCTCGGCGTGGAAAAGGACGTCGTCCTCGCCCCGCTCATGCACGACACCGCGCAGGAGCTGGCGCAGGGGTGCCTGGACTACAACGTGCGCGACTGGAAGCGCGGCGAGTGCGAGCCCGTCCCCGGCAGGACCATGCCGGCGGTCGCGGTGGTGGAGCGTGACTACCCGCGCACCTATGCCCGCTTCACCGCGCTCGGCCCGCTGCTCGAGAAGCTCGGCAACGGCGGCAAGGGCATCGGCTGGAAGACCGCGCACGAGGTCGAGTTCCTCGGCAGGCTGAATGGCGAGCGCGAGGTTCCCGGCGCCGGGCTGCGGCCGAAGATCGAGAGCGACATCCACGCCGCGGAGGTCATCCTCTCCCTCGCGCCCGAGACGAACGGGCATGTGGCGGTGAAGGCGTGGGAGGCGCTGGGCAAGAACACCGGCCGCGACCACACCCACCTCGCCGCCGGCAAAGAGCACGAGGCGATTCGCTTCCGTGACGTGCAGGCGCAGCCGCGCAAGATCATCTCCTCCCCCACCTGGTCCGGCATCGAGAGCGAGGAGGTCTGCTACAACGCCGGCTATACCAACGTGCACGAGCTGATCCCCTGGCGGACGCTGACCGGCCGGCAGCAGCTGTACCAGGACCACCCGTGGATGCTGGCCTTCGGCGAGGCGCTCTGCGTCTACAAGCCGCCGGTGGATCTCAAGGCGCACATGGCGATGGTGGGCGCGAAGCCGAACGGCCATGCCGAGATCGCGCTGAACTTCATCACGCCGCACCAGAAGTGGGGCATCCACAGCACCTACAGCGACAACCTCATCATGCTCACGCTGAACCGCGGCGGCCCGGTGGTGTGGCTGAGCGAGGTGGATGCGCGGAAGGCGGGGATCGAGGACAACGACTGGATCGAGGCCTTCAACGTCAACGGCGCGCTGACCGCGCGCGCCGTCGTCTCCCAGCGCGTCCCGGAAGGGATGGTGATGATGTACCACGCGCAGGAGAAGATCGTGAACACGCCCGGGTCGGAGGTGATGAAGACCCGCGGCGGCATCCACAACAGCGTCACCCGCACCACGCCGAAGCCCACCCACATGATCGGCGGCTACGCGCAGCTCAGCTGGGGCTTCAACTACCACGGCACCATCGGCACCAACCGCGACGAGTTTGTCGTGGTGCGGAAGATGGCGACCGTGGACTGGATGGATGAACCGGCGGCCCAGGCCGAGGAGACCGTGTGATGAAGGTCCGCGCGCAGATCGCGATGGTGCTGAACCTCGACAAGTGCATCGGCTGCCACACCTGCTCCGTCACCTGCAAGCAGGTGTGGACCAGCCGCGAGGGTGTGGAATACGCCTGGTTCAACAACGTCGAGACGAAGCCCGGCATCGGCTATCCCAAGGAGTGGGAGAACCAGGAGAAGTGGAAGGGCGGCTGGAAGCGCAAGCGCAACGGCAAGCTCGAGCCGCGCATCGGCGGAAGGCTGCGGGTGCTGGCGAAGATCTTCGCCAATCCCGACATGCCGGAGATCGACGACTACTACGAGCCCTTCACCTTCGACTACGCGAACCTGCAGAACGCGCCGGAATCGAAAGCGATGCCGACCGCGCGCCCCGTCAGCCTGATCACCGGCGAGCGGATGGAGAAGATCGAGTGGGGCCCGAACTGGGAGGAGATCCTGGGCGGCGAGTTCGCGAAGCGCTCGCGTGACGCGAATTTCGAGGGCATCCAGAAGAAGGCGCTCGGCGAGTTCGAGCAGACCTTCATGATGTATCTTCCGCGCCTCTGCGAGCACTGCCTCAACCCGGCCTGCGTCGCCGCATGCCCCTCCGGCAGTATCTACAAGCGCGAGGAGGACGGCATCGTCCTGGTCGACCAGGACAAGTGCCGGGGCTGGCGCATGTGCGTCTCCGCCTGCCCCTACAAGAAGATCTACTACAACTGGCAGTCCGGTAAGGCGGAGAAGTGCACCTTCTGCTTCCCGCGAATCGAGGCGGGCGAGCCGACGGTGTGCTCCGAGACCTGCGTCGGCCGCATCCGCTACCTCGGCGTGATGCTCTACGACGCCGACCGGATCGAGGAGGCCGCGAGCGTCGAGAATGACGAGCACCTCTACCGCTCGCAGCTCGACATCTTCCTGGACCCGTCGGATCCGGAGGTGATCGCCGCGGCACGTTGCGACGGCGTGCCGGAGCTGTGGCTGGAGGCCGCGCGCCGCTCGCCCGTCTACAAGATGGCGATCGAGTGGGGCGTCGCCTTCCCGCTGCACCCGGAATACCGCACGCTGCCGATGGTCTGGTACGTGCCGCCGCTGTCGCCCGTGCAGTCGGCGCACGAGGCCGGGCACATCGGCTGGGACGAGAAGGGGCTGCCCGACGTCTCCAAGCTGCGCATCCCCGTGAAGTACCTGGCGAACCTGCTGACCGCGGGCGCCGAGGCGCCGGTCACGCTCGCGCTGCAGCGGATGATGGCGATGCGCATGCACATGCGCGCCCGCACGGTGGAGAACCGGATGGACGTGGAGGTGCTGAAGGCCGTCGGCCTCTCGCTGGAGCAGGTGGAGGAGATGTACAGGGTGATGGCGTTGGCGGACTACGAGGACCGCTTCGTCATCCCCTCCACCCATCGCGAATACGCGGAGAACACCTTCGACCTGAAGTCGTCCTGCGGCTTCAGCTTCGGCAATGGCTGCTCCACCACGGGCTCCAACGCCGCGAACCTGTTCTCGACCAAGCGCACCTCGGCGGGCCACCAGGCGCCGCGGGTGGAGATCCGCCGCGTCCCGACCGCCCCGGCGGCCGCCGCGCCGGCCATCCCGCCCGCGCGCCCGTCCGAGCCCCCCGCGCCGGCGCGCACGAAGGAGGAGGCGTGACCATGCGCGCCTCCCTCCGCGCGCTCGCCGCGCTGCTCGCCTATCCGACGGATGACCTGCTGGACGCCCTGCCGGAGGTCCAGCAGGCGGTGGCCGACGACCTCGCCCTGCGCCCGGCCCTGCCGGCGCTGGACCAGCTCATCGACCATCTTGCCGACAACGACCTACTCGACCTGCAGGAGGAGTATGTCGGCCTGTTCGACCGCACGCGCTCGCTCTGCCTGAACCTGTTCGAGCACGTCCACGGCGACAGCCGCGAACGCGGCCCGGCCATGGTGGAGCTGCTCGGCATCTACGCCGAGGCGGGGCTCGAGCCCGCGACGGGCGAGCTGCCGGACCATTTGCCGCTGCTGCTGGAATACGCCGCGGTGGCGGGAGAGGCCGGCGTGCAGCTGCTGGCCAATGCCGCGCCGGTGCTGGACCTGCTGCATGGCCGCCTGGTCGCGCGCCGCAGCCTCTGGGCCGGCGCGCTGGACGGCGCGCTGCGTGCCGCCGGCCAGGCGCCCGGCGCGGTGCC
>NZ_JAPSMD010000158.1 GCF_027856955.1 Falsiroseomonas oryzae | reverse complement strand
GCTGCGCAACAGCCCCTGCCGCGTGGCGCTGCGCGGCGGCGTGCTGTTCGGTGCGGACGGGCAACGTGCCCGCGCCGAGCCGATCGCGCGCGCCCTCGCGGGCTGAGGCGCGCCCGGCGGCCTCGCTTGCACCCGGCGCGCGCCGTGGCCATCTGCCGCGACATGATGGAATTCCGTCCCTCGATCCGGCGCAAGGCCGCCGGCTGGAGCCTCATGGGCCTCGGCGTGCTGGGCCTCGTGCTGCCCTTCCTGCAGGGCTTCCTCTTCCTCGCCCTCGGCACCTTCGTGCTGCGGCACCAGTACATCTGGGCGCATCGCGGCATGGGCTGGATCGAATCGCGCTGGCCCGAAACGGTTGCGAAGGTCGAAGGGATGGAACAGCGCCTGGTCGCGCGCGTCGGCGCGCAGTGGCAGAAGCTGCGCGGCCTG
This sequence comes from Falsiroseomonas oryzae, assembly GCF_027856955.1. GTDB lineage: Bacteria > Pseudomonadota > Alphaproteobacteria > Acetobacterales > Acetobacteraceae > Falsiroseomonas > Falsiroseomonas oryzae. The sequence goes on along the minus strand of NZ_JAPSMD010000158.1, from coordinate 11,255 downwards.
CTGCGCCGCGCCTGAAACCGCGCCACGGCCGGGATCGTTTCCGGGGGCGGACCACGCAACCTCCGGGAGAATGCCCATGCGCCGACGCATCCTTGCCACCGGCCTGCTCGCCCTGCCCCTCGCCGCGCAGTTCCGGCCCGCGGCCGCGCAGCTCAACGTCATCCAGCGCCTGGCGCCGACGCCGGTCGGCACCGATGCCTTCGTGACGCTCGCCGCGATCAGCGACATGTTCGAGATCGAGTCGAGCCGCTTCCTGCTGATCCGCAGCGCACACCCGCAGATCCGCGAATTCGCCCAGCGCATGATCGAGCACCACACCGCGATGTCGAACGAGATGATGGCGATCCCGACGGCGCTGAACCGCATGCCGACGCGCCTCGACGACCGGCATGCCGTGCTGCTGGCGACCCTGCGCCGGCAGGAGACGGTGGACTTCGTCAACCGCACCTACGTCCAGCAGCAGATCGAGGGCCACGAGGAGGCCACGGCCGCCTACGACGCCTATGCCAATGCCGGCGACGACGACGCGATCCAGGCCTTCGCGCAGCGCCATGCCCCGATGATCCGGCAGCACCTTGCCATGGCCCGGACGCTGCAGGCGCCCCGCAACGACTGACCTGGCCGGCCCGCCCGGGGACCCCGTCCCGGGCGGGCGCTTCCGGCTTGACCGGGCCGCGGCATCGGCGCACATCGCGCGGACCCCACAACCCGGACCGAGGTCCTAGCCCGGACACGTCCGCCCCGGAGCACGCCGGTGCTGGCCCTGCGCGTCATCCCCTGCCTCGACGTCAAGGACGGCCGCGTCGTCAAGGGCGTCAACTTCGTCGCGCTGCGCGACGCCGGCGACCCGGTGGAACAGGCGCGCGCCTATGACCGCGAAGGCGCCGACGAGGTCACCTTCCTCGACATCACCGCCAGCCACGAAGGCCGCGACACCATGCTCGACGTGGTCTCGCGCACCGCGGCCGAGGTGTTCATCCCGCTGACCGTCGGCGGCGGCGTGCGCAGCGTGGAGGACATGCGGAAGCTGCTGCTGGCCGGCGCCGACAAGGTCTCGGTCAATTCCGCCGCCGTCGCCGATCCCGCGCTGGTCACGCGCGGGGCGGAGGCCTTCGGCAGCCAGGCGATCGTGGTGGCCATCGACGCCCGCCGCAGCCCCGGCGCCACCTCCAGCGGCTGGGAGGTCTTCACCCATGGCGGCCGCCGCGGCACCGGCATCGACGCGGTGGACTGGGCGAAGCAGGTGGAAGCCCGCGGTGCCGGCGAGATCCTCCTGACCTCGATGGACCGCGACGGCACCAAGCAGGGCTTCGACCTCGAGCTGCTGCGCGCGGTGCGTGCGGCGGTGCGCCTGCCGCTGGTCGCCTCCGGCGGGGTCGGCAACGCCGCGCATTTCGTCGAGGGCGCGCGGGCGGGCGCCACCGGCCTGCTGGCCGCCAGCGTCTTCCACTATGGCGAGATGCGGATCGCCGACGCCAAGGCCGCGTTGCTGTCGGCGGGACTGCCGATCCGCCCGGTCTCGGAGGCCCCCTGATGGGCAAGCCCGCGAAGAAGGCCGCCAAGGCCGCGAAAGCCCCCAAGGCCCCGAAGGCGAAGCCGCCCAAGGCAAAGGCCCTGAAGGCAAAGGCCAAGCCGAAGCCTGCACCCAAGGCGAAGAAGAAGGCGCAGAAGCGGGCCGCCGCACTGCCCCTGCCGCCGGCAATCCCCCGCCCGCAGAGCTTCGTCCAGCCCGCCGTGGACCCCGGCGCCACCGCCCGCGCACCCTTCGCCGTCAACGGCGCGGAGGCCTCCATCCTGGATGCGCTGTGGCGCACCGTGGAGACGCGCCGCCTGGCCGGCGACGTGGAGCATTCCCACTCCGCCCGCCTGCTCGCCCGCGGCACCGCGAAGGTCGCGCAGAAGCTGGGCGAGGAGGCGGTGGAATGCGTTATCGAGGCGACGCAGGGCAACCGCACCGCCACGGTGATGGAAAGCGCCGACCTGCTCTATCACCTGGTCGTGGTCTGGGTGGATGCGGGCATCCGGCCGGACGAGGTCTGGGCCGAGCTCGCGCGCCGGCAGGGCATCAGCGGCATCGCCGAGAAGGCCGCGCGGCCAAAGGGCCTGATCCGCGCGGCGCAGACCACGAAGCTGCCGTGACGGGACCGCGGCGGGGCCAGGCGGCACCCGCTTGCGCCTTCGCCCTGGCGCCGCCAGAAACCGGGCCGACCTGACCCCCCTTCCCCGGGAGCCCCGCGATGCGCGTGACCGGCCTGCCGCCCTACGACCCGAACAACGTCTTCGCGAAGATCCTGCGCGGCGAGATCCCATCGAAGAAGGTGCACGAGGACGAGCACGCGCTGGCCTTCCACGACATCAACCCGCAGACGCCCGTGCATGTGCTGGTGATCCCGAAGGGCGCCTACTGCTCGCATGCCGATTTCAGTGCCCATGCCAGCGACGCCGAGATCGCCGGATTCTGGCGCGCCGTCGGCAAGGTGGCGCGCGAGCTTGGCCTCGAAGCCGGCGGCTACCGCATCCTGTCGAACATGGGCGAGGATGGCGGCCAGGAAGTGCCGCATTTCCACGTCCACATCTTCGCCGGCCGGCGCATCGGCCGCATGGTGCCGCGCGAGGCGGGTTGAAGCCTGCCGCGCTTGACCCGCCGCCCCAACCGCGCGACGCAGGCCCGATGACCAACCCGCTGCACGAGGCCCGCGCCGCGCTGGAGGCAGCCGGGCAGATGCCCGACGCCGAGCTGGACATCGCCACCGTCGCGCTGCAGCTGGCGCGCGTGGATGCGCCGGTCGCGGACTGGCAGGCCGCGCAGCAGCACCTGTCGGACATCGCCCGCGCCGCGGTGGAGGCCGCCGCGGCGGACCCCGAGGCCGACGCCGGCGACCTCTCCCGCCGCCGCGCCGCCCTGGCCGGGCTGCTGCACGAGACCTTCGGCTATGCCGGCGACGCCGAGACCTATGACGACCTGTCCAACGCCAACCTGCTGAAGGTGATCGAGCGCCGCCGCGGCCTGCCCGTGGCGCTCGGCATCCTCTGGCTGCACGCCGCCGAGGCTGCGGGGTGGGAGGCGCATGGCGTGGACTTCCCCGGCCACTTCCTCGTCGCCCTTTCGGGCCGCGGCCAGGTGGTGGTGGACGTCTTCGGCGGCGGCGCGCCGCTGGAGGCGCGCGACCTGCGCGCCCTGCTCAAGAAGTTCGCCGGCGAGACGGCGGAGCTCGGCCGCGACACGCTGGCGCCGATGGGCAAGCGCGCGGTGCTGCTCCGGCTGCAGAACAACATCAAGGTGCGCCGCCTGCGCGACGGCGACCTGATGGGCGCCGTCTCCTGCACCGAGGACATGCTGCGCATCGCGCCCGACGCCGCGCCGCTCTGGCGCGAGGCAGGGCTGATGCACCAGCGCCTGGGCCACATCACCGCGGCCATCACCAGCCTGGAGCGATTCCTGCAGCTCTCGCCCGACGGCCCGCAGGCATCGCGCGTGCGCGGCCTGCTGGAGGAGCTGCGGACGCGGCTGAACTGAAGGGCGCCAGCATGTTGTTTGATCGCATTTTCCGAGTCGCCAAGCGATTCCCCTTCGCTTGAGAATGCTTTAGGCCGCCCGCCTGCGGAACGCGTCCAGCGGGCCGGATCGCAGCAGCTCGCTCGGCAGGCGGTGGCCGACGATCTCCTCCGCCAGGTGTCCGGCCGCGATCAGCGCATCCAGGTCCACGCCCGTGGCGATGCCCATCTCCGCGCAGAGCAGCGCGAGTTCCTCCGTGCAGATGTTGCCCGGCGCGCCGGGCTGCCCCGCGAAAGGACAGCCGCCGAGCCCGCCCACGGTGGTGTCGAAGCGCGCCACGCCCAACCGCAGCCCGGCCATGGCGTTGGCGATGCCCAGGCCCCGCGTGTCGTGCAGGTGCAGCGCAATCGGCACCGCCGGCCAGCGCTCCCGCACCGCACCCACGCCGCGCTCGATGCGCAGCGGCGTCGCCCAGCCCATCGTGTCGGCGAGCGTCACCTCGGTGATCGATGCCCCGGACTCCGCCGCGATCGCCATGCCGTCGGCCACCGCCTGCACCAGCTGCGCCGGCGCGACATCGCCCGAATAGTTGCAGCCGAAGCCGGCCTGCACGGAGACCCGCGTGACGGGCACGCCGGCCTCCTGGTGCGTCCGCGTCAGCGCGCGCATCGCCTCCATCTGGCCGGCACGGTCCCGGTTGAGGTTCTTGCGCGAGAAGGCTTCCGAGGCGGCGAAGGAGATCGAGCCGTAGAGCTTCAGCCGGTCCCTGAAGGCCAGCGCGCGGTTCAGCCCGGCCGCGTTGAACCACAGCGCGGTGAAGGCGACGCCGGGCGGGGGCGTGATCTCTGACAGCACCGCTTCCGCATCCGCCCAGCCCGGCACCAGCTTGGGCGAGACGAAGGAGCAGACCTGGATCTGCCGCAGCCCGGTCGCGGCCAGCGCCTGGATCAGCTCCACCTTGCGCGCGCTCGGGATCGGCCCCGGCTCGATCTGAAAGCCCTCGCGCGGGCCTTCCTCGCGGATCTCGACGGCGGCGGGCAGGTCGGTCATGGCGGCGTTCTCCCGGCCGCATCCAGCCACGGACGGGACGCCCGGTCGAGGCTCAATGCACCTGCGCGCGCGCCGCCCGGAGGTCGTCCACGAACTTCGCGTATTCGCGTTGCTGCCCGTCCTGGTCCGGGATGCGCAGCAGGAAGCTGGGATGCACCGTGGCGAAGACCGGCAGGCCCTCCGGCCCGTCCACGATGGTGCCGCGCGTCTTCATCACCGGCATCGCCTTGCCGGTCAGTGCGCGCAGCGCCGTGGCGCCCAGCGCCACCAGCAGCCGCGGCCCGACGATGCCGATCTCGCGCAGCAGGAAGGGGCGGTAATAGGCGATGTCGCCAGCGTCGGGGGATTGGTGCAGGCGGCGCTTGCCGGTCGGCGCGAACTTGAAGTGCTTCACCGCATTGGTGACATAGGCCTCGTCGCGCGGCACCCCGGCGTCACCGAGCGCCCGGTTCCACAGCCGTCCGGCCGGCCCGACGAAGGGGCGGCCCTGGATGTCCTCCTCGTCGCCGGGCTGCTCGCCGACGAAGAACAGCGGTGCGCCGATCGGTCCCTCTCCGAACACCGCCTGCGTCGCGCGGCGCGCGAAGTCGGGCAGGTCGTTCCGCCCGGCGAGCTCCCGCGCCAGCGCGGCGAGGGCGGCCTTCGGGTCGGTCGAGGCGTCCAGCAGGTCCATGTCGGCCGCAACGCGCGAAGCGGCCGCAAGGTGGCGCGGGCGCTGCGGGTTCGGGTTGGGCGCCGATCCCCCGCGCGCCACCATCTCCGCCACGCGCTTCGGCGCCTCCGCCAGCATGCGGGGGATCTCCGCCGTCTCCGGCATGTTCCGCCAGTATTTCCGCGGCATCTCCGCGCGCATCGCGCCGGGCTTGAGCCGCGCGGGGTTGAAGATCGCGGCGTAGTAGGCGCGCCACAGCGGCTCCACCGCGTCGTCCGGCGGCACCTCGGCCCGGCGGCCGCCCGGCCCGAAGGACAGCGCCTGCCCGTCCCAGTGCACGCTGCGCCGCGGCGTCACGATGGACCAGCGCAGCCCGGCGAAGCGGCGCACGAAGAAGCCGGCCTCCGCCTCCTCGATGTGGTGCTCCGGCTCGAACCAGGCGACGTGGCGCGTGCCGGCCTCCGTCTCCACCTGCCGGAAGCGCAGGAAGGCGTGCATCTTGTGCGCGTCGCGCTTCACCGCCTTGGCCATGGCGGACAGCCGCACGACGTCCGGATCCGTCGCCACCTGCATCAGCGCGTGCTCGCCATGCGTGAGGCGCCAGAGCACGCGGTAGAGCAGCGCGAAGCGTTCCGGGTCGCTGTGCCGAATGGCGATCTCCGCCAGTTCCACGAAGGCGCGCGGCACATGGAAGGCGGCGCCGGCTGCGGGCGGGGGCGCATCCTCCGCGAACAGCCCCGGCGCATCGCCCGCGACGCGCCATTCGGCGTCCTCCGGTCGCACCCCCGCCGCCAGCAGCCCGCGTGCCGCGTTCCGCCACGCGGCGAAATCGGCCGGGCCGGGCAGCACGGCGGCGACGCCCATCAGAACAGGCTCATCTGCACCGGCCGGCCGGCCTGGCCCCCGCCGCCTGCGGCGGCCGCGAAGGCGGTGCCGGGGATCAGGCGCTCGCGCAGCCCCGCGCTGTCCAGCAGCCGCGGGCGGTGGTCGTCCGTGACAACGAAGGGCGCCACCTTCGCCACGCTCACGCGCAGCCGCGCCAGGTCCTCCAGCCGGATGCGCGTGTGCCGGCGCGCGGCGACCAGCTTCTCCACCGTCTTCGCGCCCAGCCCCGGCACGCGCAGCAGCCGCTCCCGCGGCGCGCGGTTCAGGTCCACCGGGAAATCCGTGCGGTGCTTCAGCGCCCAGGCGGTCTTGGGATCCAGCGCCAGGTCCAGCATCCCGCCCTCGCCGCCGGCGATGACCTCGTCCTTCGAGAACCCGTAGAAGCGCAGCATCCAGTCGGCCTGGTACAGCCGGTGCTCCCGCACCAGCGGCGGAGCGATGGGCGGCAGCACCCGCGACGCATCCGGCACCGGCGAATAGGCCGAGTAGTACACCCGCTTCAGCCGGTAGCCCGCATAGAGGTCCGTCGCCGTCCCCAGGATCGTCGCGTCGTCCGAGGCATCGGCGCCGACGATCATCTGCGTGCTCTGCCCGGCCGGCGCAAAGCGCGGCGCCTTCGCGCGGCGCGCGCCGCGCGCCTCGTCCTGCGCGCCCTCGATCCGCGCGCGCAGCCCGCCCATCGCCTGGCGGATCGCGGGCAGGTCCTTCTCCGGCGCCAGCGCCTTCAGGCTGTCGGCCTGCGGCAGCTCGATGTTGATCGAGAGTCGGTCCGCATACCGGCCCGCCTGCTCCACCAGCAGCGGATCGGCATCGGGGATGGTCTTGAGGTGGATGTAGCCCTGGAAGCCATGGTCCTCGCGCAGCGTCCGCGCCACGCGCACCAGCTGCTCCATCGTCCAGTCCGGCGAGCGGATGATGCCGGAAGACAGGAACAGCCCCTCGATCGCGTTGCGCCGGTAGAAGTCCAGCGTGAGCTTCACGACCTCCTCCACCGTGAAGCGCGCGCGCCGCACGTTGGAGCTGGCGCGGTTCACGCAGTAGGCGCAGTCGAAGACGCAGGCATTGGTCAGCAGGATCTTCAGCAGCGAGATGCAGCGCCCGTCCGGCGCATAGGCGTGGCAGATGCCCATGCCTTCCGTGCTGCCCAGCCCGCCCCGCGTCGAATCCCGCTTCGCCGTGCCCGAGGACGCGCAGGAGGCGTCGTATTTCGCCGCATCGGCGAGGATCTCGAGCTTCTGCTTCAGGTCCATCCGGGCTCACGCAGGATCGGGTTCAGTTCATGTTATGTTCCCTTCCGCCAAACGCAAGGGTGCATCGCGCCCGCCGGCGGCTACCGGCCCGCGGCGGGCGCCGGCATAGTCCGCCCGAACCGGGAGGAACCACGCGCATGGGCGACAGCTTCACCATCGGCCGCTACCGCCTGGACGTGGTGCCGGAATTCGGCGGCCCGCGCATGCTGCCGCAGGACATGTTCCCGGCCCTGACCGCCGAGCGCTTCGCCGCCATCCTGCCCAGGCTGCCGCCCGAGAGCTTCGACCCGCCCAGCGGCAAGCTTGTCACCAGCGTCCACAGCTGGCTGGTGCGCGGGCCGGACGGGCTGGTGATGCTGGTGGACACCGGCTCCGGCAACGGCAAGACGCGCTCGAAATTCCCGATCTTCAACAACCTCAACACGGACTGGCTGCAGCGCCTGGCCGCCCTCGGCGTGCAGCCGGAGCAGGTGACGCATGTGGTGAACACCCACCTGCACCACGACCATGTCGGCTGGAACACGCGGATGGAGGGCGGCGCCTGGGTGCCGACCTTCCGCAACGCCCGCCACCTCATGCCGCGGCTGGAAGCGGAAGGCGGCCCCGACCTCTTCCCCGTCTGGAACTACGAGTGCTTCGGCGACAGCGTCGCCCCCATCCTGGTAGCCGGCCTTGCGGAGCTGGTCGATCCGCCGCACGAGATCCTGCCCGGCCTGCGCCTGCTGCCCGCGCCCGGCCACTCGCCCGGGATGATGGTGCTGGAGGTCTCGGACGGGCAGGGCGGCGGCGCGCTGCTGGCCGGCGACCCGATGCACCACGCGCTGCAGCTCTTCGCGCCGGAGCTCAACACCCGCTTCTGCCAGGCGCCGGACCAGGCGGCCGCCACGCGCCGCGCGCTGCTGGACCGCTGCGCCGACGAAGGCTTCGCGCTCGGCGCCATCCACTTCTTCGCCCCCCGCCTGCTGCGCGTCCGCCGCGACGGCGCCGCCTACGCCTTCCGCTGACGCAACCGGGACACGCCGCCATGCATCGCCGCCACCTCCTCCTCGCCCCCGCGCTGCTCGCCGGCGCCGCGCCGGCCCGTGCGCAGGGCGCCTTCCCGTCGCGCCCGGTGAACCTGGTCGTCGCCTTCCCGCCCGGCGGCCAGGCCGATGTCGTGGCCCGCCTCGCCGCCCCGGCGCTGGAGCGCATCTGGCGCCAGCCCGTGCCCATCTCGAACCGCCCCGGCGCCTCCGGCGAGATCGGCAATGCCTTCGTCGCGCGCGCCGCGCCCGATGGCCACACGCTGCTGATGGGCCTGTCCTTCATGACCCTGGTGCCGGAGGCTGCGCGCATCAACGGCCGCACGCCGGCCTACACGCCGGACCAGCTGCAGCCCATCGCGCTGTTCTCCGCCGACCCCACCGTGCTGGTCGTCCCCGCCTCCAGCCCGATCCGCAGCCTGGAGGAGTTCGTGGCGGAGGCGCGGCGGCGCCCCGGCCAGCTCGCCTATGCCTCCGCCGGCAACTATTCGGCGCTGCACGTCTCCATGGTGATGCTGGCGCAGCAGGCGGGGCTCGACCTGCTGCACGTGCCGTTCCAGGGCGGAGGCCCGGCAATGACGGCGCTGCTCGGCGGGCAGGTGCAGTGCATGGCCTCCACGCCTTCGGCCATCGCGCCGCATGCGCGCGAGGGCCGCGTGCGCCCATTGGCGGTCTTCGGCCGCACCCGCCTGCCCGGCCTCGACGAGGTGCCGACCTTCATCGAGCGCGGCTTCGATGGCGTGGAGTTCTACATCTGGGTCGGGCTCTTCGCCCCCGCCGGCACGCCCGCCCCGGTGCTGGACGCGATCCGGCAGGCGACGCGCGCCGTGGCCGAGGATCCCGACTTCCGCCGTGCCCTGGCCACCGCCGGCAACACGCTGGACTACCGCGAGGGCGAGGAATTCCGGCGCTTCTACGAGGAGGACACGGCGCGCGGCGTCCGCGTGGTGCGGCAGCTCGGGCGGATCGAGTAGGGCGGGCGTCAGCCGCGCCGCGCCGCCGCGATGGCGGCGACATCGATCTTCCGCATCGTCAGCATGGCCTCGAAGGCGCGCCGGGCCTCCTCGCCGCCGGCGGCCAGTGCCTCGGTCAGGACGCGCGGCGTGATCTGCCAGGAGACGCCCCAGCGGTCCTTGCACCATCCGCACGCGCTCTCCTGCCCGCCATTGCCCACGATGGCGTCCCAGTAGCGGTCGGTCTCGGCCTGGTCCTCCGTCGCGATCTGGAAGGAGAAGGCCTCGTTGTGCCGGAACACCGGCCCCCCGTTCAGGCCGAGGCACGGGATCCCCGCGACGGTGAACTCCACGGTCAGCACGTCGCCCTTCCTGCCGGAAGGGTAGTCGCTGGGCGCACGGAAGACGCCCTTCACCGAACTGTCCGGAAAGATCGCGGCGTAGAACCGGGCCGCATCCTCGGCGTCCCCATCGTACCACAGGCAGATCGTGTTCTTCGGCATGGCGTGTCCTTCCGCAGCGGGAGAGGTCTTCCCGCTCCCGGCATCATCGTCGCCGCGGGCGCCCGGTTCTGCCACGGGCGCGCCGCCCCGATCCGGTGCGCTGTCCCTCACCCGCCATTCGCCGGGGCGTGCGGCGGCCACAGATGCGCGCGCCAGGTGGCCAGTAGCAACAGCGTGGCCGCGATGCCGAAGGCGCCATAGGCGGCCGCCGTCGCCGCGAAGCCCAGCCGCTCGATCAGCGGCCCCGCGCAGAGCAGGCCGACCAGCAGCCCGTACACCGCCAGGGTGCGCATCCCCATGATCCGGCCGCGCAGCTCCGGCGCCGCACCGCGCAGCAGCAGCACCGAGATCGGCAGCGCGCATAGCATCTGCGCGATGCCGATCGCGAGCAGCACCGGCAGGCCGAACGCCAGCGTCCCCGTCTGGCCGAACAGGATCACCAGCCCGTGCCAGGCCACGCTGAACACCAGCATCATCCGCCCCGGCCGGGCGGTGGCGCCAAGCCGGTTGAGCACCAGCAGGGCCACCATGCTCCCCGTGCCCACCGCCGCCACCATGTAGGCGAGGCCGGCCTGGCTGGTGCCGTACACCTCCTGCGCGACATAGGGCAGCAGCCCCAGCGTGAAGGGGAAGGCGGTCAGGTTGATGAGGAACGCCAGCAGCATCGCCGCCAGCTGCGGCGGCGCCTGCCACACCGCCCGCGCCGCCTCCCACAGCCCGCGCAGGGGCGAGGGCGTGGCGCGCCTGGCCGAGATGCCCGGCGCCTGCGGCCGCGCGCCGCCTGCGCCCAGAGTCAGCACCATGCCAAGCAGGTAGAGCCCGACCACCAGCGCATAGGCCCCGCCCATGCCGAGCGCCGCGACCACCCCAACCCCGGCCAGCGCGCCGCCGACCCGCGCCGATTCCGTGGTGATGCGGGACAGGCTGAGGCCGCTCATCAGCCGGTCGTCGGGCAGCGTCTCGCCGATCAGCACGTTGCGCAGGCCGGGATCGGACGGCCGCACCAGCCCGGCGATCCCCGCGCCGATCAGCGCCAGCACCGGCGTCAGCAGGTCCAGCAGCACCAGCGCCGTCAGGCACGCCGCCACCAGCGCATAGACGGCGCGCATCAGCACCAGCACCCGGCGGTAGCCGATCGCGTCGCCCGCCAGCCCGATGAAGGGCGAGAGCAGCGTCCCCACGAACTGCAGCGCGCCGAACAGCGTGACCAGCAGCACCGACTGCGTCTGCACCGCGATGTACCAGCCCAGGACGATGGTCTCCATCTCCTGGGCACAGGACGTCATAAGGTCCGCCGACCACTGGTAGCGGTAGCCGCGCACGGCGAAGGGGGAGCGCCGCGCGGCCCGCGGCGGACCGGTCATGCGGGCGCGGATGACGGCGCGCGGCCGCCGCCGGCGGGCGCCGCGATGCGGATCATGGCGATGCTCCTCCGTGGCGGCAG
>NZ_JAPSMD010000157.1 GCF_027856955.1 Falsiroseomonas oryzae | reverse complement strand
CAGCCCGGCTCGGCCACGGCGCAGCGCGCGGCAAAGGCGCAGCCGGGTGGCCGCGCGGCGAGAGAGGGCACCATGCCCGGGATCTCGCGCAGCCGGGCGCGCACCTGCTCGCGCGCCGGCGTCGCGCCGAACAGGCCCTGCGTGTAGGGATGGGTCGGGTGGTCGAAGAGGTCGGTGACCGAAGCCTCCTCCACGATGCGGCCGGCGTACATCACGGCGACGCGGTCGGCGAGCTGCGCCACGACGCCGAGATCGTGCGTGATCAGCAGCAGACCCATGCCAAGGCTGCGCTGCATGGCGCGCAGCAGCTCCAGGATCTGTGCCTGGATGGTGACGTCGAGCGCCGTGGTCGGCTCGTCCGCGATCAGCACGCGTGGCTCCAGCGCCAGCGCCATGGCGATCATCACCCTCTGGCGCATGCCGCCGGAAAGACGGTGCGGATAGTCGTCGATGCGGCGCTGCGGATCGGCGATGCGCACGAGGTCCAGCAGCTCCACGGCGCGGCGCCGTGCGGCCGTGCGCGACAGGCCGCGATGCAGGATAAGGCTCTCCGCAACCTGGTCCCCGACGGTCATCACGGGGTTCAGGCTGGTCATCGGCTCCTGGAAGATCATGGAGATCCGGTCGCCGCGCAGCCGCGCCATCGCTGTCTCGGGCAGGGCGGTCAGGTCCTCGCCGTCCAGCAGCACCGCCCCGGCGGCGATGCGCCCCGGCGGCGGCACGAGCCGCATGACGGAGAGCGCCGTCAGGCTCTTGCCGCAGCCCGATTCACCCACCAATGCAAGGGTTTCCTGCGCATGCAGCGAGAAGGAGACGTCATCCAGCGCGACCAGGTCGCCCGCGCGCGTGCGGAAGGCCGTGCGCAGGCCGCGCACCTCCAGCGCCGGGCCGCTCATCGGTCGCGCAGCCGCGGGTTCAGCGCATCGTTCAGGCCCTCGCCCACCAGGTTCAGCGCGAGCACCGTCAGCAGGATCGCCATGCCGGGGATCGCCGCGATGTACCAGGCCGTGCGGATCTCGTTGCGCCCGATGCCGATGATGGTGCCCCAGGACATCACGTTGGGATCGGTGAAGCCCAGGAAGGCGAGCGCCGATTCCGTCAGGATCGCGGTCGCCACCAGCAGGGAGGAGAAGACGATCACCGGCGCCAGCGCGTTGGGCAGGATCTGCGTGAGGATCAGCCGCAGGTCGCCCATGCCGGCGGCGATGCCGGCCTGCACGAACTCACGCTCTCTCAGGGACAGGAACTCGGCTCGGACGATCCGCGCGACGGGCGGCCAGGAGGAGACGCCGATGGCGAAGACGACGTTGGCCACCGATGGCCGCAGGATCGCCAGCAGCACCAGGGCGAGCAGGAAGGGCGGGATGGTCTGAACCAGGTCCGCCAGGCGCATCAGCAACGAATCCACGATGCCGCGGTAGAAGCCTGCCAGCGCGCCGATCACGACGCCCACGGCCAGTGCGAAGGCCGCCGCCATGATGCCGACCAGCAGTGAGATGCGCGCGCCATGGAAGATGCCGGCCGCGATGTCGCGCCCGAGGCGGTCCGTGCCGAGCGGGAAGGCGGGGTTGGTGCCCGGCCATTGCAGCGGTCGCGCCACCATGCGCAGCGGGCCGTCGCCATAGAGAAGGTCGGCGAGCGCCGCGGCCAGCACGACGAGCCCCAGCACGACCAAGCCCGCCACGGCGCCGCGGTTCCGCGCGAAGCGCCGCCATAGATCGCGCCGCGCCGCCGACGTCATCCGACCTCGATGCGCGGATCGAGCGCGGCGTAGAGCAGGTCCACCAGGATGTTCACCACCACCACCACGACCGAGCTGACGAACAGGATGCCCAGCAGCAGGTTGAAGTCGCGCTGCAGAACCGCGTCATAGGCCAGCCGGCCGAGGCCGGGCCAGTTGAACACGGTCTCGACCACGACCGCGCCGCCCAGCAGCGCGCCGATCTGGACGCCGACGACGGTGACCACCGGAAGCAGCGCGTTGCGCAGCACGTGCCGGTAGGCCACCCGGCCTTCCGGCACGCCCTTCGCGCGCGCGGTGCGCACGTAGTCCTGCTGGTAGGCTTCCAGCATGGAGCTGCGCATCAGCCGCGTATAGGTCGCGATGAAGAACAGCGACAGCGTCGTCATCGGCAGGATCAGGTGCCACAGCACGTCGAGCGTGGCCTCGACCGGGCCGAAATCGGCAGCGATGGTGGACATGCCACCGAGCGGCAGGATGCCAAGATGAACGGAGAACAGCACCAGCATCATCAGCCCGATCCAGAACACCGGCGTCGCGTAGAACAGCAGCGCGGCCACGCCGATCAGCATGTCCCAGGCCGTATTGAAACGGCGCGCCGCGGCGACGCCGCTGACCACGCCGAGCACCAGCGCCACCCCGATGCTCGACAGCATCAGCAGCGCCGTGCCCGCCAGGCGTTCCAGGATTAGCGTCTCCACCGGCATGTTGTAGAAGGCCGAGAAGCCGAGATCGAGCCGCGCCAGGTTCCACATGTACAGGCCGAGGCGGACGAGGAGCGGCTGGTCCAGCCCGAACCGCTCCTTCATCCTTGCGACCAGCTCGGGGTCGGACGCCCCCATTTGGCCGACCATCGCGTCCACCACGTCGCCCGGCGTGGCGTTCAGCAGCAGGAAGTTCACCACCAGGATCCCGAGAACGATCGGGATGCCCTGCAGCAGGCGCCGCGACAGCACCGCGACGACGCGCCGGACCCCTCCGCCTGCCGCGCCGCCCGCCACGCGCCGTTACCGCTGGACGGTGATGTCGGCGAAGCTGCCGAAGGCCGCGGCGCCGTCGGTGGTGTGGTTGCGCACCCGCGTGTTCGCGATGGTCGCGTATTTCACTTCCAGCAGGTAGAGCAGCGGCACTTCCTCCATCACGATCTGCTGCAGGCGCCAGAACAGGCGCTTGCGCGATTCCGGGTCGCGCTCCGTCGCCTGCGCCGCGACGATCCGGTCGAGTTCCGCATTGCGGAAGCCGGAGACGTTGGTGAAGGGCGTGCCCTGGTTGATGTTGCCCGACCAGAACAGCCGCGTGACGCCGAGCGCCGGGTCGAACATGGCGAAGAGCGGGTTGCTCGACATGTCGAACTCCCACTGCGAGACGCGGCGGATCTGCGAGGCGAGGTCCTGCCGGCGCACCTCCACGTTGATGCCGACCTGCGCGAAAGCCTGCTTCACGTAGTCGGCGGTCTGCGCGTGCTCGTCGCCCTGCGGCACCGGATCATGCGTGATGGTGAAGCGCCAGCCGCCGGCGCCGCGGCGATAGCCGGCCTCGTCCAGCATCTGGTTGGCAAGCCGCGGGTTGAAGTCGTACCGCGGCACGTCCGGCGTATAGAAGGGCGAGGAGACAGGGATCGGCCCGGTCGCCGGCTCGGCATAGCCCAGGAAGATGTTCTCGATGATGAAGCGACGATCCAGCGCATGCATCATCGCGCGCCGCACCCGGACATCGTCCAGAGGGCGGTTGCGCAGGTTCAGCTCCATGAAGAACATCGGGCTGGCATACTCGTAGCCCCGCGTCGTGACCTCGATGTTGCGGTTCCGCTTCAGCCGCTCGGTCTCGGCCAGCGACACGGGCGAGAAGAAGCCGATGTCGACGGACCCGTTCTCCATGGCGGCCGATCGCGCGCCGGCATCGGTCATGATGCGGAAGATGACGCGGTCCAGCGCGGGCTTGCCGGCATCCCAGTAGTCCGGGTTGCGCTCCAGCAGGATGAACTGGCCGCGGCGCCATTCGCGGAAGCGGAAGGGGCCGGTGCCGATCGGTGCCGCATTGGCCGGGTTCGTCGCGATGTCCGTGCCTTCGTAGAGGTGCCGCGGCAGGATCTGCGATTCATAGGCATGCAGCGCGCTGAGCAGCACGGGGGAAGGGCCCGAGAGGCGGAACACCGCCGTCAGCGCGTCCGGCGTCTCCACCGCGGTCAGGTTGGCAAAGACGGCACGTCCGCGCGGATGCATCGTCTTCCACACCTGCATGGCGGAGAAGGCGACGTCGGCCGAGGTGAAGTCGCGCCCGTCATGCCACTTCACGCTCGGGCGCAGCCGGAAGGTGTAGGTCAGCCCGTCGGGGCTGGCTTGCCAGGAGGTGGCGAGCGACGGGCGCGGGTTCATCTGCGCGTCGTAGGCCAGCAGCCCTTCCAGCATCTTTGTTGAGACGCTGCCGAGCGGCAGCGCGGTGTTGAAGGCGGAGGTGAGCATCGGTGGCTCGTTCGCCAGCATGACGGTGAGCGTGCCGCCGCGCGCCTGCGCCGCCGCCTGCCGTGCGTCGCCGGCCATCGCGGCACCCGCCAACGCTGCGAGGCCCTTCGCCGCATTCCGTTTCGTGATCAGCATGCCCCGTCTCCCGCCTTGTTGGTTCAGTACGGTCCGCCCGTCGTCAGCGGCTGCACGCCATGCAGGCCAGCGTACGATCCCGGTGCAGGACCGCTCGCTCGCCCGTCGCCTCGGCCATGACGCGCCATGTCTCTGCCGCGGACTCCGCCAGAGCCTGCTGATCCGCCGCGTCGAAATCGGGATGCCACTGCACGCCCGCCGCGCGCAGGTTGATGCGTGCCGCGTCCTCGGCCGTGCGGTCATAGGCGTGGCGCAGAAAATCCGGCCAGACGAGGCGCGCCGCCTCCTCCAGCGCGGCCTGCGCGCTGCGGGGAAGCGCCTGCCACAGCGCGGCCGGCAGAGCGAGGACGTAGGGCTGCAGCACTTCGGGGAAGAGGTAGGCGGCATGGCGCGCGACACGCCACAGCGGCACCGACCAGGCGGTGTGGCAGGCCGGGTAGATGGTGGCGTCGAAGACCCTGGCTTCCAGGGCGGCATACAGCTCGCCCTGCGGGATGAAGCGGGCATCCACGCCGAGCCGCCCGAAGGTGGCCTCCAGGTCGGGGCTGAAGACACGCAACCGGAGGCCGCGCAAAGTCGCGAGCGATCGCACCGGCACCTCTCGCGAGAAGACGGAGATGTGCAGGACGGGCGCGTGGAACAGCGCGAGCACATGCAGGCCGGCCTCGCCCAGGACCTCCCGGTTCAGCCGTTCGAGCGCCGGGATCGCGTGCAGATGCGCCTCGAGGTCGCGCGCGACGGCCATCGGGTAGGCGGCCTTCAGCGCGGGCACCCGGGCCTGCAGGTGCACGCTCCAGAGCAGCGCCATCTCGGCCGCGCCGCCTGGCAGCCAGTCCAGCGCGGCCGCATCGTCAAGCCCGAGCGCGTTGCCGTGCGCGACGGCAACCTGCAACTCCCCGCCGGCGAGCCGTGCCGCTTCGGCGGCGAAACGGTCCAGCAGCCCCGCTTCGGGGCGATGGGCGCCGTAGAAGCTGTGCAGGCGCAGGGTGCGCGGCAAGACTGTACTCCGTGTCCCGTCGACATACCGTCCGGCATCCGTGTAGCCTTCGTCAAGCGCCATTCGACCGCCGAGGGAGAACCGATGCCCGAGCCGCTCATCATCGACTGCGACCCCGGCCAGGACGATGCAGTCGCGCTGCTGGTCGCGCTCGCCTCGCCCGAGGCCTTCGATCTGCTCGGCGTTTGCACGGTGGGCGGCAACGTGCCGCTGGACCTCACCACGACGAACGCGCTAAAGGTGCTGGAACTGGCGGGCAGGGCGGATGTCCCGGTGTATGCCGGCTGCCAGACCCCGCTCATGCGGCCGCTGGTGACCGCCGAATACGTGATGGGGAATGACGGGCTGGCCGGCGCGGCCCTGCCACCGCCGACAACACGGCCCTCCGGCACGCATGCCGTGCAGTTCCTGGTAGATGCACTGCGCCGGGCGACGGCGCCGGTGACGATCGCCACGCTCGGCCCGCTGACGAACCTTGCCCTGGCGCTGGTCATGGCGCCGGAGATCCGGGCGAGAATCGGGCGCCTTGTGGTGATGGGCGGCACCATGCACCGCGGAAACATTGTCCCGCAGGCCGAGTACAACATCTACGTGGACCCCCACGCCGCGCGGATCGTGCTGAATGCCGGGCTCGAGCCCGTGATCATCGGCCTCGACGTCACGCACCAGGTGGTGAACAGCGTGGCACGGATCGCCACCATCGAGCGGATCGGCACGCGCGCCGCCGTGGCGGTGGCACGCATGTTCATGCCGCACGCCAAGGTGCAGGAGGGGCTGCCGCCCGATTCGAAGCCGCGCGGCCTGATGCACGACCCCTGCGTGATCGCCTGGCTGTTGCAGCCCGGCCTGTTCGGCGGGCGGCACGTCCATGTCGGGGTCGAGACCGACAGCGAGGTCACCCTCGGCGCCACCGTGGTGGACTGGTGGGGCGTGACGAAGCGGCTGGCGAACGCGACCGTGCTGAACCAGGTGGACGTGGAGGGCTTCTTCGCGCTGGTCGCCGACCGGCTGGCCAGGCTGCCCTGATGTCAGCCGGCCGACTCGGCCGGCGCCTCGGCCTCCATCTCGGCCAGATGCCGGCGGATGACGTCCCAGGACTTCAGCAGAAGGTCTTCCGTCATTGCCCTGGCGGAGCGCGCATTCTGCTGCGCGATGGCCTCCACGATGGCGCGGTTGCCGTCCACGGAGACGCGGATCATCTCCGGCGCGCGGTGATAGACCAGGTAGCGGTAGCGCAACGCCGCCTTGCCGATGGAGCCGAGCAGCCGTCGCAGCGTGCCGTTGCCGGACATGGCGTGGATGCGGTCGGTCATCGCGACATTGTGCCGGAAATAGGCCCGCACCTCTCCCGCCTCGCCAGCGGCGACCAGGGCGTCGAGCTCGGCGCGCAGCAGGACCACGTCGGCGTCGGCGCGCTTCTTCGCCGCCTCCTCGGCGGCCAGCCCCTCCAGGTTCAGCCGGCAGGCATAGATCTCATCGAGGTCGCGCAGTCCAATGGCGCTGACGGAAGCGCCGCGCCGGGTCTCGCGCACGGCGAGGCCCTCCTGCTCCAGCAGGCGCAGTGCCTCCCGCACCGGGGAGCGGCTGACACCGTAGCGGCGGACGATGTCCTCCTCCACCAAGCGGGTGTTCGGGGCCAGTTCGCCGAAGACGATCTGTTCCTCCAGATGCCGGGCGACCTGGGCGGCGATGATCTCGGGGATCTGGACGAGGGCGGTCTGGGCGGTGTCGTTCATCGGATTCGCGGGTCGGCCGGGGCCGGTTTCCCGCGGCCGGCGCGGGATGTCAAAGCTTGTCCGTCGCCAGCGTTCAGTGTACCGTATCCAAGATGAGCGCACAGGACAGTTTCATCACGACCGCCGTGGTGCGGGAGGCCATGGCCTCCATCGTCCGCGAGATGCGCCGCTCCATCGTCCGCTCCTCCTACTCCTCCATCATCTACGAGGGCTACGACTTCTCCTGCGTCCTGGTGGACGCGGCCGGGCGGCTGGTCGCCCAGTCCGGCGAGGACCACCCCTTCCACATCATCCCCGTGGCCTGGAGCGTGCGCGGCCTGCTGGAGCGTGGGCTGGCCGTGGATGACCGCTCGGTCTTCCTGCACAACGATCCCTACACCGGCGGCACACACCTGAACGATGTCGCCGCGATCTGGCCCGTGCTGGAAGGCGGGCGCCCTATCCTGTTCATCGTCGTCCGCTCGCACTGGGCGGATATCGGCGGGATGAGCCCGGGTTCCCTCAGCGGCGGCGCGCGCGAGATCCTGCAGGAGGGTCTGCGCCTCAACCACATCCGCATCCCGCGCGAGGGCAGTTCGGACGCGCTGCGCGTCATCCTGGACAACGTCCGCTCCGCCGGTGAGGCGGCCAGCGACCTCAACGCCGTGTTCGGCATCTGCCGCGTCGCGGAAGGGCGCGTGCGCGCGCTGCTGGCCAAGTACGGCACGGCCGCCGTGCTGGAGGCGGTCGAGAACATGTTCGCCGCCTCCGAACGGCGCATGCGCAAGGCGATCGAGGCGCTGCCAGAGGGCAGTTGGACGCATCGCGCCTACCTCGATGGCTCGGCGGCAACAGGATGTCCCATCGCCGTGCAGGCCCGGCTGACCGTGGCGAGCGGCCGTGCGCGGGTGGACTTCTCCGGCACCGCGCCGCAGGTGGCGGCACCGCTGAATGCCGGGCCCGCCATCGGGCCGACCAGCGTTCTCACCATCCTGAAGAGCTTCCTGGACCCCGGCGGCATCATCAACGACGGCACGCTCCGCTGCTTCGACGTGACCGTGCCGCCCGGCACCATCCTCAGCGCGACGCCGCCCGCGCCCTGCGGTGGCCTGAACGAGGTACGCTTCGCGGCCGACGCCGCGGTGATGGGCGCGTTGGCGAAGGTGGTTCCGGAGGTGCTGACGGGCGACGTGCGCGGCACCTCCAACCACACCTATATCGGCGGGCGCTTCGCCAGCGGCGGCCGGCCCTTCATCTTCTACGAATATCCGTCCGGTGGCACTGGCGGTTCACGGGCCGGCGACGGCAACCATGCCGTGCGCGCCTTCAACGAGGGCGAGAACGTCTCCATCCAGTCGGCCGAGGTCGTCGAAGTCATCTACCCGCTGCGCGTGCTGCAGAACGAGTTGCGGCCGGATAGCGGGGGCGCAGGCGCGCAGCGCGGCGGCTGCGGCCTGGTGCGCCGCGTGCTGGTGGAGACCGACGAGGCGACGCTGTCCGTCCTCTCTGACCGCAACCTCGTGCCACCGGGTGGCGTGAATGGCGGCGGGCCCGGCGCGCCCAACCGCTACGAGGTGATCCGCAACGGCGAGTCGCTGCGCATCTCCGACTTCCCGGGCAAGGTCACGCTGTTCCCGCTGCGTCGCGGCGACGTCGTGGTGATGCGTAGCTCCGGCGGTGGCGGCTTCGGCGATCCCGGGCGCCGCGACCCCGCCCTGCTGCGGGCGGATCTGGACGACGGCGTGGTGACCGTGGAGGGGCTCGCGGCCTATGGCGTCGCGCTCGGTCCCGATGGCGCGATCCTGCCGCGCGGCGAACGCGCGGCACCGGTGCGCGTGGCGCGCGCGGAGCTGCCGGCGCTGCATCTGGCCAGGATCTCCGCCGCGCTGGCGACCGAATGCGCCCTGCGGACCGGCCAGCTGCTGGAGCTCTGGGCCGGGACCGGCCCGGCCATGCGCTTCTGGGTGGAGGGCGTCGTGGACGACGCCACCCGGCAGGTCTGGCTGCACCCGGATGCGGCGATCGGCGACGCGCCGCTGGCGGTGCGGCCTCTGCCTTCCCTGGTGCCCGAACCACAACGCGGAGGACGCGCGGCATGAGTGACGTCGAGACCCTGGACCGGCCCCCGCCGATCGGCCGGCATGGCCGCGTCTCCGCCGAAGAGCAGCGGGAATTCGCCCGCGCGAAGCAGATGCTGCCGGGCGGCGCGCTGGGCGGCAATGCGCTGGCCGAGGATGTGAAGTTCGTCTTCAAGCGCGGCGAGGGCGGCCGGTTCTGGGACGTCAGCGGCAACTGCTACATCGACTACGTGCTGGGTTCCGGCGCGCTGGTGCTGGGCCACGCCCATCCGGCCGTGCAGGCGGCGGTGGCCGACCAGGCGATGCGCGGGACGCATTTCTTCGCCTACCTCAACGAGCCCGCAGTGCAGTACGCCGAGCGGCTCATGCCGCATTTCCGCTGCGCCGAGCGCATCCGCTTCACCACGTCCGGGTCTGAGTCCACCTTCCATGCGATGCGCCTGGCGCGCGCCTTCACCGGCCGCAGCAAGGTGCTGAAGTTCGAGGGTGCCTATCACGGCAATCACGACTACGCGCAGCTCAGCACGAGCCCCAAGCGCGCCAGCAACTACCCCGTCGGCGTGCCCGACACGGCCGGCATCCCCGACGTGGTGAAGGGCCTGACGCTGGTCGCGCCTTTCAACGATCTCGAGGCGGCGCGCGCCATCATCGCCGCGAACAAGGACGAGCTGGCCGCGGTGATCGTGGAGCCGATCCAGCGCATCATCTCCCCGCAGCCCGGCTTCCTGCAGGGCCTGCGCGACGCGACGCGCGAGCACGGCGTGCTGCTGATCATGGACGAGGTGGTCACGGGCCTGCGCTATGGCCTGGGCGGCGCGCAGGCCTATTTCGACGTGGTCCCCGACCTCGCGACCTACGGCAAGATCATCGGCGGCGGGCTGCCTGTCGGCGCCGTCGCCGGGCGGGCGGACATCCTGGACCAGGCCGATCCCTCGACCAAGGCGAACCCGGGCTACGTCTACCAGAACGGCACGCTGCAGGGGCATCCGCTCGGCTGCGCCGCGGGCATGGCGACGCTGTCGGTGCTGGAGACCCCGGGCTTCTACGACCGTCTCTTCGCCATGGCCGACAGGCTCCGCGCCGGGCTGCAGCAGGTGTTCGACCGCCACGACATGGGCGCCGTGGTGTTCGGTGAGGGACCGATGTGGCACTTCCTCTTCACCGACCGCGCGCCGGTCACCTATCGCGACGTGCTCGAGTCCGACCAGAAGAAGCTGGCGGCCTTCGACACGGAGCTCATCCGCCAGGGCATCTTCGTGCTTCCTGGCACGCGGCGCTTCGTCGCCGCGACCCACACAGAGGAAGACCTGGCCGTGACCTTCGAGGCCTTCGACCGGGCCTGCCGCGCGTTCAAGGCCTGAGCCGTGGCCGCGCCGCTGCTGATCGGCATCGATGTCGGTGGCACCTTCACCGACCTCATCGCCTATGATGCGGAGACCGGCGCGGTCTCCGCGCACAAGGCGCTGAGCGACCGGCAGCGGCCGGAGCGTGGCGTGCTCGCCGCGATAGAAGCGGCCGGCCTCGACCCCGCGCGGATCGGCCTCGTCGTGCACGGCACCACGGTCGCCACGAACGCGCTGCTGGAGCGGCGCGGGGCGCCGGTGGCGATGGTGACGACCGAGGGCTTCCGGGACGTGATCGAGCTCGGCCGGACGACGCGGCTGGTGCCCGGCTCGCTCTACGATCCCTATTTCCGCAAGGCGCCGCCGCTTGTGCCGCGCCGCCACCGCTTCACCCTGGCCGAACGCGTGGACGTGTCCGGCGCGGTCGTGCAGGCGCCCGATGCGGCGGCGATCGCGGCCCTGGCGGAGGCGGTGCGCGCCAGCGGGGCGGAGGCAGTTGCGATCTGCTTCCTCAACAGCTTCCGCAACGACGCAAACGAGGCGCGGGTGGCGGAGGCGCTGCGCCAGGTGCTGCCCCACGTCACCGCCTCGGCGGAGGTGCAGCGCGAGATCCGTGAGTACGAACGCTTCTCCACCACCGTCGCCAACGCCTATGTCATGCCGGTGATGGCGAGCTACGTGCAGCGACTCGTGGAGGCGCTGCGTGGCAGCGGCTGCGCCGCCCCCTTCTATACCATGGCATCGAATGGCGGCCTGATGTCCAACGCCGCCGTCACCGTGCATCCGGTGCGCACCATGCTCTCGGGCCCTGCGGCGGGGATCGCGGCGGCGGCGCGCTTCGGCGCGGCGGTCGGCTGCCCGGACCTGATCACCTATGACGTCGGTGGCACCAGCAGCGACGTCGCGCTGATCTCCGGCGGCGAGTCGCTGCTGCGGCGCGAGGTCGTGCTGCAGGGCATGGTGATCCGCACACCGCAGATCGACATCCATACGATCGGCGCCGGTGGCGGCAGCATCGCCGAGATCGACCCGGGCGGCGCGCTGCTGGTCGGGCCGGAAAGCGCCGGCGCCACGCCCGGCCCCGCCTGCTACGGCCGCGGCGGCACGCACGCGACGGTCACCGATGCCAATGTGGTGCTCGGCCGGCTCGGCGCCGGGCAGACGCTGGGCGGCACGCTGGCGATCGACGGCGCGGCGGCGCGCGTCGCGGTCGGCCAT
>NZ_JAPSMD010000156.1 GCF_027856955.1 Falsiroseomonas oryzae | reverse complement strand
GAGGCCGAGGCGCAGCGCGAGCTGGCGCGGGAGCTGGCGGATGGCGGCGCGACCCTGGTGGCGCCCGGGCTGCTGCTGGCGCGCTGGGCCGGCGAGGCGGGCGCGGTGCGCGGCGCAGTGGGGAAGGCCATCGCGCAGCTTCGCGCCGCCGCTTTCGGGCATCCCCCGCGCCTGCCGAGGCTCTGGCGCACATGAACGCTCCTGGTCCATGCTTCGTGCGTCACGGAGGCTGCGCATGAACCTGACGCCACGCGAGAAGGACAAGCTGCTGGTCGCGATGGCCGCCATCGTGGCGCGTCGACGACTGGAGCGCGGCGTGAAGCTGAACCACCCGGAAGCCGTCGCACTGATCACGGATTACGTGGTGGAAGGTGCTCGCGACGGGCGGACGGTGGCGGAGCTGATGCGCGACGGCGCGACGGTGCTGACGCGCGCGCAGGTGATGGAGGGCGTGGCGGAGATGATCCACGAGATCCAGGTGGAGGCCACCTTCCCCGACGGGACGAAGCTGGTCACCGTGCACGAGCCGATCCGATGATCCCGGGCGAGCTGTTCCCGGCCGATGGCGAGATCGAGCTGAATGCCGGCCGCCCTGCCATCGAGCTGACCGTCGCCAACACCGGCGACCGGCCGATCCAGGTCGGCAGCCACTACCATTTCGCCGAGACCAACCCTGCGCTCGACTTCGATCGCGCGCAGGCGCACGGCATGCGGCTCGACATCCCGGCCGGCACGGCGGTGCGGTTCGAACCGGGGCAGGCGCGCAGCGTGCGGCTGATCCCCTACGCCGGCGCGCGCATCGTGCACGGCTTCCGGGGCCGGACGGAGGGGAAGCTCTAGGATGCCCGCACGCCTCTCCCGACGCGCCTATGCCGGCATGTACGGCCCGACCACGGGCGACCGCCTGCGCCTGGCTGACACCGACCTGATCATCGAGGTCGAGCGCGACCTGACGACCTATGGCGAGGAGGTCAAGTTCGGCGGCGGCAAGGTGATCCGCGACGGCATGGGCCAGTCGCAGGTGACGCGTGCGAACGGCGCGATGGACACGGTGATCACCAACGCGCTGATCCTGGACTGGACCGGCATCATCAAGGCCGATGTCGGGCTGAAGGACGGGCGCATCGCCGCCATCGGCAAGGCCGGCAACCCCGACACGCAGCCGGGCGTGACCATCGTCATCGGCCCGGGCACCGAGATCATCGCCGGCGAGGGCCGCATCCTGACTGCCGGCGGCATCGACCCGCATATCCACTTCATCTGCCCGCAGCAGATCGAGGAGGCGCTGGCCTCCGGCGTCACCACCATGTTCGGCGGCGGCACGGGGCCCGCGCATGGCACGCTGGCCACCACCTCCACGCCGGGGCCCTGGCACATGGCGCGGATGCTGCAGGCGGCCGAGGCCTTCCCGATGAACCTGGGCTTCCTGGGCAAGGGCAACGCCGCGCTGCCAGACGGGCTGGAGGAGCAGATCCGCGCCGGCGCCGCCGGGCTGAAGCTGCACGAGGATTGGGGTACCACGCCGAAGGCGATCGACACCTGCCTGAAGGTCGCCGACCGCTTCGACATCCAGGTGGCGATCCACACGGACACGCTGAACGAGAGCGGCTTCGTGGACGACACCATCAAGGCCGTCGGCGGCCGCGCCATCCAGGCCTTCCATACGGAAGGCGCCGGCGGCGGCCATGCGCCGGACATCCTGCGCGTGGTGGGCGAGCCGAACTTCCTGCCGAGCTCCACCAACCCGACCATGCCCTTCACGCGCAACACGGTGGACGAGCATCTCGACATGCTCATGGTCTGCCACCACCTCGACCCGCGCATCCCGGAGGACGTGGCCTTCGCCGAGAGCCGCATCCGCAAGGAGACCATCGCGGCCGAGGACATCCTGCACGACCTGGGCGCCATCAGCATGATGTCGTCCGACAGCCAGGCGATGGGCCGCGTCGGCGAGGTGATCATCCGGACCTGGCAGACCGCGCACAAGATGAAGCAGCAGCGCGGCCGCCTGCCCGAGGAGACCGGCGACAACGACAACGTCCGGGTGAAGCGCTACATCGCGAAATACACGATCAACCCTGCCATCGCGCAGGGCATCGCGGAGCATGTCGGCAGCGTGGAGGTCGGCAAGCTGGCGGACCTGGTGCTGTGGTCGCCGGCCTTCTTCGGCGTGAAGCCGGACTACGTGCTGAAGAGCGGTACCATCGCGATGGTGCCAATGGGCGATCCCAACGCCTCCATCCCGACGCCGCAGCCCATCCACTACCGGCCGATGTTCGGCGCCTATGGGCGCGCAGGCCTGCTTTCCTCCGTCACATTCGTCAGCCGCGCGGGCTTGGAGGCCGGGATCGCACAGGAATTCGGCCTGACGCGCCCGCTGCTGGCCGTTTCCGGCACGCGCGGGATCAGCAAGAAGGACATGAAGCTCAACACCGCCCTGCCCCGCATCGAGGTGGATGCCGAGACCTATGAGGTGCGCGCCGATGGCGAGCTGCTGGTCTGCGAGCCGGCCAGCGTGCTGCCCCTGGCGCAGCGCTACTTCCTGTTCTGACCATGGAGGAGAGCATCCCTCGCGCCACCGCCGTCGCCGCCGCCGGCACCTGGCCCGAAAGCGAGGCACGAGACACTGTGACGGTAGATTTCGACGACCGGTTCCGGCGCCGCAGGCTCTACACGGCGGAAGGCGGGCTGGCCTTCCTGCTCGACCTGCCGGAGGCGCAGGTGCTGAAGGACGGCGACGGGCTGCTGCTGGCCAGCGGTGGCTTCGTGCGCGTGCGCGCCGCGGCGGAGCCGCTGGTCGAGGTGACCGCGAAGAATCCGCAGCACCTGCTGCGGCTGGCCTGGCATCTCGGCAACCGCCACCTGCCGGCGCAGATCGACGCGGATCGCATCCTGATCCGCGATGACCACGTGATCGTCGCGATGCTGGCCGGGCTTGGCGCGACCACGCGTGCGGTTCAGGCACCCTTCAACCCGGAGGGCGGTGCCTATGGCGGCCATGCGCATACCCATGCGCACGGGCATGGGCACCATCACCATCAACAGCATCCGCACGATGACGACCATCATCATCACGACCACGACCACCACCACGGCGATGGCTGCGGACACCATCACTGAGGCAGAGGCCCTCGCCCGGCTGCTGGCGTGGCTGTCGCCCGCCTATCCGGTCGGCGCCTTTTCCTACAGCCATGGGCTGGAGACGGCGGTGGAGGAAGGCGCCGTGCGTGGCCGCGACGACCTCGTCGCCTATGCCGAGGCGGCGCTGCTGCAGGGCGCCGGCGCGGTGGATGCGGGGCTGCTGGCCCTGTGCTGGCGCGCCGCGGCAGGCGGCGACGACGCGGCGCTGGACGAGGTGACGGAACTCGGCGCCGCCTGGCGCGGCACGGCGGAGCTCGGGTTGGAGGCGAAGCAGCCCGGCGCAGCCTTCGCCCAGGTAACGCTGGCGGCCTGGCCGGAGCCGCGCCTGGCCGCCTTCCTCGCACGCCACGCGGGCAGGCTGACGCATGCCGTCGCCTTCGGCGCGGCGGCCGGCTTCCACGGCGTGCCGCCGCGCGCCGCCTGCTTCGGCTGGCTGAGCGGCTTCGCTGCCAACCTCGTCTCGGCCGGCGTGCGCCTGGTGCCGCTCGGCCAGACCGACGGCCAGATCGCGACCGCCGCGCTGGTACCGGCGATCGCGCGGGCAACCGATGCGGCCGTCGCGCTGCGCGACCCCGACGAACTCGGCTCGGCTGCGCTGGCAATCGATCTCTTCTCCATGCGTCACGAGACGCAATACACGAGGCTGTTCAGGTCATGATGCATGCTGATGACCGGCCGATTCAGACCGTCGCGCGCGATGTGCGCTCCGGTCATCGGGCGGCGAACGGACCCTTCAGGGTAGGCGTCGGCGGGCCGGTCGGGTCGGGCAAGACGGCGCTGGTGGACCGCCTGTGCAAGCTGATGCGGGACGGCAACGACGTCGCCGCGATCACCAACGACATCTATACGAAGGAGGATGCGGAATTCCTGACGCGCTCCGGCGCGCTGGCGCCCGACCGCATCATGGGCGTGGAGACCGGCGGCTGCCCGCACACCGCCATCCGCGAGGACGCCTCGATCAACCTGGCGGCGGTCGCTGAGATGTCGGCCCGTTTCCCCGACCTCGAGATCCTGTTCATCGAGAGCGGCGGCGACAACCTGGCGGCCACCTTCAGCCCGGAACTGGCGGACCTGACGATCTACGTCATCGACGTCTCGGCCGGCGACAAGATCCCGCGCAAGGGTGGGCCGGGCATCACGCGCAGCGACCTGCTGGTGATCAACAAGACGGATCTGGCGCCACTGGTCGGCGCGGATCTCGGTGTCATGGATCGCGACGCGCGGAAGATGCGCGGGCCGCGGCCATTCATGTTCACGAACCTCAAGGAGAACAAGGGCGTGGCGGAGATCGCGGAGTTCATCCTCAAGGCGGGCGGGCTGGCACCAAGCGGGCAGGCGGCCTGATGCGTGCGCTGATCCTCGTGGCGGCGCTGCTCGCGCCACTACCGGCGCTGGCCCATCCCGGGGGCGATCATGTGCACGGCTTCGCAGCCGGCTTCCTGCACCCGCTGGGCGGCCTCGACCATCTCGCGGCGATGCTGGCCGTCGGTGTCTGGGCGACGCTGGCCGGCGGTGCAGCGCGCTGGCTGCTGCCGGGCGGCTTCCTGGCAGGCATGCTGGCCGGCGCCCTGCTCGGTATGGCTGGTGTCGGCCTGCCCCTGATGGAAGCTGGGATTTTGGCCTCGGTGATCGTGCTGGGCGTGCTGGTCGCTGCCGCGGCTCGGCTGCGGCTCACCTTCGCGCTGCCGCTGGTGGCCGCCTTCGGCCTGCTGCACGGTCATGCGCACGGGACGGAGATGGCGGGCGGCGCGGCCGGCTATGCCCTCGGCTTCCTGCTCGCGACGGCCATGCTGCACGCGTCGGGTCTGGCCATCGGCTGGCGCACCGGAACGGGTGCGGGCCGCGTTGCGCTCCGCGCATCCGGCGGCGCTGCGGCCGCTGTCGCGGCCCTGCTGCTGGCGATCTGAGCCGGCGCCCTGCTGCAGCGATGCAGCGGGGTGCTTGTGCGCTGTCGCGGCGCGTCGCACGATCCCCCGGGGCGGCCCCTCGCCGCCCCGGGGAAGCAGGCATGCCGGACGGGCAAGCGCGCGGCGCGAAGCGGCTGCGCATCGGCGTGGATGTCGGCGGGACCTTCACCGACCTCGCCATGATGGACGAGGCGACGGGCCGCATCGCCTTCCACAAGGTCCCTTCGACGCCGGCCGACCCGTCCCTCGCCATCGAGACGGGCGTGCGGGAGATCCTGGCCCGCAACGACGGTGCCGCGGGGCAGGTCGCCTTCGTCGGCCACGGCACCACGGTCGCCACCAACATGGTGATCGAGCGGCGCGGCGCGCGCACGGCGATGCTGACGACCCGCGGCTTCCGCGACGTGATCGAGATCGCGCGGCAGACCCGGCCCCACCTCTACGACTACGATGTGCAGCGCCCCGCCCCCCTGGTCCCGCGGCGCCGGCGCAACGAGATCGGCGAGCGCATCGCGGCCGAGGGCACGGTGCTGCGCCCGCTCGACGAAGCCGAGGTGGCGCGCGCCGCCGAGGCCATGCGCGCGGACGACGTGACCTCGGTCGCCGTGTGCTTCCTGCATGCCTGGCGCGACCCGGCACACGAACGCGCGGCGAAGGCGGTGCTGCGGCGCCTTCTGCCGGACGCCTATCTCTCGGTCTCCAGCGAGGTGCTGCCGGAGTTCCGCGAGTTCGACCGATTTTCCACCACTGTCCTGAACGCCTTTGTCGGGCCGCGCATGGCGACCTATCTGGATCGGCTGCTGGCGCGCGTGCGGGGAACGGGCATTGCGGCGGAGCCCTACACCGTCCATTCGAATGGCGGCCTGATGTCGGTGGCGACGGCCGCCCTGGCCCCGGTCCGCACCTGCCTGTCCGGTCCGGCTGCAGGCGTGATCGGCGCGGCGGTGGTGGCGGCGCAGGCGGGCTTCCCGGATGTCGTCACCTTCGACGCCGGCGGCACCTCCACCGACGTGTCTGTGGTGGCCGGCGGCCAGGCGACCTCCAGTTCCTCGCGCGACGTCGCGGGCTATCCCGTGAAGGTGCCGAGCATCGGCATCGACGTGATCGGCGCGGGCGGCGGCTCGATCGCCTTCATCGACGCGGGGGGCGCGCTGAAGGTCGGGCCGCGCAGCGCCGGCGCCGATCCCGGCCCCGCTGCCTATGGCCGCGGCGGCATGGAACCCACGCTGACCGACGCCAACATCGTGCTCGGCCGCCTGGACCAGGCAGCCCTGCTGCGCGGCGCCATGCCCGTGGATGCCGAGGCGGCGCGGCGGGCCGTGCGCACCCGCATCGCCGAACCGCTCGGCCTGACTCTGGAACAGGCGGCGCTCGGCATCATCCGGATCGCGGTCGCCAACATGGGCCGCGCCATCCGCGGCGTGACCACCGAACGCGGCTACGCGCCGGAGCGCTTCGCGCTGTTCGCCTTCGGCGGCGCCGGGCCGCTGCATGCGACGGAGGTGGCGTCGGAATGCGCCATTCCCGTCGTCATCATCCCGCGCGAGCCGGGCACCATGTGCGCGCGCGGGATCCTGCTGGCCGACATCGCGCTGGACTTCGTGCGCAGCGAGATCGCCCCGCTGGACGCCACGACCTGGTCGCGTGCGGCCGCGCTGTTCGACGGGATGGCAGCAGAGGCCGACGCCTGGCTGGCCGGCGAGGGCGTGCCGGCCGACCGCCGCGCCACCCTCCGCGCGGTGGAACTGCGCTACGAAGGGCAGAACTTCGAGGTGCGCGTGCCGCTCGGCAATGCCCTGCCCCCCCTGGCCGAGGTGTTGGACGCCTTCGCCGCCGAGCACGCCCGCACCAACGGCTATGCCATCCCCGGCCGCGAGGTCGAACTGGTGAACTGCCGCCTCACTGCCATCGGCAAGGTGCCGCGCGGCGCGCCGGAGCCGCCGCCGGAGGGCGGATCGGTGGAGGCCGCGCGGATCGGCGCGCGCCGCACCTTCTTCGACCGGCGCAGCGGCTGGTGCGACACGCCGGTCTATGCGCGGGAGAGGCTGCCAGTGGGCGGCCGCGTGACCGGGCCCGCGATCATCGAGGAGATGTCCTCCACCTCCCTCGTCTTCCCCGGTCAGTGGGCAACGCTGGACGCCGAGGGCAACCTCATCATCCGCCACGAGAGCGCGGCCGCACCGCGCGCAGCCACGCGGGAGCACGCCGATGCCTGACGCGCTGCCGCAAGGGCGCGCGCCCCGCCACGCCGCCGACCCCATCGCCATGGAAGTCTTCGCCAACCGCCTGCTGGCCATCACGGAGGAGATGGGCAACGTCCTCGTCCGCGCCTCCTTCTCCACCAACATCAAGGAGCGGAAGGACTGCTCCGTCGGCATGTTCGACGCCCGGGGGCGCTGCCTGGCGCAGGCCGCGCACATGCCGATGCACCTCGGCTCGCTGATGGGCAGCGTGGTGACGCTGCTGGAGCGCTACCGGCTGGACCAGATGAGGCCCGGCGATGCCTTCGTCTGCAACGACGTCTTCCTGGCACGCGGCACGCACCAGCCGGACATCAACATCCTCACCCCCGTCTTCGTCGATGGCCGCGTCGCCTTCTTCGCGGTGAACACGGGCCACCATTCGGATGTCGGCGGGCCGAACCCCGGCTCCATGTCTCAGAGCGCGCGGACGATCTTCGAGGAAGGCCTCCGCATCCCGATCATGCGCATCGTCCGCGGCGGCGAACTGGACCTGGACCTGCTGGAGATGATCGCCCACAACTCGCGCGAGCCTGCGGAGCGCATGCTGGACCTGCGCGCGCAGGTGGCAGTGAACGAGCGCGGCGCGGAGCTGATGCAGCGCCTGGTCGCCACCGACGGGATCGCGGCGGTGGAGGGCGCCATCGAGGCGCTGCTGGCCTACACGCAGCGGCGCCTGCGCGCCCGCATCGCCGCCCTGCCGGATGGCGAGTACAGCGGCGAACGCTGGATGGATGGCGACGGGCTGCCCGGCGGCGAGCCGATCGTGCTGCGTGCCAAGGTGGTGGTGCGAGGCGACGACCTGCTGCTGGATTTCACCGGATCCGCCGCGCAGGCCCGCGGCGCGCTGAACATCGCGACCAATGCCCTGGAAGCGACCTGCTACTACGCGGTGAAGGCGCTGCTGGACCCGGAACTGCCCGCCAATAGCGGGCTGTTCGAGGCTGTGCGCATCCATGCGCCGGAAGGCACCATCGTGAACCCGCGCTTCCCGGCCGCCACCGCGGCGCGCGCCATCAGCGCCAACCGCCTGTCCGGTGCGATCTTCGACGCCTTCGACAAGGTGCTGCCGGCGAACAAGCGGATGGCGCAGAGCCATGATTCCGTGCCGGCCCTCCTGGTCTCCGGCCAGCGACGCTCCGGCACCTATGTCTATCTCGAGACCATCGGCGGCGGCGCCGGGGCGCGGCAGGGCGCGGACGGGGCGGAGGCGGTGCAGATGCACGTCACCAACAGCTCCAACCTGCCGGCCGAGGCGCTGGAGATCGAGTATCCCCTGCTGGTGGACGAATACGCGCTGGTGCCGGACAGCGGCGGCGCGGGGCAGTGGCGCGGCGGCCTCGGCATCGCGCGGCAGATCAGCTCGCGCGTCGATGGCTCGCTGCTGACGGCGCGGGGCGAGGGCCACGTCATGGTTGCCCCCGGCCTGGATGGAGGCCTGCCGGGCGGCCGCGCGCTGCTGCTGATCGAGCCGGGCACGCCGAATGAGCGCCTGCTGCCGACCGCCACCACCGCCCTGCCGATGACGTCTGGCGTTGGCGTGCGGATGGAAACGCCTGGCGGCGGCGGCTTCGGCGACCCCGCGCTGCGGGATTTGCAGGCGCTCGCCGCCGACATCCTGGACGGCAAGGTCAGCCGTGCCGCAGCGGAACGCGACTACGGCGCCGCGCGCGTCGCCCAGGCCCTGGCCGAATGGAGGGACCCGACATGATCCGTCGCCGCACCGCGCTGGCCGCGCTGCTTGCCGTACCGGCCGTGGCCCGCGCGCAGGGCACCTACCCGAACCGTCCGATCCGCGTGATCGTGCCCTTCGCCGCCGGCGGCGGCACCGATGTCTCGGCGCGCATCTGGGCACAGCGGATGAGCGAGATCGCCGGGCATCAGCTGATCATCGACAACCGCGGCGGGTCTGGCGGCAATATCGGCGCGGAGGCCTTCATCCGCACGCCGCCGGACGGCTACACCATCCTGCTGACCAGCAACGGGCCGCTGACGGTCAACCGCTACCTCTACCGCGACATGAACCACGACCCGTTGCGCGACCTGCTGCCGATCGGCCAGGTGTTCCGGATCGAGCAGCTGCTGGTGGTGAACCCCACGGCGATGCCGGTCGCGAACCTGCAGGAGTTCATTGCCCAGGCCCGCGCGCGTCCGGGCGCGATCAACTACGGTTCCGCCGGCGCGGGTTCCTCGCTGCACTTGGCGGCGGAGCTGTTCAAGCTGCGCGCGCGGGTGAACCTGACCCATGTGCCATATCGCGGCGGCGGGCCAGCCATGCAGGACCTGGTTGCCGGCAACATCCACTGCATGTTCGATTCGATGCCCTCCTCTTGGCCGCAGGTGCGCCAGAACACCATCCGGCCGCTCGCGATGTGCGGCAGCAAGCGCCATCCGCTGTTGCCGAACCTCCCGACGATGACGGAGGCCGGCGTGCCGGATTGCGTGGCCGGCACCTGGATCGCAATCTTCGCGCCGCTCGGCACGCCCGCGCCCATCGTCGCCCGCTTCGCGGAGATGTCGCGCCAAGCGCTGGCCGAGCCGGCGCTGAGGGAGGCGCTGGCGCGGGCCGGGGCCGACGCGGAATGGGCGCCGGCGGAGGAACTGCACGCCACCATGGTCCGCGAGACCGCCATGTGGGGCGAGGTGGTTCGGGAGGCCGGGATCAGCGCGAGCTGACCCTGCCGCGCGTCCCGGCAAGGCGCCCGGAACGGCGGCCATTCTTGATAGCGTTCAGGCTTGCCGCACCGCAGCATAAGGCCGATCCTTCTTTAGCATGGCGGCGCCAAGGGCTGGCCGTGTCACGCAGGGCGGGAGGACAAGCTTGGACCCGAAGGAAGGCGCCTCCGGCCGGATCGAGGGGTTGTCGCGCCAGGATGCATTGGTCGGCCTGACGGCGACGGCCGAGCATCGGCTGGAGCAGCGCGGCTTCGACCTGGTCGCAGCCCTGTTCGGCGCGCCGGATGCCGCGCCCGGCGAGATGCCGGACGCCGCCAATGCCCTGATCCTGCAGAGCATCGTGCTGGACTTCGCGGCGCGCAGCCTGCCGGGCCCGGGCTGCGAGGTGCTGGCGGAGGAACTCCGCTTCCTGCTGGACCCGGCGCCGGGCGACCAGCTGGCGATCACCGGCACCATCAGCGCCCGGCCGGCCGAGGACACTGCCACGCTGGCGCTGGTCATCGACTCGCAGCGCGGCCGGCTGGCCGAGGGCAGCCTGACGCTGCGCCTGCCGGCGCAGCGCGTTGCGATGCGCGCCGAGGCACGGCCAAGCATCGTGCTGAACCGTCACCGCCACCTGGAACGACTGATGGCGCGCAGCGCAGAGGTGCCGCCGCTGGCAGCTGCCGTTGCCTGGCCCTGCGACCGCGACAGCCTGCTCGGCCCGCTGGAAGCCCGGGCGAGCGGGGCGCTGCACCCCATCCTGGTCGGCCCGCGCACCGTGATGGAGAAGGTGGCGGCGGCGCACGGCGTCAGCCTGGACGGCTGCGAGGTGGTGGAGGCGGAGACGCCGCATGCCGCCGCCGCGGCCGCCGCCCTGCTCTGCCGTGAAGGCCGCGCCGCGGCGCTGATGAAGGGCAGCCTGCACACCGACGAACTGATGTCCGCGGTGGTGTCGCGGGAGGGCGGGCTGCGCGCCGGGCGGCGGATCAGCCATGTCTTCGCGATGGACGTGCCGTCCTACCACAAGCCGCTCTTCATCACGGATGCGGCGGTGAACATCGCGCCGGACCTGATGACCAAGGCGGACATCGTCCAGAACGCGGTGGACATGCTGCATGCACTCGGCACGCCCGCCCCGAAGGTCGCGATCCTCGCGGCGGTGGAGACGGTCAACCCGGGCATGCCCAGCACGCTGGACGCCGCGGCGCTGTGCAAGATGGCGGATCGCGGCCAGATCTCCGGCGCGGTGCTGGACGGGCCGCTGGCCTTCGACAACGCGATCAGCCGTGCCGCGGCAGCGGTGAAGAAGATCGCCTCTCCCGTGGCGGGCGACGCGGATGTGCTGGTGGCGCCGGACCTCGAGGCCGGCAACATGATCGCCAAGCAGCTGAGCTACCTGGCGAATGCGGCCAGCGCCGGTATCGTGCTGGGCGCGCGCGTGCCGGTGATCCTGACCAGCCGGGCCGACAGCGTGATGACCCGGCTGGCCTCCATCGCGCTGGCGCGGCTGCTGGTCGCCTCCGGCAAGGACGGTATCGCATGAGCGCCGAGGGCCTGATCGGCGTCGTCAATGCCGGCTCCTCCTCGCTGAAGTTCTCCCTGTACGAGGGCGACCGGCGCGTGCTGGACGGCCAGGTGGACGGCATCGGCGCGCGGCCCGGCTTCCGTGCGCGCGACGCTGCCGGGCAGCCGCTGGCCGGCCCCGACCTGGAGCGCGCCCCGCCGGCCACGCCGGCAGCCGCACTGGAATGGCT
>NZ_JAPSMD010000155.1 GCF_027856955.1 Falsiroseomonas oryzae | reverse complement strand
CCGACCGGCAGCTGCGCGTCGCGCCGGAGGTGCAGGACTTCCTGCTGGCCCACCTGCCGCGCGACGCCGCCGCCATCGCTGCCGCCGTCGCCGCGCTGGACGCCGCGGCGCTCGCCCGCGGCGCGGCGATCACCCGGCCCTTCGCCCGCGGCGTCCTGGCCGGGCTCTTCGGCCCGGATGACGGTTCGGTTGCGGAAGGGCCTGACGCCTCGCCGCCGGGTGGCGGCCTGGGGTAGGCTCCCCGGCATGGACACGATGCCTGCCGACGCCGCCCCGCCGCGTATCGCGCCCGACGCGCCCAGCCGCTTCATCAACCGCGAGCTGTCCTGGCTGGCCTTCAACACCCGCGTGCTGGAGGAAGCGGCGAATCCCCGCCACCCGCTGCTGGAACGGCTGCGCTTCGTCGCGATCTCCGCCTCCAACCTCGACGAGTTCTACTCCGTGCGCGTCGCCGGCCTGATGGGGCAGGAACGCGCCGGCATCACCACCGTCTCCTCCGACGGGCTGACGCCGGGGCGCGCGCTGGCCGCCATCCATACCGCGGCGCAGGCGCTGATCGCCGCCCAGCAGCAGGCCTGGCACGAGCTGCGCGGCCTGCTGGAGGAAGCCGGCGTGGTGGTGTGCGAGCCCGGCACGCTGACCACCGCCGACCGCATCTGGCTCGAGCACTACTTCATGGACCGCATCTTCCCGGTGCTCACGCCGCTGGCGGTGGACCCGGCGCATCCCTTTCCCTTCATCGCCAACCTCGCGCTCTGCATGGTGCTGAAGCTGGTGCGGGAGGAGGATGGCGGCACCATGCGCGCCCTGCTGCCGCTGCCGCCGCAGGTGGAGCGCTTCATCCGCCTGCCCAGCCCGCCGCAGCCCGCGACCGCCGGCAAGGCGGAGCGCCCGGCCATCCGCTTCGTCATGCTCGAGGACCTGATCGGCCTGTTCCTCGACCGCCTCTTCCCCGGCTTCATCCCCGCCGAGACCGGCCTGTTCCGCCTGATCCGCGACACCGACGTGGAGTTCGAGGAGGAAGCGGAGGACCTGGTGCGCAGCTACGAGAGCGCGCTGAAGCGCCGCCGCCGCGGCCGCGCCATCCGCCTCAGCGTCGATGCGCGCATGCCCCAGGACATGCTGGAACTGGTGGTGGAGGAGCTGGACGCGGACCCGCAGGGCGTCTTCCAGGTGGACGGGCTGCTCGGCGTCTCGGACCTGCGCCAGCTGATCGTGGACGACCGGCCCGACCTGCTCTTCACGCCCTACACGCCGCGCTTCCCCGAACGCATCCTGGATTTCGGCGGCGACTGCTTCGCCGCCATCGCGGCCAAGGACATCGTCGTCCACCACCCCTACGAATCCTTCGACGTCGTGGTGCAGTTCCTGCGCCAGGCCGCGCGCGACCCGAACGTCGTCGCCATCAAGCAGACGCTCTACCGCACCACGCGCGACAGCCCCATCGTCAAGGCGCTGATCGAGGCGGCGGAGAGCGGCAAGTCCGTCACCGGCATCGTCGAGATCAAGGCCCGCTTCGACGAGGAGCGGAACATCGCGCTGGCGCGGGAGCTGGAGGCCGCCGGCGTGCAGGTCGTCTTCGGCTTCGTCGAGCTGAAGACCCACGCCAAGGTCAGCCTGGTGGTGCGGCGCGAACGCGACATGCTGCGCAGCTACGCGCATTTCGGCACCGGCAACTACCACCCGGTCACCGCCCGCATCTACACCGACCTCAGCTTCTTCACCGCCGACCCCGCGCTGACGCGCGACGCGCAGAAGCTGTTCAACTACATGACCGGCTACGCAAGGCCGGAGACGATGGAGGCGCTGGCCTTCGCGCCGCTCACCATCCGCCCCGCCCTGCTCGGCCTGATCGAGCGCGAGATCGGATTCGCCGAGGAAGGCAAGCCGGCGACCATCTGGCTGAAGATGAACTCCCTGGTGGACGAGGCGCTGATCGACGCGCTCTACCGCGCCTCCGCCGCGGGGGTGCAGGTGGACTGCGTGGTGCGCGGCATCTGCTGCCTGCGCCCCGGCGTGCCCGGCCTGTCGGAGAACATCCGCGTGAAGTCCATCGTCGGCCGCTTCCTGGAACACGGCCGGATCTATGTCTTCGGCAACGGCCACCGGCTTCCCTCGCGTCGCGCCAGGGTGTTCATCTCCTCGGCGGACTGGATGGCGCGGAACATGGACTGGCGGGTCGAGACGATGGTGCCGATCGAGAACCCGACCGTGCATGCGCAGATCCTCGACCAGGTCATGGTGGTGAACCTGCAGGACACGATGCAGAGCTGGGAACTGGGACCCGATGCGGTCTACCGGCGCCTGTCGCCCGGCGAGAAGCCGGTCTCGGCGCATGAGTATTTCATGATCAACCCGTCGCTCTCCGGCCGCGGCAGCGCGCTGAAGCCGCGCGCCGCACGCAGCGGCAAGCGGGGGCGCCCGGACCGCGTCGCGCAGGACTGACCGGGTGGACACCAATCCCCCTGCGCCGCGCCGGTCGATGCGGCGCCGGCCCCAGCTTCCGCCGCGCCTGGGCGTGGTGGACCTCGGCTCCAACTCGGTCCGCCTCGTCGTCTTCGAGGGCCTGTCGCGCAACCCGCTGACCATCTTCAACGAGAAGGCGGTGCTCGGCCTCGGCCGCGGCCTGCAGGTGACCGGGCGGCTGAACGACCAGGCGGTGGGCCCGGCGCTGACCGTGCTCGGCCGCTACGCCGCCGTCGCCCGCGCGATGGGCGCCGACCCCGTGGAGATCCTCGCCACCGCGGCGACGCGCGACGCGGAGAACGGTCCGGACTTCATCGCCGCCATCAACGAACGCCTGCCCGGCATCCCCGTGCGCGTGCTCTCAGGCTTCGAGGAGGGCGCGCTCTCGGCCGATGGGGTGCTGCTCGGCTTCCCCGGCGCCGATGGCGTGCTGGGCGACCTCGGCGGCGGCTCGCTGGAACTGGTGGAGCTGGATCACGGCCGGATGGGGCAGGCGGCGTCGCTGCCGCTCGGCGCGATCCGGCTGGCCGACCGCGCCGGCGGCGACCCGGCGAAGGCGCGCGCCATCGTGGAGGGCGACCTGGCCCGCGTGCCGTGGCTGAAGCGCGCCGAGGGCAGGGATCTCTACCTCGTCGGCGGTGCCTGGCGCGCGCTGGCGCGCATGCACATCGCCCAGACCGGCTACCCGCTCTCCATCGTCCACCACTACGTCATCGCGCGGGAGGAAGCGCGCGACCTGGCCGGGGTGATCGCCCAGGCCGGCCGCAAGACGCTGGAGAAGATGCCCGACGCGCCGGCCAAGCGCCTGCAGGACATGCCCTTCGCCGCCGTGGTGCTGCGCCGCCTGCTGCGCGCCACCGGCGCGCGGCGCGTGGTGTTCAGCGCCAACGGCCTGCGCGAGGGCTGGTACGCGCGGCTGCTGCCACCCGAGGTGCGGGAGGAGGACCCGCTGCTGGCCGCCGGCCACGACCTGGCCGCGCGCTTCGGCCGCGACACCGAACTCGCGCCCGCCCTCGTCGCCTGGACCGACCCGCTGTTCGAGAACGAGATGCCGGAGGCCGCGGCGCTGCGCGAGGCGGCGTGCTGGATCGCCGACATCGGCAGCCACGACCACCCCGACTATCGCGGCGAGCACGCCTTCTATCGAGTCCTGCGCCAGCCCGGCGTCGGCGTGGACCACCACCAGCGCGCCTTCCTCGCCCTAGTGGCCGCGCTGCGCTACGAGGCCGACACCGCCGCGCCCTTCCTGGCCTGTGCCCGCCAGCTGCTCGACCCGTTGGATGTGCGCCGCGCGGAGGTGCTGGGCGCCGCGCTGCGGTTGGCCTTCACGCTCTCCGGCGGCACGCCCGCCCTGCTGACCGGCACCGCGTTGCGCCGCGTCGGCGGCGAGTTGCGGCTGCGCCTCGTCGAAGGCACCGGCGTCTTCGCCGGCGAGAGCGTGCAGCGCCGCCTGGACACGCTGGCCACCGCGCTCGGCCTGCCCGCGACCGTGGAGGTGGCCGAGGGCTGAGCCGGCACCGCCGGCGGGCCCGCTTCGTCCTGCTCAGCGGGCCGGCGTGATCCGCCAGACCGTGTTCGACAGGTCGTCGGCGACGATCAGCGCGCCGCGCGGGTCCACCGAGACGCCGACCGGCCGGCCGCGCGCCTGGCCCGCCTCGTTCAGGAAGCCGGTCGCGACATCGATCGGCGTGCCGGTTGGCCGGCCGTCGCGGAACGGCACGAAGACCACCCGGTAGCCGACCGGCTCGGCGCGGTTCCAGCTGCCATGCTCGCCGACGAACACGCCCTCGGCGAACTCCGACCCCATGGCCGGGGTCGAGAAGGCCAGGCCCAGTGCCGCCACATGCGCGCCCAGGCTGTAGTCCGGGCGGATCGCCGCGGCGACCTTCTCCGGGTCCTGCGGCTGCGCGCGGGGATCGACGTTCTGGCCCCAGTAGCTGTAGGGCCAGCCGTAGAAGCCGCCCTCCCGCACCGAGGTCAGGTAGTCCGGGACGAGGTCCGGGCCGATCTCGTCCCGCTCGTTCACCACCGCCCAGAGCTGGCCGGTGCCGGGCTGGATGGCCAGCGCGGTCGGGTTGCGCAGGCCGGTCGCGAAGCGCCGGC
Source organism: Falsiroseomonas oryzae (assembly GCF_027856955.1). Classification (GTDB taxonomy): domain Bacteria; phylum Pseudomonadota; class Alphaproteobacteria; order Acetobacterales; family Acetobacteraceae; genus Falsiroseomonas; species Falsiroseomonas oryzae. The sequence goes on along the minus strand of NZ_JAPSMD010000155.1, from coordinate 7,153 downwards.
GTGCGCCGGTTTCCGCATCGATCTGCCAGACCATGGCGCGATCGACCTCGGCTTCCATCCCGCGCTCGGTGATGTTGCTGTTGGAGCCGATGCCGACATACAGGAACCGCCCATCGGCGCTGGCGGTCAGCGCCTTCGTCCAGTGGTGGTTGATGGCCGAGGGCAGCTCCGTGACGAGCGTCGGCGGCCCGCCCGCCTCGGTCTGGCCGTCGCGGTAGTCGAAGCGCACCAGCGCGTCCTGGTTGGCGACGTAGAGGTTGCCATTGACCAGGGCGAGGCCGTAGGGGGCGTTCAGGTTCTCCGCGAAGACGCCGCGCGTCTCGTAGGTGCCGTCGCCATCGGCGTCGCGCAGCAGGGTCAGCCGATTGCCGCCCTCGACCCGGCTCTTGCCCAGGCTCTTGATGAAGCCCGCGATGAGGTCCTTGGGGCGCATGGGGGGCGCGCTGCTGCCGGTGCCCTCCGCGACCAGGATGTCGCCATTCGGCAGGATCAGCGTCTGCCGCGGGATCCGGAGATCCGTCGCGATGGCCTCGATCCGGTATCCCGCGGGCACGGTCGGGCGTTCGTCGCCCCACGCGGCCGGGCGCGGCACCGTCATCTCCGGCAGCAGGCCGCGGCGCGGTTCCGGCAGGTCCGGGTCCGGGCCCCGCTGCGACACGGAGGTGTCGTTATCGCAGGCGGAGAGGGCCAGCGCCGCGGCGCCGATCAGCAGGACCTTGCGCATCACGCGGCCTCCCCGGCCCGAACGCCGGCATAGCCGAGCCAGGACGCCGCCAGCGCCAGCACCGCCACGACAGCCGAGAGGTAGAGCCCTTCCGGCATGATCGCCCAGGCGTCCTTCGCATGGACCAGCGCATTGACGAAGCCCAGGCCCCACATGACGAGCAGCACGACGAAGTAGATGGCCGCGTGCCTGCGGCGCGCCGGTCCGCTCCGGATCAGGTCCACCAGGGCCCAGAGCAGGGCGAAGCCGCCGAAGACCAACCCGCCGGCGATGAGCCAGGCGGCGAAGTTGGCCCATTGGATGTGGAAGCTCGCCCGGTAGGCCAGGTCGCTGAGCAGCGCGCCGAGGAACAGCGGCAGCGGGAAGGCCAGCAGGATGGCGTGCAGCGGGTGCAGCGGTCTCAGGTATCTCGGTGCGGAGATGACAGCCACGGCGGATCCTCTCGTGTCTCGGTCCGGCCGAGCGACGCGCGGGTGCCCGGCCTGCGCCGGTGCACGACGCGGCATGGCAACGGCATGGCGGCCGGCGGGTTTCGGGGTCTGCAATGCGCGGCGTTCTGGTCGATCAGGCGGGAGAGGAATTATTTCCTTGATCTCCCCGATCCCCGGTGCTATGTGCTGGCCAGACGCTCGCCCACTCTCGAACCAGTCCCGGCACGCCTCGCGACGCAGGCGCTGTTCTGCGCTATCGGCCGTTCGGGCGACGAAGATCGCGCAAGGTCTGGCGCCGCTGCGGCGCATTTGTCGGCAACCCGAAGCACCAGCACCGATGCGCTAGGGCTGCAACTGCTTGCGCCGAATGCCGGTCTGCGTGGCGTCGGGCACTGGCACTATCGGAGGGCCGACGGTCTGGGCATAGCAGTCCACGATCCCGGCCGTCGGGTCGTAGGCGATCGCGCCGTAGAGGCCCCCCAGCGGTCGATGCGGCCCAGCTGGCTGGAACAGGCCGAGATTGGCGCAGTTTCGCTGGTCGCTGATCTCAGTCGAGCGGATGCCCGCCGCGATGCAACTGTTGCGTATTGCGGCGCTGAGCACCCCATCTGTCGAGCCCTGCACGTTGCCGAAAAGGCCAACCTGCATGCCGCCATCCGACCCGCCGTACTTGATGATCTTGGAGAGCATGTAGGCGAGGTAACGCTGGAACGCGGTGATGTAGGCTGCGGTGGTTCCCTCCGCTTCGATATGCGCCACGCATCCGATCCGGTGCTGCGGCGAGTGGATGACCAGGCCCATGCAGTTCATCAGCGCGGAGGTGCCGATGCGGCGCCCCTGAATGCTGCGAACGGTGAAGCGCTGCGGGATCATGAAGGCGGTTCCCACATTCGGGTTGGCCTGAATTGTCAGCGGCATGGCAGGTTCCCGGGCAGTCTTTGCCGAGGAGCATCGCAGGTCACGGACCTGTTTTGCAATCGTACCGAGATCATCCGTGCCGACCAATGACGGCCGGGCGAGTTGCCACGCTGCCGTGCCGCGATCACCTGCACGCGCAACGGACTGCCGCCGTAGCCTGGCCCAGGGGAATTTGTCCGAAGGACGCGGTGCGCCCGCGCGGCCCAAGGCGCCAAACTACCAAAGCGCGACGCCGGCTCAGCCCGCCGGCTCGAACCCCAGCTCCCGCGCCGCGTGCACCAGCGTGGCGGCGCTGCCGCGTTCGTAGAGCAGGCCGAGCCAGCGCCGCAGCGGCGCCACCAGCCGCGGTTCGCGGCCCAGGCCGCCGAACAGCGCCTCCATCGCCAGCAGCGGCGCCGGGTCGGCCCCGCCGGCCTCCGCCCGCGCCCACAGCTCCGCCGCCATCGGATGGCCGAGCGCGATCGGTGCACCGGCCTCGTCCACGCCGCGCATCCGCCGCATCCACACGGCCAGGGCCAGTGCCAGCAGATCCACCGGGCCGCCCGCCGCGAGGCTCGCCGCGATCGGCGCCAGCAGCAGGCCGACCGGCGCGGCGTTGTTGATGCGCTCCACCGTGTCCTCGATGGCGGGATTGGCGAAGCGGGCGATCAGGGTGCGCTGGTAGGCCGCCAGATCCACGCCCGGCACGGGCGGCAGGAAGGGCGCCACCTCCCGCGCCATCAACGCCGCCATGAAGGCGGCCAGGCGCGGCTCGGCCATCGCCTCGTGCACATGCACATGGCCCAGCAGCCGGCCGAGCGCGGCCACTGCCAGATGGCTGCCGTTCAGCAGGCGCAGCTTCATCATCTCGTAGGGCGCGACATCCGCCACCAGCTGCGCACCCACCTCCTCCCAGGGCGGGCGGCCGGCGGCGAAGCGGTCCTCGATCACCCATTGCGAGAAGGCCTCGGAGAAGACCGGCCAGCGGTCGCGCAGGCCATGCTCGGCTTCCAGATGGCGCCGGTGGTCGGGCCGCGTTGCCGGCGTGATGCGGTCCACCATGGTGTTGGGGAAGGCGCCTTCCCGCGCGATCCAGCCGGCCAGCGCATCGTCGCGCAGCGCCGCCAGCGCGAGCACGGCGTCGCGCAGCACGTCGCCGTTGTCCTGGATGTTGTCGCAGGAGAGCGCGGTGAAGGGGCCGAGGCCCGCCGCGCGGCGGCGCCGCAGCGCCTCCACGATCACGCCGATGGCGCTGCGCGGCGCCGCCGGTGCGGCCAGGTCCGCGCGCACCAGCTCATGCGCCGGGTCCAGCCGCCGCGTCACGCGATCCAGGCAGTAGCCGTCGGGGCTGACCGTCAGGCTCACGATGCGGATCGCCGGGTCGTCCAGCCGCGCGAGCAGGCTGCCGACGGACTCCTCCGCCAGCATCACCCCGGCCAGCGAGGCGATGACGCGCGCCGTCTCCCCCACCCCGTCGCGCTCCACCAGGGTGTAGAGCCAGTCCTGCGGCGCCAGCGCGTCCCGCAGCGCGCGGTCGCCGGGCATGAGCCCGGCCCCCAGGATGCCCCAGGACGGCGCCCCCGGGTCGCGCTCCATCGCCTCGTGCGTGTAGCGGGCCATGTGCGCGCGGTGGAAGGCGCCGGGGCCAAGATGGACGATCCCGGCCGTCACGCCCGCCGGGTCGTAGCGCGGCACCCGCACCGAGGGCCCGAGGCGCCCCAGCGCCGCCCGTTCCAGCGCGACAGCCTGCACCGGCCGGCCTCCCCGGCCCGGACCGGGCGCTACCCCGCGGCGATCACCCGCACGCGCTTGCCGTCCACGCCCAGCGCGATGCGCCCGGTCTTCAGCGCCAGCGCCTGCTCGCCGAACACCTCGCGGCGCCAGCCATGCAGCGCCGGCAGGTCCTCCTCGCCGGCGGCCAGCCGCTCCAACTCCTCGGAGCTGGCCAGCAGGCGCGGGGCGACGTGATGCGCCTCGCTCTGGGCCGCCAGCAGCACCTTCAGCAGCGCCACCAGCGCGGGGGAGGGGGGCGGGCCGGCGCGGTCGCGCGGCACCTCGGGCAGGGCCTCGTCGGGCAGGGCGCGCGCCTCCGCCAGCGCTGCCAGCAGGGACGCGCCGGACTTGCCCTTGGCGAAGCCTTCCGTGATGCCGCGCGCCCGCACCAGTTCGGCCGGGTTGGCGGGCGCGGTGGCGGCGATCTCGAGCAGGGTCTCGTCCTTCACCAGGCGCTGGCGCGGGATGTTGACCCGCTGCGCCTCCCGCTCCCGCCAGGCGCAGGCGGCGCGCAGCAGGCCCAGGAACCGGCGGTTGTGGCTGCGCGGCTTCAGCCGTTCCCACTGCGTCTCCGGGTCGGCGCGGTAGGTGGCGGGGTCGGCCAGCGCCGCCATCTCCTCTGCCACCCAGGGGGTGCGCCCCTCGCGCTCCAGCCGGGCGGTCAGGCCCTGGTAGATTCGGCGCAGGTGGGTCACGTCGGCCGCCGCATAGGCGATCTGCGCCGCGGAGAGCGGCCGCGCCGCCCAGTCGGAGAAGCGGTGCGCCTTGTCGATCTGGGCGTTGGCCAGGGACCGCGCCAGCCCGTCATAGCTCACCTGGTCGCCGAAGCCGGCCACCATCGCGGCGATCTGGGTGTCGTACATCGGCGTCGGCACCGCGCCGAACTTCAGCAGGAAGATCTCCACGTCCTGCCGGGCGGCGTGGAACACCTTCACCACGCGCTCATCGGCCAGCAGGGCGCCGAGCGGGGCGAGGTCCAGCCCGGGGGCCAGGGCGTCCACCACCGCTACCTCGGCCTCGCCGGCCAGCTGCACCACGCAGAGCTCCGGCCAGTAGGTGCGTTCCCGCATGAACTCGGTGTCGACGGTGACGAAGGGCTCGGCCCGCAGTCGCTCGCACAGCGCCGCGAGCTCTCCGGTCTCCGTGATCAGGGCGGGGGCCTGGTCGGCGCCCGCCGGTGGGCGGCGGCTCATGACCGCGGGTTTAGACCTCGGTACACCGGGCGGGAAGCCGGGCCAGGGGCGAACGGCTTGACTTCCCGCCCGGGCTGGTGCGGTTTCGCCCATCTTCCAGGCACCCCGGACCGTCACATGCACGCCTACCGCACCCATACCTGCGGCGCGCTCCGCGCCGCCGACGCCGGCAAGACCGCCCGGCTTTCCGGCTGGGTGCACCGCAAGCGCGACCATGGCGGTCTGCTCTTCGTGGATCTGCGCGACCATCACGGGCTGACGCAATGCGTGGTTGCGCAGGGGGCGCCGGCCTTCGCCACGCTGGACGCGGCCCGCCCGGAGAGCGTGGTGACGGTGACCGGCCAGGTCGTCCCGCGCGAGGCCGGCACCGTGAACCCGAAGCTGCCGACCGGCGAGGTCGAGCTGCGCGTGGCCGAGGTGACGGTGCAGTCCGCGGCCGAGGTGCTGCCCATCCAGGTCGCCGGCGACCAGGACTTCCCCGAGGATCTGCGCCTGCGTTACCGCTTCATCGACCTGCGGCGGGAGAAGCAGCACCGCAACCTGATGCTGCGCAGCGCGGTCATCGCCAGCATCCGCCGGCGCATGATCGAGCAGGGCTTCACCGAGTTCCAGACGCCCATCCTGACGGCGTCCAGCCCGGAAGGCGCGCGCGACTTCCTGGTGCCGGCGCGCATGCATCCCGGCAAGTTCTACGCGCTGCCGCAGGCGCCGCAGCAGTTCAAGCAGCTCTGCATGGTCGCGGGCTTCGACCGCTACTTCCAGATCGCCCCCTGCTTCCGCGACGAGGCGAGCCGCGCCGACCGCTCCCCGGGCGAGTTCTACCAGCTCGACTTCGAGATGAGCTTCGTCACGCAGGAGGATGTCTTCGCCGCGATCGAGCCCGTGCTCGCAGGGGTGTTCGAGGAGTTCAGCAGCTTCTCCGGCACGAAGCGCGCCGTGACTCCCGCGCCCTTCCCGCGCATTCCCTATGACCGCGCGATGCTCGAATTCGGCTCCGACAAGCCGGACCTCCGCAACCCGATCCGCATCGCGGACGTGACCGAGCACTTCGCCGGAGGCAGCTTCGGGCTGTTCGCGAAGATCGCCGCCTCGGGCGGGGTGGTGCGCGCCATCCCGGCGCCGGGCGCCGGCGCCAATCCGCGCGGCTTCTTCGACAAGCTGAACGAATGGGCGCGCGAGCAGGGCGCCGGCGGCCTCGGCTACATCACCTTCAACGGCGGCCAGGCCGGCGGCCCGATCGCCAAGAACCTCGAGGCCGACCGCGTCGCCGCGATCCGCGCGGCCTGCGGCCTGGGCGACAACGACGCGGTGTTCTTCGCCGCCGGCAAGAAGGACGAGGCCGCGAAGCTTGCCGGCCAGGCGCGCACCCGCCTCGGCAACGAGCTCGGCCTGGTCGAGAAGGACGCCTACCGCTTCTGCTGGGTCACCGACTTCCCGATGTACGAGCTGAACGAGGAGACCGGGCAGATCGACTTCAGCCACAACCCCTTCAGCATGCCGCAGGGCGAGCTGGAGGCGCTGAACACGATGGACCCGCTGGAGATCAAGGCCTTCCAGTACGACATCGTCTGCAACGGCATCGAGCTGTCGTCGGGCGCGATCCGCAACCACCGCCCGGACATCATGATCCGCGCCTTCGAGATCGCCGGCTATTCGGCGGAGACGGTGGAGCAGCGCTTCGGCGGCATGCTGAACGCCTTCCGCTACGGCGCGCCGCCGCATGGCGGCTCCGCGCCGGGCATCGACCGCATCGTCATGCTGCTGGCCGACGAGCCGAACATCCGCGAGGTCATCCTGTTCCCGATGAACCAGCAGGCCGAGGACCTGATGATGGGCGCACCCGCCCCGGTGGAACCGGCGCGGCTGAAGGAGCTCTCCATCAAGCTGGACCTGCCGCCGGCCAAGGGTGCCGGCGGGCCGAAGCCTTCCTAAGTGATGCGCGGATGAGCCACCCCCTTCGCCGCCCCCCTCTCCGCTCAGGAGCCGAGATGACCCATCGCCCGATGTCGCGCCGGCTTCTCGCGGGGATGGCCGCGCTCGCGCTGCTGGCCGCGCCGGCGGCCGCGCAGGCCCCGGTCACCGGCGGGCCCCGCCACGGCGTGAGCGAGGAGGCGCTGGCCGCCGGCATCGCCCGC
>NZ_JAPSMD010000154.1 GCF_027856955.1 Falsiroseomonas oryzae | reverse complement strand
TGCGCGCCTCCGGCACGCCCGCCGCGCCGCTGCTGGGCGGCGAGGCGCGGCTTGCGGGCGGGGCCTACCGCAATGCGGCGCTCGGCATCGCCGTCACCGACCTCGCGGGTACGCTGCGCCCCGACGGGCCGCGCCTGCGTGCCGACATCGCCGGCCGCACGGCGGGCGAAGGACGCCTGGCCCTGGCCGGGACGATGGAACCCTTCACGCGCTTCCTGCCGCTCGACCTGACACTGACCGCGACCAACGCGCAGCCCGTCGCATCCGACCTGCTGCGCGCGACGCTGGATGCGGAGCTTCGGCTGGTTGGCCTGCTCGGCTCGGAGGCGACGTTGTCGGGCCCGGTGCGCATCCGCCGGGCGGACATCCGCATCCCGGAGAAGCTCGGCGGCGGGCTGCGCACGCTGGAGCCGGTGATCGAGCGGGGCGTGCCGCCGGGCCGCACTGAGCGCACTGCGCGGCGCCCCGGGCCGAACGCCGCGCCCGAGCGTGGCGCCACACCGGGCGGCCCGCCGATCGCTCTGGCGATCCAGGTGGAGGCGCCGCGCAATGTCTTCGTGCGCGGCCGCGGGCTGGATGCGGAGCTCGGCGGCGCGCTGCGCATCGGCGGCCGGGTGGCCGACCCGCAGATCACCGGTGCGCTGGACCTGCGGCGCGGCGACATCTCCATCATCGGCCGGCGCATCGCCTTCGAGCGCGGGCGCCTGACCTGGGATGGGGGGCTGCTGCCCGACCTTGCGCTGCGCGCAAGCAGCCAGACGGGCAGCGTGACGGCGCGGGTGGACGTGACGGGGTCGCCGACGGCGCCGCAGATCGTCTTCTCCTCCACGCCCGAACTGCCGCAGGACGAGGTGCTGGCCCGCCTTCTCTTCGACCGCCCGCTGCGCGACCTCTCGCCCTTCGAGATCGCGCAGATCGCGGCGGCGGCGGCCGGCGCCACCGGGTTGCCGGGCGGCGACGCGGCAGGGTGGCTGGACCGGCTGCGCCAGGGCCTCGGGCTGGACCGGCTGGCGGTGGGCGGCGGCACGGAATCCGCCGCGCGCAACACGCGGCCCGACGAACGCAGCGGCCCGACGCTGGAGGCCGGGCGCTACGTGGCAGACGGCGTCTATGTGGGCGTACGCCAGGGCACGGAGCCCGGGTCGAGCCGCGTCGGCGTGCGCGTCGATCTCACGCCGCGCATGCGCGTGGAAGCCGAGATGGGAGACCGGGAAGCCGGCAACCGCGCCGGCGTCAGCTGGGAGTGGCAGTGGGGGCGGTAGCCGCCCCTCAGCAGGGTATCGCCTCCGCCGCCGCTTCCAGCGCCGCGACCACGTGGTTCTGCCCGCGCGTGAGCTGCATCAGCGCGAAGCCCAGCGCCTGCGGCGGATAGCAGTCGAGCTCCGCCGCGACCGCCAGATGCGTCAGCGGCGGCGCCGGCAGGCCGATGTCGCGCCGCCAGCGTGTGCCGCGCGTGTAGTCGAGCGGCACGAGCTGGCGCAGCACGGCGAGGCGCGTGGCCGTCGCAACCTCCGGCGCGGGCGCGCCGGCATCGAAGGCGGCGAGCTTCGCGGCCAGCGCCTCAAAGGCGGCGCGCGCCGGCGCGAAGTCGAAGCGCGCGCCCGCGGCCGCGGCGTAGCGGTCGAAATGCCCGCGCAGCTCCGCCACCAGCGCGGCAGGGTCGAGGGGAATGGCCGGCAGGCTCGCCAGCCGTGCGACGGCCAGCGCATACAGCTTGATGTCGGTCAGCAGCACGCCGGGGTCGGCGACATCGAGCTGGTCGCGGTCGGTGTGCCAGGCGGTGTTGCCGCCATTCCCCATCACGAAGTACCAGCCGCGCCGCTCCACTTCCGCCTTCGGGATGCGGGAGGAGGCGGAGAAGCAGCCGGAGATGCCGAGGTTGTTGAAGGAATAGTCGCTGGACTGCGACGGGCGCTTGCCGCCGGCCGCCTTGCCGGTGACGTCCCTCACCGCCTCCGTCACGAAGGCACGGTTCTCCGCCATCCAGGGGATGCCGGGATAGTCGGTGGCATCCCGGCAGCCCGGGCTGTCACAGTTGAGATGCGCGACGCAGCCGCGCGCCAGGTCGCGCGCGAAGGCATCGGCGTACCAGGTGCTGCCCGCGAACTTCCCGGTGGAATGGCCGGGCCACCAGCAGATGCGCACGCCGCGACGCAGCATGTGGCGCTGGGCGTGCAGCATCCGCGCGACCTCCAGCATGCAGGCGTCGCCGGTGGCGTTGTCGCCCACGCCGACGTCCCAGCTGTCGTAGTGGCCGTGCAGCAGCACGAAGCGGTCGGGTTCCGCCGTGCCGGGGATGCGCACCTCCGGCAGCACCTGGTCGAACCAGCCTTCCTCCACGATGGTGGTCAGCGTCGCGGAGGCGCCGCGCGCGGCGGCCGCGATCAGCGCCTCGCCATCCGGCCGGCTGACGGCGCAGCCGGGGATCGGCGTGCGCCAGGGCAGGTCGTCGAGGTCGGGCGTGCCCCAGATGGCGCTGCCGCTGCCCCAGTGCATGTCGGGGCCCGGGTTCACCGCGATCACGGCCGCGGCGCCGAGCGCCGCGAAGGACAGGATCTTCTCCGCCAGGATCATGCCCCGGAACAGCACGATCTTACCGCGAACATCAGGCACGCCCGGCGCGGGGTCGTAGCCCGGGCCGAACAGCGGCGCGCTGGCCGGCGTCCAGCCCGCGGGCGGCGCGACGGGGTTCTCCACGAACACCAGCGGCGCGGTCAGCCCCGCCGGCGCCGTCTGCGCCAGCTGGGCCGGGCGCGCGGCGATTCGGCGGCCCTCCAGCTCCACCTGCGCCGCCTTCGGCACCGCGAGATACAGGCGCGGTCGATGCAGCGTGACCGGCAGGCCTAGCACGGCGAGGCGCCGGCCGATTTCCTCGCCGGCAGCCGCGGCCTCTTCGGGGTCCTGGCGGCGCATGGTGGCGAAGCGCTCCACCAGCGACCAGGCATGATCGATGCGGGCCTCCGCCAGCAGCGCGTCCTCAGATGGCGTCAGCATCGCGATCAATCCATCGTGACGCCGGTGGCGCGCACCACCTCGGACCAGCGGTCGATCTCCGCCAGCACGTAGCGCTGCGTCGCCTCCGGCGGCTCGCCGACGATCTCCACGCCGATCGTGGCGAAGCGCTCCCTCACCGGCGCGCTGTCCAGCGCGCGGCGGAGCTGGGCATACATCGCCTGCACGATCTCCTCCGGCACGCGGCCCGGGCCGGCCAGGCCGAACCAGTTGGTGGTGGTCACCGCGATCCCCGACTCCTCGAGGGTGGGGATCTCCGGGAAGGCCGGGCTGCGCCGCGCAGAGGAGAGCGCGAGAGCGCGCACCACGCCCGAGCGGATATGCGGCGCGGCGGAGGGCAGGCTGTCCCACATCCCCTCGATGCGTCCGCCGATCACGTCGGCCGTCGCGGCCTGCGCACCGCGATAGGGCACATGCGTAATCTGCACGACCGCGGTGCGGTTCAGCAGCTCGCCCGTCAGGTGGTGCAGCGTGCCGTTGCCGCCGGAGCCGAAATTCAGCGCGCCGGGCCGCGCGCGGGCCGCGGCCAGGTAGTCCGCGATGCTGCGGAAGGGCTGGTCGCGCCCGACGATCAGGACCAGCGGCAGCGTGCCGACGATGGTGACGTGGCGGAAATCGGTGCGCGTGTCGTAGGGCAGGTTGCGGTGCAACTCGCGGAAGATCGCCTGCGGGCCGACATTGGTGGTGAGCCAGACATAGCCGTCCGGCGGCGACTTCGCGACCAGCTCCGACCCGACCACGCCGCCCGCGCCGGCGCGGTTCTCGACCACGAAGGGCTGGCCGGTCTGCTCCTGCAGCGCCTGCGCCAGCGTGCGCGTCAGGATGTCGGAGGCGCCGGCCGGGGGCGCGGAGGAGATCATGCGGACCGGGCGGTTCGGCCACCTGTCCTGCGCCAGGGCGGGCAGCGGCAGCGCGGCCAGGGCGGTCAGCAGCGTGCGGCGACGCATGGGATCTCTCCTTCCGGCAGGGTCACAACTGGGGCAGGCTGGCGCGCCGGGTCAAGGTCGCGCAGCGCGGCGCTGCATCGCGCGTTCAACTCCGGCGCCGGCGCCCTGCCGGCGGACAGGAGGAGACAAGACATGGACGGCACCGACCTGCAGCGCCGCATCGGCGGCAAGACGCGGCGCCCGCACCCCGAACTGGCGCTGGAGAGCCTGCGCCGGCAGCAGCGCCCGCCGGCCGGTGGGACGGCCGAGGATTGCCTCAAGGTCGCGCGCGACCCGGAGCGGCGGCTGGAGCCGCTGCGCCGCAACGCTGGCGCGCGGGACGGCACGCGGGCCTGACCGGCCCCGGCGGGTGTTGACGCCAGGGCGGGGGGTGCGCATTCCCCCGCCATGGCCCCGCCCCCGCTGCTGCACCTGCGCGACATCCGCCTGCGCCTGGGCTCCGCCTGGCTGCTGGATGGTGCGGAGCTGATGGTGGGCGCCGGCGAGCGGCTGGCGCTGGTCGGCCGCAACGGCTCCGGCAAGTCCACCCTGCTGAAGGTGGCCGCCGGCATGATCGAGGCCGATGCCGGCACGCGCTTCGTGCAGCCCGGCGCGACGCTGCGCTACCTGCCGCAGGAACCCGACCTGTCGGGCTTCGCCACCACCGGCGCCTTCGTCGAGGCCGGGCTGGCGCCCGGCGACGATCCGCACCGCGCGCGGCTGCTGCTGGAAGGCCTCGGCCTGACCGGCTCAGAGGAGCCCGCACGCCTCTCCGGCGGGGAGACGCGGCGCGCCGCGCTCGCCCGCGTGCTGGCGCCGCGTCCGGACATCCTGCTGCTCGACGAGCCGACCAACCACCTGGACCTGCCGGCGATCGAATGGCTGGAGCAGGAGCTTGCCCAGTCGCGCGGCGCGCTGGTGCTGGTCAGCCACGACCGCCGCTTCCTGGAGCGCCTGTCGCGCGCCATGGTCTGGCTGGACCGCGGCACGACGCGCCGGCTGGAACAGGGCTTCGCGCAGTTCGAATCATGGCGCGACCAGGTGCTGGAGGAGGAGGAGCGCGAGGCGCACAAGCTGGCCCGCAAGATCGTGCGGGAGGAGCACTGGCTGCGCTACGGCGTGACCGCCCGGCGCAAGCGCAACGTGAAGCGGCTGGCCGACCTGCAGGCGCTGCGCAAGCGCCGGAAGGAACGCGTCACGGCGCCGGGCACCGTGCGCATGGCGGCGACGGAGGCCGAAGGTTCGGGCACGCTGGTGGTGGCGGCGGAGCGGATCTCCAAGGCGTTCGGCGATGCGGCGCCGGTGGTGAAGGACTTCTCCACCCGCATCCTGCGCGGCGACCGCGTCGGCATCGTCGGCCCGAACGGCGCGGGCAAGACCACGCTGCTGAAGCTGCTGACAGGCGCGCTGCCGCCTGATGCCGGCGAGGTGCGGCTGGGCACGAACCTGCAGATGGTGACGCTGGACCAGATGCGCGCGGGCCTGGACCCCGCGACGACGCTGCAGGACGCGCTGACCGGCGGGCGCGGCGACCAGATCCGCGTCGGCGGCGAGGTGAAGCACGTCGTCGGCTACATGAAGGACTTCCTGTTCGTGGCGGAGCAGGCGCGCACGCCGGTCGGCATGCTCTCGGGCGGGGAGCGCGGGCGGCTGATGCTGGCGCGCGCGCTGGCCGCGCCGTCCAACCTGCTGGTCCTCGACGAGCCGACCAACGACCTCGACCTCGAGACGCTCGACCTGCTGCAGGAGCTGATCGGCGACTACCAGGGCACGGTGATCGTCGTCAGCCACGACCGCGACTTCCTGGACCGCGTGGCGACCAATGTGATCGCCTGGGAGGGCGACGGGCGCTGGCAGGACTATGCCGGCGGCTATTCCGACATGGTGGCGCAGCGCGGCCGCGGCGTGCAGGCTAAGGCGGCATCTTCCTCCGACGCCCCCGCAGCGCGCACGACCGACACGCCGGAGCCGCCCCGCGCCGCGGCCCGGCCGAAGCTGTCCTTCAAGGACAAGCACGCGCTGGAGACGCTGCCCGCCCGCATCGCCCAGCTGGAGCGCGAGATCGCCGCGCTGCAGGGCCAGCTGGCCGATCCCGGGCTCTATGCGCGCGACGCCGCCGGCTTCGCGGCGCGCACCAGCCTGCTCGGCCGCAAGCAGGCGGAGCGCGACGCGGCGGAGGAGGAATGGCTGCGCCTCGAGCTGCTGCGCGAGGAACTGGAAGGCCAGACGTGACAGGCCTGCGGCGCCGCGCGCTGCTGCTGGCCGCGGCAACGCCCCTGGCATTGCCGGCGCTGGCGCAGGACGCGCCGATCCGCCTCGGCTGGCTCGCCACGCTGGACGGCCCCTTCGCCGCGGGCGGGGAGGACGCCTTCCGCTGCATGCAGATGCTGCTGGAAAGCCGCAACGCCATGGCAGGCGGCCGGCGCGTGGAGGTGATGCGGGAGGGCACGAACGGCCAGCCGGATGTCGCGGTGGCGCGCGCGCGCAAGCTGTTCGAGCAGGACGAGGCCGAGGTGATCATCGGCCCGCTGGGCGGCGCCGAGGCGATCGCGCTGCGCGACTTCTCCCGCACGCTGTCGGGGCGCACCATCGTCAACGGCAGCGCCGCCGCGCCGGATGTCACCCTGCGCAACCCGAGCCCGAACTTTTTCCGCTTCAACACGGATGCCGCGCAATGGATGGCCGGCCTCGGCACGCATGTCCGGCGTGTGATGAAGGTCCCGGAGGTCGCGGTGGTGGCCGGCGACTATCCGTTCCAGCACGCCCAGGCCTTCGGCTTCAGCCTGGAGTATTGCAGTCTCGGCGGCCGCGCGACCCATCTCTGGTCGCAGCTCGGCGCCGCCAGCCATGCGGACGCCATCGCGCGCATCCCCGCCAGTGCCGGCGCGCTGGTGCTGCTGCTGGCCGCCAGCGATGCCCTCGCCTTCCTGACCCAGTATGCGCAGGCGAACGGCGCCCTGCCCGTCGTGGCCGGCACCGGCGCCGCCGACGATGCGCTGCTGTCCACGCGCGGCCCGCACCGGCGCCTGCTGCCCGGCCTGGTCAGCGCGGGACCGGTCGCGGAGGTGCATGACGACCCGGCCTGGCAGGACTTTGTCGCGCGCTACCGCCGCCGCTGGTCGGGCCAGGGCGGACTGGCCACGCCGTCGCTGCATGGCGTGCTGTACCACACGGCGCTGCAGGCCGTCCTGCTGGCGCTGGACGAGGTGCGGGGCGACCTCGGCGCCGCGCAGGAGGCGTTCCAGCGCACGCTGGCCGGGCTGCGCTTCGCCACCGCCACCGGGGCGGAGGTGCGCCTGGACGCCAACCGCCAGGCCATCTCCGACAACCTGATCCACCGCATCGAGGAACGGCCCGCCGGCGGGGCCACGGTCAGCTTCGCGCGCGCCATGGAGGTGCGGCAGACGCTGGGCCTGCCCGAGGCTCGTTTCCTCGCGCTCGGCGCGCCCGGGCGCGACAACCCGGGCTGCGTGGCACGGCCGTGACGCCGCCCCCGCCCGGCCTGCCGCGCGAGCCGCGCATCCTGCTCGGCATCGGGTTCATGCTGCTCGCCGCCAGCGTGCTGCCGGTGATGAACGGGCTCGTGCAACTGTTGGCCGCCCGCTACCCGTATGAGCAGATCGTGTGGGCGCGCATCGCGGGGCAGTTGGTGGTCATGCTGGCGGTGATGCTGCCGACGGCGGGGGTGCGCGTCTTCGCCACGCGCCGGCCAGCGCTGCAGGCGGCGCGCTCGCTGTGCCAGCTCACCTCGACCAGCTTCTACTTCGTGGCGATCTCGACGGTGCCGCTGGCCAAGGCCGCGGCGATCAGCTTCATCTCGCCCTTCCTGGTCGCGCTGATCGCCTGGCCGATGCTCGGCGAGCGGCCGCAGGCCCGCCGCATGCTGGCCGTCGGCGCCGCCTTCCTCGGCGTGCTGGTGGTGATCCGGCCGGGCGGCGAGACCTTCCAGCCGGCCTCGCTGCTGATCCTCGTCAGTTCGTTGGCCTATGCCACCTACCAGGTGCTGACGCGCAAGGTGGCTCCCTACGACCGGCCGGAGACCTCCACGCTCTGGAGCGCGCTGCTCGGCGGCGTGGTGCTGACGCTGGTCGTGCCCTTCAGCTGGGTGACGCCGCAGGGCCTGGGCGACGCCCTCGCCTTCATCGGCCTTGGGACGCTGGCCGCGGCCGGGCACTACTGCCTGGCGCGCGCGGTGTCCTACGCGCCGGCCAGCGTGATCGCGCCCTTCCAGTACTGGCAGATCATAGGCGCCGTCGCCATGGGCGTGCTGCTGACCGGGCTCTGGCCGGAACCGACCACCTGGGTCGGCGCCGCCGTGGTGATCGGCGCCGGCCTCTTCCTGGCCGTCACGGAAAGCCGCCGCCGCTGGTGAAGCCGAGGCGGCCGTGGCATCCAGGCAGCCGGACGGCGAGGAGCATGACATGACGGTCGGCGTGGGCGGATCGGACTTCGCGACGGAACTCGCGGGCATCCGCAACCGGCGCGACGCGGTGCCGCCGATCGGCGCGGAGGAGCATGCGCGCCGTGTGGCGCGAGCCCAGGCCTGCATGCAGGAGCTTGGCATCGCCGCGCTGTGGCTGGACGGCACGACGAACCTGGCCTGGATGACCGGCCTCAGGCACGGGCAGAGCGAGCGGCCGGTCGGCGCCATGCTGCCGGCGCGCGGTCCCCTCGCCTACCTGGCGCCCGCCTTCGAGGTGGAGCGCATCCGCACCATGCTGGCCCTGCCCGGCGAGGTGCGCGGCTGGGAGGAGGACGAGGATCCCTACGCGCTGTTCGCCGAGATGCTGCGCGAGGCCGATGTGGCCGGCGGCACCGTGGCGCTGGACGACATGGCGCGGGTCTTCGTGGCGGAAGGCATGCGCGCGGCGCTGCCCAACCACCGCTTCGTCGCCTCCGGCCCCGTCACCTCCCACCTGCGGGAGCGCAAGACCGAGCACGAGGTCGCGCTGCTACGCCAGGCCATGGGCATGACGCTGGAGATCCACGCCGCCGCAGCCCGCGCATTGCGGGCAGGCGTGACGACGACGGAGGTGACGGACTTCCTCGTCGCCGCGCACCGCAAGGCCGGCTTCGACGGCGGCCCCGCCTTCTCCATCGTGCTGTTCGGCGAGCCCACCGCCTATCCGCACGGCGTGCCCTATCCGCAGACGCTGCAGGAGGGCGACGTGGTGCTGATCGACGTCGGCGCGCCGCTGCACGGCTATGTCTCCGACATCACGCGCAGCTATGTCTTCGGCACGCCGACCGCCCGCCAGCGGGAGATCTGGGACCTGAGCAGGCGCGCGCAGGCGGCCGGCTTCGCAGCTGCCCGGCCCGGTGCGCCCTGCGGCGCGATCGACGATGCCTGCCGCGGCGTGGTGGTCGCGGCCGGCATGGGCCCCGGCTACAGGGTGCCCGGCCTGCCGCACCGCACCGGGCATGGCATCGGCATGGACGTGCACGAGGCGCCCTATTTCGTGAAGGGCAACGCGCAGCCCCTCGCGCCCGGCAACACCGGCAGCATCGAGCCCACCATCGCGATCTACGGCGAGTTCGGCATCCGGCTGGAGGACCACATCGTGGTCACCGAGGCTGGCGCGGACTGGCTGACGCCGCCGGCGAAGTCGGTGGACGATCCCTTCGGCCTGGAGTGAACGGCATGGTCACCATCTACGGCGTCTATCGCTCACGCGCGCTGCGCAACATCTGGCTGCTGGAGGAAATGGGGCAGCCCTTCCGGCACGTTCCCGTCCTGCAGAACTTCCGCGCCGGCGCCGAAGGCACGATGCATTCCCGCTCGCCGGAGTATCTGCGCATCAACCCGAATGGCGGCATCCCCGCGATGGAGGATGACGGGCTGGTGCTGAGCGAATCCCTCGCCATCAACCTCTATCTCGCGCGCAAATTCGGCGGGCCGCTGGCCGGCGCCGACCTGAAGGAGGAAGGCCGGATCGCGCAATGGACGCTGTTCGGCGCGACCGAGATCGAGCCGCGCAGCATCCAGATCCTCTACAACCGCGTGCAGCTGCCACCCGATCAGCGCAGCGAGGCGAAGGTGACGGAAGCCGTCGCCGCGCTGCGCGGCCCTTTCGCCGCGCTGGACGCGGCGCTGGCGCCGACGGGCTTCCTTGTCGGCGGGCGCTTCACGGTGGCGGACATCAACGTGGCGGAGGTGGTGCGCTATGCCCTGCCGGCGCCGGAGGTGCTGGAGGCCGCGCCGGGCGTGAAGGCCTGGCTGGCCGCCTGCCATGCACGGCCGGCCTGGAAGAAGATCTTCGCGCTGCGCGAGGAGGAGCCGGCGCTGTAGGATGCCTCGCGTCCTGTATCCAGAATCCGACTTGAGGGGAACTGGCGTGGCGATTAGGCTTTCTCCACAAGGCCAAGCAGGAGGACGGCATGCCGCAAGCCAAGGTGTACGGGATACGGGAGAACCTCGTGCCGATCCGCCAGGCGCTGTCCGACGCCATCAACGAGAGCATCTCGGTCGCTTTCACCTTCCCCGCCGAGCGCCGCCTGCAGCGCTTCTTCCCGATGGATCGGGCGGACTTCATCTACCCGCCGCATGAGCGGTCCGACCGCTACATCATCATCGAGATCGACACCTTCCAGGGCCGCACGAAGGAGACCCTGAAGGCGCTCGTCCGCGAGATCTACGCGCGCGTGCCCGCCGCCACCGGCATCGAACCGCGCGACATCGACGTGATCGTCTCCGAACAGCCGCGCCACGCCTGGGGGCTGATGGGCGAGAACGGGGACGAGATCAAGCTGACCTACAAGGTCGAGGTCTGAGGGCGCCCCCGGGCGGCGCGACAGCCGCCCGTCACGCCGCGCCAGGCGAGCGCGCCGCAGCGATGGCCTGCCATACCGCGGCGGGCGTCGCCGGCATCTGCACATCCGGCGCCCCCAGCTTCGCCAGCGCATCCGCCACGGCATTCGCCACCGCGGCCGAGACGCCGGTTGTCCCCGCCTCGCCGATGCCCTTCACGCCGAGCGGATTGGCTGCGGCGGGCGTCGCATCGAAGACCGGCTGCATCGCCGGCAGGTCGCCTGCCCGCGGCAGCGCGTAGTCGAGGAAGGAGCCGCTGAGCAGCTGCGCATCGGCGTCGTGCACCATGCGCTCCAGCAGCGCGGCGCCGACCCCCTGTGCCAGCCCGCCCACCATCTGCCCGGCCGCCAGCGTCGCATCCACCAGCACGCCCGAATCCTGCACCACCGTCAGCCGGATGAGCGCGACGGCGCCGGTCTCCGGATCCAGCTCGACCTCGGCGACATGGCAGCCGCACGGGCGCGTCTCCGCATCCCGGTCGTAGCGGCGCTCGACCGCAAGGCCCGGGCTGCCGGCGACCAGCGCCGCCCAGTCCAGCTCGCGGTCGGTGCCGGCGACACGGAAGCGCCCGGCCTCGAACTCGATATCGGCCTCCGCGGCTTCCAGCAGCACCGCGGCGCGGCGCCGGCCCTCCTCGACCGCAGCCTGCGCGGCGAGCAGCACGGCGTTGCCGCCGATGGTCAGCGACCAGGACCCGCCGGTGCCCGCCCCTTCCGATAGCATGGCGGTGTCGCCCTGCAGGAAAACGAGCTGCCCGGGTGCGATGCCGAGCTCGCGCGCCGCGATGGCGCGGAAGCTCGTCTCATGGCCCTGCCCATTGCTCGCCGTGCCGGCGGCGAGCGCGAAAAGTGGGCCGTCGGCACGTTCCAGCGCGGTGAGCCGCGCCGGGGCCGCGACGGGCGCGCCATGCAGGTCCTCGACATAGAGGCTCACGCCCGTGCCCCGCAGCCGACCAGGCGCGCCGGCCGGCGCGGCGTGGAGCGCGACGGCACGCGCCAGCACGCGCGCCGGATCGGCGTC
>NZ_JAPSMD010000153.1 GCF_027856955.1 Falsiroseomonas oryzae | reverse complement strand
GTGGAAGTCGGGCCGCGCCGACGGCATGCCGGTGGCGTTGGCGACCAGCGCCATCTCGCAGTAGTCGGGCACGGTGCGCTGCGGCAGCGCGGCGAGCGCCGCGGCGCGCGCGGCGATGGTGGCGGCCGCGTCGGCGCCCAGCGTCATCAGCGCGGCCAGGCCGGGGCTGTCCGTCTCCTCCGTCAGCCAGCGCGTGCGGCTGGTCGCGGGGTCGAAGACGTAGTCGTATTCGCTGCTCTTGCCGGCGGCGAGGATGGGCAGGCCGAGCAGCCGCGCCCAGGAGACAAGACCCACCAGCAGCGCCGGCTGGTCGCCATCCACCAGCGTGTAGGACAGCCCCGCCGCGTGCGCCTTCGCCGCCAGCAGTGGGCCGACGACGCATTCGGATTCCTTCGACACCATGGCGATGTGCTTGCCCGCCGCGATCGCGGCCAGCGCATGGCGCGCTGCGCCTTCCGGATGGCCGGTGGCCTCCACCACAAGGTCGAGCCCGGGCGTGGCCAGCAGGTCGTCGATGCGCGCGGTGAGCGCGATCTCACCCGCGGCAAGCGCGGCGCGGATCTCGGCCGGACCTTCGCAGCGGCGATGCGGCACGTCGTCGGCGGCGAGGTTCGCCGCGACGCGCGCGGTGTCGAGGTCGAGTGCCGCGACGATGTCGAGGCCCTTCAGCCGCCGCGCCTGCGCGATCAGCGAGAGCCCGAACTCCCCGCAGCCGAGCAGGGCCGCGGTCACGGGCCGTTCGATGGCCGGCCGGAAGAGCGTATTGAACTGCACCGTGTTGCTTCCCCCCCTGGACGCGCCGCCATCAGGCGGCGGCGCGCTTCTCCTCCGCCCGCCGCGCGGCGGTGCCGATGCGATCGAGATGCCGGCGCATGGCGGTGGCCGCGGCCTCCGGGTCGCGCGCGGCGACAGCGGCGGCGATCCGCTTGTGGTCCATCCAGGACCGCCGCATGGCACCCGGCGCTGCCAGCGCGCGGTGACTGAGCTCCGAGGACTGGCCATAGGCCTCGGCCAGCAGCGCCGCGAGCAGCCGGTTGCCGCCGGCGCGCTGCAGCGTGGCGTGGAACTCCGACCCGCAGATGTGGAAGGCGGCCGGATCCTCCAGCGCGCGGCCCTGCTCCTCGACCAGCTCCGCCAGGCGCGCGCGCGTCGCGGCATCGGCGTGGCGCGCCGCTTCTCGCGCGGCGGCAACTTCGAGGACAAGGCGCGCGCCGTGCACCTCCTCCGGCGTGTAGCGTGCGGCGGGGGCGGCGCGGGCGATCCAGTTCGTCGCCGGCAGCACGCGGGACCGCGCGCCCTGCGCCACCTCGATCAGGCCGCGCGCGGCCAGTGCCTGGATCGCGCCGCGCACCGTCTCCCGGCTCACATCCAGTTGCGATGCAAGCTCGCGCTCGCCGGGCAGCGCGTCGCCGGGGCGCAGCAGGCCGGAGAGGATCATGCCGGCAAGACGGTCGGTGATCTGCTCGCGCATGGTGCGGCGCGACACGGCGGATTGCAGCAAGGCGTAGCTGTCGTGCATGGCCGGCAGCGTAACGCAGCGGCGCACCGGCGGTCTACTGGTCCGATGGCCGGACCGGTTGACAGGCGGACCCGGCCTCCTCCAGGCTGCCGTGACGACAGGGGCCGGCGAAAGACCGTGCCCGCAACAGTGGGAGGAAGTTGCCATGACGCACCGCACCGCGGCGCCCGACGCCGTTTCCCGCTTCCGCGCGTCCCGACGCCTGCTGCTGCTCGGCGGCGGTGCGGCGCTGCTGGCGCGGCCCGCGCTGGCGCAGGCCTGGCAGCCCGCGCGGCCGGTGGAGTTCATCGTGGCCGCAGGCCCCGGCGGCGGTACCGACCAGTTCGCGCGCATCGTCCAGTCGATCATCCAGAAGCACAACCTGATGCGCACGCCGGTGATCGTGACCAACAAGGGCGGCGGCGCCGGCACGGAGGCCTTCGTCTATGGCCGCGGCGCCGCAGGCGACCCGCACAAGGTGGTGTTCGGCACCAACAACGTCTGGCTGATGCCGCTGGTCACGCGCGTCGGCTATGGCCTGTCCGACCTGCGCCCCGTCGCCTCCATGGCCGCGGACGAGTTCATCCTCTGGACGCACACGGATGCGCCCTTCCGCACCGCGAAGGACCTGGTGGAGGCGGCGCGGGAGCGCCAGGGCGCCTTCCGCATGGGCGGCAGCCAGGCGCGCGACACCGACCACATCCTGACCAAGCTGATCGAGCGCGCGACCGGCGTCACCTTCACCTACGTGCCGTTCCGCTCGGGCGGCGAGGTGGCGGTGCAACTCGCCGGCGGGCATGTGGATGCGAACACCAATAACCCCGCCGAGAACATCGGCCAGTGGCGCGCCGGGCGCGTCCGTCCGCTCTGCGTCTTCAACACGCAGCGGCTGACGCTGCCGGAGAAGGTGCACAACGGCGTCGGCTGGTCCGACATCCCGACCGCGACGGAGGCCGGCATCGGCCCGGCGGAGTTCCGCATGCCCCGCACCGTCTGGCTGCCCGCGCGCACCACGGATGCGCAGGCGCAGTTCTGGACGCAGCTTCTGGCGCGCGTGCGGGAGACCCCGGAATGGAAGGCGTGGCTCGAAAGCGGCAGCCAGGGCGACCTGTGGCAGACCGGCGCGGAGCTGGCCGAGTTCATCCGGCGCGACGAGGCGACCAACCGCGAGCATTTCCGCGAGTACGGCTGGCTGGTCGAGCAGGGCTGACGTGATGACCCGTCCGGTCGGCTCGGGCCGAAGGCCGATGCCGTGAATCGGCCGGGCGGCGACAGGACGCGGCGCATCGCGGAGGCGGGCATGGCGCTCGCCGCCGCGGCCTTCGGCGGCGTCGTGATCGCCGGCGCGCTGCAGCACGATGTCGGCTGGGGGCCGACCGGCCCCGGTGCGGGCTATTTCCCGCTGCGCATCGGCCTCCTGCTCGTCGGCGTGGCGCTGCTGCTGGCGCTGACCCATGCGCTGGCGGGCGTGGCCGGGCGCTTCGCGGAGCCGGGCGCGATGCGCCGCGTCGGTGCGCTGCTGCTCCCCACGGTCGTCTTCGGCGCGGCCATCGCGCCGCTCGGCGCCTATGTGCCGATGACGCTGTACCTGCTGTGGATGGCGCGGGTTCAGGCGCGCGCGCGCTGGCCGGTTGCCCTGGCCGTCGCGCTGGGCACGCCGGCCGCCTTCTTCCTGCTGTTCGAGACCTGGCTGACCGTGCCGCTGGCGAAGGGCCCGCTCGAAGAGGCGCTGGGGATCTACTGATGGAAGGCTTCGCCGCCCTTCTGCACGGCTTCGAGGTGGCGCTGACCTTCCACCACCTGGCGCTGATGGTCGCGGGCGTGCTGATCGGCATCCTGGTCGGCGTGCTGCCGGGCCTGGGTGCGCCGAACGGCGTGGCGCTGCTGATGCCGCTGACCTTCTTCATGCCGCCTGTCAGCGCCATCATCCTGCTCAGCTCGATGTACTGGGGCGCGCTGCTCGGCGGTTCCACCACCTCCATCCTGTTCAACATCCCGGGCGAGCCGTCCTCCGTCGCCACGACCTTCGACGGGCATCCGATGGCGAAGCAGGGCAAGGCGGCGGAGGCGCTGTCGCTGGCCTTCCTGGCTTCGGGCTTCGGCGCGCTCTGCGGCGTGATCACGGTGACGGTCGTCGCGGACGACATCGCCAACTTCGCGCTGCGCTTCAGCCCGGCGGAGTATTTCGCGGTCTATCTGCTCGCCTTCTGCGCCTTCATCGGCATGGGCGGCACGAACCCGCTGAAGACCGCGGTCTCGCTGCTGGTCGGCCTGTCGCTGGCGACGATCGGGATGGACACCGTCTCCGGCGAGATGCGGCTGACCTTCGGCCAGGACCAGCTGGTGCGCGGCATCTCCTTCCTGGTCGCCGTCATCGGCCTGTTCGGCATCGGCGAATTGCTCGCCACGGCGGACGAGACGGAGAAGGTGGAAGGCATCCGTGCCCGGGTGCGCCTGGCCGCCGTGCTGTCCACGCTGGCGCAGATGCCGCGCTACACGGTGGCGCTGGTGCGCAGCGCCGCGATCGGCATCTGGATGGGGCTGACGCCGGGCGGGCCCACAGCGGCCTCCTTCATGTCGTACGGCGTCGCGCGCCGCTTCTCGCGCCGGCGCGACAATTTCGGCCGCGGCGAGCCGGAAGGCGTGGTGAGTCCCGAAACCTCGGACCATGCCGCCGGCGTTTCCGCGCTGCTGCCGATGCTGGCACTCGGCGTGCCGGGTTCGGCGACCGCGGCGGTGATGCTCGGCGGGCTGATGATCTGGGGTCTGCAGCCCGGCCCGACGCTGTTCCAGGACCGGCCTGACTTCGTCTGGGGCCTGATCGCCAGCATGTATGTGGCGAACCTGGTGGCGGTGGTGCTGGTGCTGGCGACGGTGCCGATCTTCGCCTCCGTCATGCGCGTGCCCTTCGGGCTGCTCGCGCCGCTGATCATGACGATCTGCCTGACCGGCGCCTGGATGGTCTCGGGCAGCGGCTTCGACGTGCTGCTGGCGCTGGGCTTCGGCGTGCTCGGCTATCTCATGAAGAAGCTGGACTACCCCATCGCGCCGTTGGTCCTCGCGATGGTGCTCGGCGACAAGGCCGAGGACGCCTTCCGCCAATCCATGCTGATGAGCCGCGGCGACCTGACGATCTTCTGGTCGAACTGGCTCGTCGCCTCGATCACCACCCTCGCGCTGCTGCTGCTCGCCTGGCCGCTGCTGGCCGGCCTGCTGCGCGGCGGCGCGACCGCCCTCAGGAGACCCGCCGAATGACACCCCGCCTCGCCCTCGTCCTCGGCGATCCTGCCGGCATCGGCCCGGAGATCATGGCGAAGCTGCTCGCCGAACCCGCGAACCGGGAGAAGGCGGCACTGCTGCTCGTCGCCGATCCGGAGGAGCTGGCGGAGGGCATGCGCATCGCCGGCGTGGACCTGCCGGTCACGCGCGTGAACGACCCTGCCACGCTGGCGCCCGGCCGGATCGCCCTGCATGAGCTGCGGCGCGACGCCCCGATCCCGCGCGGGCAGTCCAGCGCGGCGGGCGGACGGCATGCGCTGGCGACGCTGCGCGAATGCCTGGGCCTGGCGCAGCGCGGCGTCGTGGACGGCATCTGCTTCGCGCCGCTCAACAAGTCGTCGCTGCATGCGGCGCAGATGGGCCACCCGGACGAGCTGCACTGGTTCGCGGAGGTGCTGGGCCACAAGGGCGCGCATAGCGAGTTCAACGTGCTGGACGGGCTCTGGACCTGCCGCGTCACCAGCCATGTCGCGCTGCGCGAGGTGGCGGACCTCATCACGGCGGAGCGGGTGATCGGCGCGGTGGCGCTGATCCGCGACGCGCTGGTGCAGGCGGGGATCGAGCAGCCGCGCATCGCCGTCTGCGGCCTCAACCCCCACAACGGCGACAACGGCGCCTTCGGGCGGGAGGAGATCGAGATCATCGGCCCCGCGCTGGAGGAGGCGCGGCGCCGCGGCCTGCCCTGCGAGGGGCCCTATCCCGCCGACACCATCTTCCTGCGCGCCCAGCCGAAGGCCGATGGGTCGCGCGACCTGGACGCGATCGTGACGATGTACCACGACCAGGGCCAGATCGCGATGAAGCTCATGGGCTTCTGGCGCGGCATCACGGTGGCAGGCGGCCTGCCCGTGCCGATCGCGACCTGCGCGCATGGCACGGGCTTCGACATCCAGGGGAAGGGCGTCGCGCGCGTCGGCGCTCTCCAGGCCGCCTTCGACCTGGCCTGCACCATGGCCGCCCGGCGCCGCGCGCGGGCCTAGGGGAGAGCCGCCATGCCGCAGCCCTATCGCGGGGTCTTCCCCGTCGTCCCGACCATCTTCCACGCCGACGGCTCGCTCGACCTCGAGGGCCAGAAGCGCGCCATCGACTTCATGATCGATGCGGGCTCCGAGGGGCTCTGTATCCTCGCGAACTTCTCCGAGCAATTCGTGCTGACGGACGAGGACCGTCAGCAGGTGATGGATGTCGCTCTCAGGCACGTCGCCGGACGCGTCCCGGTGATCGTCACCACCACCCATTTCGCCACCCATGTCTGCGCCGAACGCAGCCGCCACGCGCAGGACGCGGGCGCGGCGATGGTGATGATCATGCCGCCCTACCACGGCGCCACCATCCGCGTCGGCGAGGCCGGGATCTTCGAGTTCTTCCGCCGCGTCTCCGACGCGATCTCGATCCCCATCATGATCCAGGATGCGCCGGTCAGCGGCACCACGCTGTCGGCGCCTTTCCTGGCGCGCATGGCCCGCGAGATCGCCAACGTCTCCTACTTCAAGATCGAGGTGCCGCAGGCCGCGGCGAAGCTGCGCGAGCTGATCGCGCTCGGCGGCGACGCCGTGATCGGCCCCTGGGACGGGGAGGAGGCGATCACGCTGATGGCCGACCTCGACGCCGGCGCCACGGGCTCCATGACCGGCGGCGGCTTCCCCGACGGCATCCGCCAGATCACCGATGCCTGGTTCGCCGGTGACCGCGCGGCCGCGATGGACGCCTATTGCCGCTGGCTGCCGCTGATCAACCACGAGAACCGCCAATGCGGGCTGCTGGCCGCCAAGGCGCTGATGGAGGAAGGCGGCGTGATCCGCTGCGGCGCCCCGCGCGCGCCGATCGCGCCGCTGCATCCGGCGGCGCGCGCCGGCCTGGTCGAGATGGCGAAGCGCCTGGACGCCATGGTGCTGCGCTGGGCACGCTGAGAACCGGACTGCAACGTGACGTGGGAGGGACAACCATGACGACACTGACCCGCCGCGCGGCGCTGGGCCTGCTGGCCGCGCCCGCCATCATCGGAACTGCGAAGGCCCAGGCCGTCCGCCTGCGCTTCGCCCACCCGCATCCGGAAGCCGATTCCTGGCACCGCGCGGCGCTGATGTTTGCCGAGAAGGTGCGCGAGCGCACCGGCGGCGCGGTCACCGTGCAGGTCTTCCCGAACGGCGCGCTGGGCAGCGATCCCACCATCATCTCCGCTGCGCGCGGCGGCACGCTGGACATCGCGCTGACCGGCAACCCGTTCTTCACGGGGCTGGCGCCGAAGCTGAACGTGCTGGACCTGCCCTTCCAGTTCCGCGACCGGCGGCACGTGACCGCGGTGCTGGACGGCGCCATCGGCCGGCAGCTGCGCGGCGAGCTGGACGGCGCGAACCTGGTGGTGCTGGGCTTCTGGGACATCGGCTTCCGCAACGTCACCAATTCGCGCCGCGCGATCTCCGCCCCCGCCGACCTGCGCGGGCTGAAGATCCGCACCACGCCGAACCCGGCGCACATCAAGGCCTTCCAGCTGCTCGGCGCCAACCCGACGCCGATGCCCTTCACCGAGCTGTTCACCGCGCTGGAGACGCGCGCCGTGGACGGGCAGGAGAACCCGACCACGCTGATCCTGAACGCTCGCTTCTACGAGGTGCAGCGCCATCTCAGCCTGACGCGGCACGCCTACACCGCCGGCATCCTGGCCATGTCGAAGCAGCGGATGGAGGCGCTGCCGGCGGCGCAGCGGGAGGCCATCATGGCCGTCGCCACCGAGGTCACGCCGCAGCAGCGGCAGATGAACGAGGATGCGGAAGGCAGCTCCGTCGCGGAGCTGAAGCGGCGCGGCATGCAGGTGGTGGAGCAGCCGGACCGCGAGGCCTTCGCCCGCATCGTGGTGGAGGAGACGCGGCGCGACTTCGCGACCCGCTTCGGCGCCGAACTGCCCGAGGCGATCGCCGCCGCGGCGCCGGGCGCCTGAGGCGGGAGCGGCGCGATGCGCATCGTCGATCTCTCCATGCCCATCGCGCCGCATTTCCGCTGGCGCACGCAGGTCTCCGTCACCGGCGACATCAAGGCGGGCGACCAGTTCCGCATCAGCCGGCTGGACGCCGCCTGCCATGGCTTCAGCCATGTGGACGCGCAGGCGCATATCCTGGCGGATGCGCCGACCATCGAGAGCACGCCGCTCGATCGCGTGGTCGGGCCCTGTCGCATCCTGCGCCTGCACGACGCCCAGCCGAACGAGCCGATCGGGCCGGAGCGGCTGGCCGCTGCCGATCCCGGCGGAGCGGAGGGCGAGATCCTGCTGCTCTCCGCCGCCTGGGACCGGCAGCGCGACTGGAACACGCCCGAGTTCTGGCGCGACGCGCCCTGGCTGACGCGGGACGCCGCGGAGTGGCTGAAGGCGCGCAGGCCCAGCGCGCTGGCCTTCGACTTCCCGCAGGACTATCCGATCCGCCTGTTGCTGGACAACGTGACCGTGCCCTTCGACCAGCACGTCACCCACGACGTCTGCCTGCGCGCCGGCATCACCCTGATCGAGTATCTCGTGAACACCGCGGCGCTCGCCGGCCCGCGCAGCTTCCTCTGCGCCGCGCCGCTCAAGGTGCCGGGCGCGGATGGCGCGCCGGCCCGCATCTTCGCGATCGAGGGCCTCGCCGCGTGACACGGCTGGCGACGCGCGCGACGGCGGTGGCGGAGGCGCTGCTGGCGCTGGCCCTGGCCGCCATGGTGATCATGGTCTTCGGCAACGTCGTGCTGCGCTACGCCTTCGACTCCGGCATCACCGTCAGCGAGGAGCTGTCGCGCTTCCTCTTCGTCTGGGTGACCTTCCTCGGCGCGGTGATCGTGATGGGGCAGGGCGGGCATCTCGGCTTCGACCTGGTCGCGCGCGCCCTGCCGCGCGCCGGCCGCCAGCTCTGTCGCATCCTCTCGGATCTGCTGATCCTGCTGTGCTGCGGCGTCTTCCTGTGGGGAGCGTGGTCGCAGGTGGCGATCAACCTGTCCAACCACGCGCCCGTCTCCGGCCTGCCGCTCGGCTGGGCCTATGCGGCGGCGCTGGTGGCGGGCATCGGCCTGGGGCTGATCGCGCTGGCGGACCTGCTGGCGGCGCTCGCCGGCCGCGACCCGCCCGCGCCGCCGCATGAGGGGCTGCCGGCGGAACCCGGCGCGTGACGCTGCTGGTCTTCACCGGTTCGCTGCTGGGCGCCATGGCGCTCGGCATGCCGATCGCCTTCGCGCTGCTCGTCTCGTCGCTGGCGATGATGTGGCACCTGGATGCCTTCGACGCGCAGTCGATGGCGCTGCAGATGCTGAACGCGGCGGACAGCTTCGCGCTGCTCGCCGTGCCCTTCTTCCTGCTGGCCGGCGAGGCGATGACGGCGGGCGGCCTCTCCCGCCGGCTGGTGAACTTCGCGCTGGCGCTGGTCGGGCATTGGCGTGGCGGCCTGGGCTACGTGGCCGTGGTGGCGGCGGTGCTGCTCTCCTCCCTGTCGGGCTCGGCGGTGGCGGATACGGCGGCGCTGGCGGCGGTGCTGGTGCCGATGATGCGGCGCGCCGGCTACGATGTCGGCCGCTCCGCCGCGCTGATGGCATCGGGCGGCATCATCGGGCCGGTGATCCCGCCTTCCATCGGCTTCATCGTCTTCGGCGTGGCGGCCAACGTCTCCATCACCTCGCTGTTCCTGGCGGGCATCGTGCCGGGGCTGATGATGGCCGCGGCGCTCGCGATCACCTGGTGGTGGTTGGCGCGCAACGAGAACGTCGCGCCGCTGCCCCGCAAGTCCTGGGCCGAGGCCGCGCAGGCGCTGCGCGACGGGCTGCTGGCGCTCGGCCTGCCGGTGATCATCGTGCTCGGCCTGAAGTTCGGCGCCTTCACGCCGACCGAAGCCGGCGTGGTCGCCGCGGTCTATGCGATCCTGGTGGGCATGTTCGGCTATGGGGAGCTGAAGCCCTCCATGCTGCCCGGCGTGCTGGTGGCGGCGGTGCGCACCACGGCGGCGGTGATGTTCCTGGTCGCCTGCGCGGCGGTGACCGCCTATCTCATCACCATCGCCGACATCCCCGGCCAGATCCGCCCGCTGCTGGAGCCCTTCATGGGCGACCGAGTCCTGCTGATGGCGGCGATGATGCTGCTGGTCGTCGTGGTCGGCACGGCGTTGGACTTCATCCCGACCATCCTGATCCTGACGCCGGTGCTGATGCCCATCGTGCGGGAGGCCGGGATCGATCCGGTGTATTTCGGCGTGCTGTTCATCATGAACAACGCCATCGGGCTGATCACGCCGCCGGTCGGCACGGTGCTGAACGTCGCCTCTGCGGTGGCCCGGGTGGATCTGGGCCGGGTGACGCGCGCGGTCACGCCGTTCCTGGTCGCGCAGGTCGTCGTGCTGTTCCTGCTGGTGCTGTTCCCCGAGCTGGTGACGGTGCCGCTGCGCTGGCTGCGCTGACACGGCCCAAGGCTCGCCCTCCCCGGCTTGGCAATCTGTTCGCATTTTCTTATCTAGGGGCATGGCCTTCCCCTGGACCTCCCCCGCGCGCTGCCCGGCCAGGCGCCGTGGCGATCCGCCAGACGGCGCGGCGGGGCGGGGGCGGCGATGAGCGAGAGCACGCTGCTGGTCTGCCCGCACTGCGACGGCCTGGTCCGCGTGCCGGTTCCGCGCCTGGGCGATGCGCCGCGCTGCGGCGCCTGTCACCGGCCCCTCTTCGACGGGCACTCCGTGGCGCTGGACGAGGCGCGCTTCCGCCGGCACCTGCTGCTCAGCGGCGTGCCGCTGCTGGTGGATTTCTGGGCGTCCTGGTGCGCGCCCTGCCGCGCCATGGCGCCTGAATTCGAGGCCGCGGCCCGCGAGCTGGAACCGGCGATGCGTCTCGTGAAGGTCTCGACGGAGGACGCGCCACGCCTGGCGGCGGAACTCGGCATCCGCAGCATCCCCACCATCGCCCTGTTCCGCGGCGGGCGCGAAGTGGCGCGCCAGGCGGGTGCCATGCCGGCCGCGCGCATCGTCGCCTGGGCGCGCGCCGCCTGACACGCCGCCTGATGCGGGCGCGCTACAGCCCCTCGAACAGCTCGGTCGAGAGGTAGCGCTCCGCGAAGGACGGCGCGATGCACACCACCAGCCGCCCGGCCATCGCCGGGTCCGCGGCGACCTGCATCGCCGCGTGCAGCGCGGCGCCGGAGGAGATGCCCACGGGCAGGCCTTCCTCCCGCGCGCAGCGCCGTGCGGCGGCGATGGCCTCGCGCTCCGAGACGCGCAGCACGCCGTCCAGGCGCTCGAGATCCAGCACCGCCGGGCGGAAGCCGGCGCCGATGCCCTGGATGCGGTGCGGCCCGGGATCATCGCCGTTCAGCACCGCGCTCTCCGCGGGTTCCACGCCGATCACGCGCAGCCCCTCGCGCCGCGGCTTCAGCACGCGGGCGATGCCGGTCAGCGTGCCGCCGGTGCCGATGCCGCCCACCACCGCATCCACCTCGCCGCCGGTGTCGGCCCAGATCTCCTCCGCCGTGGTCTCGGCGTGGATGGCGGGGTTGGCCGGGTTGTCGAACTGCCGCGGCATCCAGGCGCCCGGCGTCTTCGCCACGATCTCCTCCGCGCGCGCGATCGCGCCCGTCATGCCCCGCCGTGCCGGGGTGAGTTCCAGCTCCGCGCCCATCAGCCGCATCATCTTCCGCCGCTCGATGCTGGCGCCGTCCGGCATCACCACGATCAGCCGGTAGCCCTTCGCGGCCGCGACGAAGGCCAGCGCGATGCCGGTATTGCCCGAGGTCGGCTCCACCAGCACGGAGCGGCCGGGCGCGATCAGCCCCTCGCGCTCCGCGGCCTCGATCATGGCCAGCCCGATGCGGTCCTTCACGGAGCCCAGCGGGTTGAAGAATTCCAGCTTGAGCGCGAGCCGCGCCGGCAGCCCCGCGCTCGCCACCAGGCGCGGCAGCAGGACCAGCGGCGTCGCGCCGACGGTCTCCAGCACGCTGGCGAACAGCCGGCCGCGCGCGGGCGCCTGCGGGAGCGGTGCGGGGGTGGCGCGGGGGCGGCGGCGCTG
>NZ_JAPSMD010000152.1 GCF_027856955.1 Falsiroseomonas oryzae | reverse complement strand
GCCCGCTGCCGAGCGTCGCGGACAGCCGGTCCAGTTCGCGCCGCGCCTCGTCGCGCGCGGTGCGTTGCGCCACCAGGTTGGCCGAGGCCAGCGCCGTCATGTCGGCCCCGCCGCCCCCGCCGCCCCTTGCCGCGCCCAGCCGCGCCTCGGCCCCGGCCAGCTGGTTGCGCGCCTCGACCAGGTCCTGGGTGATGCGGCTGATCTGCTCGGTCTGCAGTCCGGCATTCACGCCGCGCGTCAGCCCGGACTGGGACCGCAGCTCCGCGATCTGCGCCTCGTTGCGGGTGACCTCCTGGCGCAGGTTGGCGATCCGGCCGTCCAGCCAGTCATTGGCGCGGCGCACGGCGTCGAACTTCGCGTCCAGCTGGTCGGCGATGTAGAGTTCTGCGGCCAGGTTGGCGCCGGCGGCGGCCAGCTGCGGATCCTCGGTGGTGAAGCGGATCTGCAGCACCCGGCTGTTGCGCACGACCTGGATGTCGAGCTTGGCGAGCAGCGCCTCGGCCGCCTGGATCTCTGCCAGTTCGCCGGGCGGCCGCTCGGCCACCGGCTCCGGGGCGAGCATCTCGGCAAGTTCCGGCGAGACCCGGGCGGCCAGATCCGCGGCCCGCGTGCGGAGGGCGAACACCGGCCCGTCGGCGCGCTCGCGATCCTGCAGCCACCAGGCGAATTCGGGGCGCTCCGTCAGGCCGAACCGCGCGACGATGCGACGCGCGACGGAGAGCGAGCGGACGATCTCGACCTGGGAGGCGAGCACCGCATCGGTGGTGCTTTCGTCACGCAGGATGCTCTGCAGCTCGCGCGCCGCATACTCGGTGGGCTCGAACATCACCGTGGTCACCGCGGTGTAGCGCGGCGTCATGTTCTTCGCGGCGACCAGCGCGATGATCGGGAAGGCCAGCAGGCAGGCGATCAGCACGCCGCGCCGGCGACGCAGCGCGCCGAGCAGCGCGGTCAGGTTGAGGCCTTCCGGCTCGATCACCGGGGCCGGCGGCACGCTGCGCGCGGCCGGTCGGCGCTCGGCGGGCGCACGGGTCTCGGCGACGGTACGGTCGAGCATCGTGGTGGAACTCCCCCCGGGCGCGCCGGTTCTCCGCCTGCGATCGGCAGGGCGGAGCCCCGCCCGACGGCAACGGGATCGGGACGCCCGGCGTTCAACCATTCCGGTGGGCGCCGGTTCCGCGCCGGCCCAAACAACGGCGTGATGAGCCGGCTTCGCAAGGAAACGCGACGCCCCGGTCTGCGTCGCCTCTGGCACGAACGTGGAAGCCGTTCGCCAACGTCGGAGAGAGGACCGCTCCAGATGCAGACCCGTCGGATCGCGATGCTGCTGCCCTTCGTCGCGCTTGCCGCGTGCACCACGCCGGGCGCCGATCTGCCCCCCCTGCCGGAAGGGGAGCGCGCATCCTACCGCCTCGGCCCGGAGGACCAGGTACGCGTCACCGTGTTCAACGACCCGCGCCTGACCGGAGAATTCCGCATCACCGACGCCGGACAGCTGGCCCTGCCGTTGGTCGGTTCGGTGCAGGCCGCGGGCCGCACCACCACCGAGGTCGAGCGCGCGGTGGAGCAGGTGATGCGGCAGCGGAACCTGTTCCGCGACCCGTCGGTGGCCATCCAGGTCATCGAGTACCGGCCGGTCTTCGTCCTTGGCCAGGTGGAGCGCGGCGGGCAGTTCCCCTACCAGCCCGGCATGACCGCGCTGTCTGCCGTGGCGGTGGCGGGCGGCTTCAACTACCGGGCGCTGCGCGACTATGTCTCGGTCACCCGCGTCGGCGACGACGGTAGGCCGCGCGAGTTCCGCGCCGCCCGCCAGTCGCTCCTGCTGCCGGGGGACGTGGTCACGGTGTACGAGCGCCGCTTCTGAGGCGCCGATCCCGCGCGGCCGCTGGCCTTCGGGCGGCGGTCGCGTAGTCTGCCGGCGTGCTCCGCCCTGCCCCGTGGCGACTCGCCACCGCCCTTGCCGCCCTGGTCGCCCTGCCCGCCGCCGCCGTGGAGGCGCCGCTGGCGCGCGCGAGCGACTGGGCGGCGCTGTCCCGGCCCAGCCAGGGCCCCGCGCGGGCAATCGGCGGGACGGGGCTCGGCTGCCTTGCCGGCGGCGTCGCGCTGCCGGCGGAGGGACCGGGCTGGCAGGCGGTGCGCGTCTCGCGCAACCGGCATTGGGGCCATCCGGCCGCGATCGCGCTCGTGGAGCACGTGTCCGGCCGGGCGCGGGCGGCCGGGTTCCCCGACCTCTGGATCGGCGACATCGCGCAGCCGCGCGGCGGGCCGATGCCCTGGGGCCATGCCAGCCATCAGACCGGACTGGACGTGGACATCTGGCTGGACCTGCGCCCGAAGCCGCGGGTTCCGGCGGCGCAGCGCGAGGACCTCACGATCCCCTCCCTGGTCCTGCCCGACGAATCGGGCGTGGACCCGGCCCGCTGGACACCGCGCCATGCCCAGCTGATCCGCATCGCGACCGAGGCACCGGGCGTGGACCGGGTGCTGGTCAACCACGCGATCAAGCGCCGGCTCTGCGCCGACCACCGGGGCGAGGCCTGGCTGCGCCGGGTGCGGCCGTGGCGCGGGCACGACAGCCACATGCACATCCGCCTGCGCTGCCCCGAGGACAGCCCGGAGTGCCGCGACATCGCCCCGCCGCCGCCGGGCGATGGCTGCGATGCGAGCCTGGACTGGTGGCTGACGCCGGACGCCCGGCGCCGGCCGGTCCCGGGACCGCCGGGTCCGCCGCCCCGGCTGCCGCTGGCCTGCGCGGCGGTGCTGCGCGCGCCCGACTTGCCGACCAGATAGGCAAACCGCCCAGGAATCGGGCGCGACCTTTGCCCTGCTGCGCGGCGGCGCGGCCCGACGCCCTGGCGCGCGTCTTGCGTAGCCGCCCCCCCGTGACGCACATCTGCGCGCGTCCAGCCGGTCAGGGGGCAAGATGGAGCGGCCTTTCGTCGAGATCAGTGAGGTCGCCATGCGCTATGGCGGCGTGGAGGGAACGCTCGCGCTGCAGGGGACCAGCATGAACATCGCCAAGGGCGAGTTCGTCGCGGTCGTCGGCCCGTCCGGCTGTGGCAAGTCCACGCTGATGCGCCTGGTCACGGGGCTGTGGCCCGCCACCGCCGGCCATGTGGTGGTCGCGGGCACGGAGGTCGCAGGGCCGCTCTCCATCGCGGGGATGGCCTTCCAGAATCCCACCCTGCTGCCCTGGCGCAACATCCTGGACAACGTGATGCTGCCGCTCGAGGTGGTGGAGCCGCATCGGCGGCAATTGCGTGCGAAGCGTGCCGAATACGAGAAGCAGGCCAAGGACCTGCTGGCGCTGGTCGGCCTCGCCGGCTTCGAGGCGAAGTTCCCCTGGCAGCTCTCGGGCGGCATGCAGCAGCGCGCCAGCCTCTGCCGCGCGCTGATCCACGAGCCCGCCCTGCTGATGCTGGACGAGCCTTTCGCCGCGCTCGACATCTTCACGCGCGAGGATCTCTGGTCGGTGCTGCAGGATGTCTGGATGGTGCGCCGCCCGACCGTGATCCTGGTCACGCACGACCTGCGCGAGGCCGCCTTCCTCGCCGACCGCGTGCTGGTCATGTCCTCCCGCCCGGGCCGCATCATCGCGGAGCGCAAGGTGCACTTCCCCCGCCCGCGCACGCTCGAGACCACCTACGCCCCCGAATTCGTCTCGCTCGTGCACGACCTGCGCGAGTACATCAGCGCCGCCCGCAAGGGAGAGGAGGTCGCGCATGCCTGACGATACCGGAGCGATCCGCCCGGCCGCGGTGGCGAACGCCGCGGGCATGTCGCCCGAGGCGCTGAAGCGCCTGGAGGAGATGGCCGCGGCCGCGCGCCGGCGCCGCCGGCTGCAGGCCTGGCTGCCCTGGCTGGTCATCGTCGGCATGTTCGTGGTGTGGGAAGCGGCCGTCGCCGCCTTCTCCATCCCGCAATTCGTGCTGCCAGCGCCGACCGACATCGCGGCGAGCATGGTCAAGTGGTGGAAGCCGCTGCTGGACAATTCCTGGCAGACGCTGATGACGACGCTGATCGGCTTCGGCTTCGCCATCGTCTTCGGACTGCTGCTCGGCATCGCGATCGGCAGCTCGACCCTGCTGTATCACGGGCTCTACCCGCTGCTGATCGGCTTCAACTCCATCCCGAAGGTCGCGGTGGTGCCGATCCTGGTGATCTGGTTCGGCATCGGCACGGTGCCGGCGGTGATCACCGCGTTCCTGATCAGCTTCTTCCCCATCGTGGTGAACGTGGCGACCGGCATCGCGACGGTGGAGCCGGAGCTGCGCGACGTGCTGCGCGCGCTGGGCGCGCGGCACACCGACATCATCCGCAAGGTCGGCCTGCCGCGGGCGATGCCCTATTTCTTCGCCTCGCTGAAGATCTCGATCACCGTCGCCTTCGTGGGCTCGATCATCGCGGAGACAGTCGCGGCCAACAAGGGAATCGGCCATCTGATGATCCTGGCCTCCTCGCGCTTCGACGTGCCGCTGGTCTTCGCCGGGCTGATGGTGACGGCGATCATGGGTGTCGCGATGTATGTCGCCGCGGTCAGCATCGAGAATCGCACCACGGGCTGGGCGACGCGCGGCCAGAACGACCAGCAGCAGGTCAAGTTCGGCGGCGCCTGACGTGCCGGGGGCGGCGGTGCGCCGCCGCCCTCCTCAACCGCCCCGCCGCACAGGGCAGACTTCCAGCGGACCGCCGATGCTGGTCTGCAGCCGGCCGCACCCCGCGAAATCCGTCACCAAGCCGTGCCGCGCCAGGCTGGCCGTGACGTGCGGGCGGCCGCGCTCCGTCGGCGTCCACAGCACGAAGAGCGGGCCGGCATGCGTCGCGATGCGGCGCGCGATCTCGTCGTCGAAGCCGGTCACCAGGCGTCCCGCCGGATCGTCATGCGCGATGATGCGCAGGAACGGCAGGTCCGGCGGGAAGAAGGGAATGGTGAAGGCGTTGGCCCGCCAGCCCGGATGCCAGCCCGGCACCACCACCAGCCCGCCCGTCAGGTCCATCCCCACCGGCGGCACCGCCGAGACGAAGGGGCGCCAATGGCTGCCGCCCCAGGCGATCCTGTCGCGGAAGCTCAGCTGGACCGGCATCGCGAGGATCAGCAGGGCGACCACAGCGATGCGGCGCGCCCGCTCCGCCAGCGGCAGGAAGCCGACCGCGACCACCACCAGCAGCGGCGCCAGGATCTCCACGGGGATGATGTAGCGGTAGATCGAGAAGAGCCGCAGCCAGACCACGTAGGTCACCGCGGCCACGACCAGCAGGAACAGGCCGAGGCGCGGATCGGCCAGCGCCGGGCGTCGCCGGCTCGTCAGCGCGAAGGCCAGGCCGACCGGCACCATGACATAGGCGAGGATCAGCTTCGGGTCGCGCGTCGCGCCGTCGATGCGCCAGGGCGTCAGCGTGAAGAAGACCGGGAAGGCCAGCGTATCGAGGAGACCGCGCGGCATGGCGCCCATCGCCCGGTTGTTGCCGATCGGCGCCAGCGGCGAACGGAAGATGTCGTTGAAATAGGGGAAGAGCGGATTTCCCGTGGTCTGCCAGAGATGCCACAGCCAGAAGCCGGACAGCGCCAGCACGCCGAGCCCGAGCCCGGCGCCGAAGGCGAAGCTCGTCGCCAGGCGGCGCCCGCGCGCCAGCAGCAGCAGCGCCACCGGCACGGACGCTGCGAAGGGCGCCACGGTCTGCTTCAGCCCCGGGCCCGCCCCGGCGATCGTGCCGGCCAGCAGCAGCAGGGGCAGGCTGCGCGCCAGCGGTCCCTCGAACACCAGCGTGGCGTTGCGCGCAATCAGCCACAGCCCGGCGAAGACGGGCAGCGCCACCGTCACGTCGTAGTAGGTGGTGCCGACGACATAGAGCGAACCGCCGCCCAGCATGCCGATCAGCGCCGGCACCAGTGCCGGGACGCCGGCCTCGCGCCCGAGCACACGCACGCCGATCCGCCAGGCCAGCAGGCCGACGAGCCCATGCACGGCGCCCAGCAGGAAGGCCACCACGACGCCCGGAAGGACCTGGTTGCCCCAATAGAAAGGCAGGTCGAGCAGCGGGTTGAAGAAGACGTGGAAATCGGCCGCCAGCAGGTCGTGGCCGTGCCGGCCATGCAGCCAGGCATGCGGGTTGTAGTAGTGGTAGTGCAGCAGGTCCCAGTTGTCGTCCTTGCCGAGCAGGATGCCGACCAGCCCGAAGCCGATCGGGAACAGCGCGGCGATCCAGCGCTCCGTCCGGCTCACCGCAGCCTCCAGGCGGCAACGGCCGTGCTGCGCAGCGGCATGCGCAGCGCGCCGGGCTGCTGGGCCAGCGCCTGGTCTGCCGCGCCGCCCGGCCGAACGAGCACGACGCCGGTGCCGAGTTCCGCAAAGCGGCCCGGCGGCGGCAGCGCGGCCTCGGTGCCCTGGAAGGGGCGGTCGAGCAGGAAGGCCGCGAAGATCGCGGCGAAGCCGAGTTCCTCGACCGAGGCGATGCCGCCGGGCACCCCGGCCTCCTGCACCCTGGCCGCCACCTCCCGCGCCGCGACCAGCGCGGGGTTGGGCCGGCCGAGCAGCGCGATGGCGATGTCATGGCGCAGCGGAAACAGGAAGGCTCCCGCGACCAGCAGCGCCGCCGCGGCCCGGCGCAGCTTCGCCCAGCGCCCCCCGCCCGCCGCCGCCAGCGTGCAGGCAAGCCCCGCCGCCGCGGCCACCAGGAAGGCATAGGCCGGGACGAGGTAGCGCGTCTCCGGCGCGGAGACGACCGGCAGGTAGATGCCGGCCACCATCCCCACCGGCGCGATCGCCGCCTGCCAGGGGCGCAGGCCCGTTCCCACGGCGAGCATCCCGAGCACCAGGGCGGCCAGGCCGAGGCCAATTGCATCGAAGCCGCGCAGCCCGCCGATGGTGCCGTCCAGGTTGGAGCGTACGAGTTGCAGCGCATGCCGCGCGGAGGCCGCATCGGCCACCGGCGACCAGGTCACGTACGCCGCCGGGTCCGGCTCCTCCCAGGCGGTGACGCGGCCGGGCGGTGGTGCATGGAAGGTGGCGAAGGCGGGATGGCCCAGGAAGACCTGGCCGGGAACCGGAGTATAGGCCGGCCCTGCGATCGCCAGGTTGATCGTGCCCGTCGTGCCCATGGTCGGCTTGCCGTAGTGCACGGACAGCACGGTGATCCAGGGCGCCGCGACCGCCAGCATGGCGGCCACGCCCAGGACCACCCTGGCGAGCGCCACGCGCCACGGCACGCCGCCGGTCAGGTGCCAGGCGCCGCACATCACGGCGAAGCCGAGCCCTAGCGGCAGCGCCACCCCCTTGGCGTAGTAGGCGAGCCCGAACAGCGCACCGCCGAGCACGGCGCGCGACAGCCCGAGCCCGGACCGGCCGCCGAGCGCAACCGCCACCCCGGACATCAGCAGCGCCGCCAGCAGCAGGTCCGGCGTCATGATGTGGACCGACCAGGCCAGCGCGAAGCCGAGCAGGCAGACGGCCCCCGCCACGCGTGCCTCCGCCGGCAGGGCCAGCGCGCGCAGCAGCGCCATGCCGCCGGCCAGGAACAGCAGGCCGGAGACCGCCATCACCGCGCGCCCCGCCGCCAGCGCGTCCCCCGTCATCGGCAGCAGCAGCGCGGCGAGCCAGGGGAACAGCGGTCCCCAGTAGCCGCTGATCGCCAGCCCCCAGTCGCCGCGGTACCAGTGCCGCGCCAGCGCCAGGTAGCCCACCGCATCCGGGTTGAAGCGGTCCGGGTTGGCCAGCGCGGCGAGTGCCAGCAGCGGCACGGCGGCCACCAGGATGATCCAGCCGGCGGCGCCGCGTCGCGCGCCGGCGTCTCTCTCGATGAGGGTCAAACCTGCGTCCCCGTCCCGCGCTCCCTGCGGCGCCGCGGCGGACGCAGCCTCAGCGATCCGCCGTCCGCAGCGCCGCGCTGCCGCCCGGCACCGTAATCGCAGGCGCTGATTCCCGCAGCGCACCGTCGGGCGCGACGGCGAAGACCTGGATGTTCCGCTCCACCATGTTGCCGACGAGCAACGTGCGGCCGTCGCGACTGAAGGCGGCGCCCTGCGACCAGGTGCCGACCCGCGCCTCCCCGGCGGGCACGAAGCGCATCTCCTCGACGCGGTAGGTGCGCACCAGGCCCGGCCCGTGGAAGGGGGAATTGGCCGGCTTGTTGGACCCGTTCATCACGGTGACGGCGACGGTGCGCCCATCCGGGCTCGCCTTGATCCCCTCCGGCGTCTGGCCGACGGTGATGGTGTGGACCACGCGCCAGGTCGCGACCTCGCCGGTCAGGTCGATCAGGCTGATGGTGTCCGCATCGCCGTTGCCGCGCCCGATATTGGCCACTGCCGCCCAGCGCCCGTGCGGCGCGATGGCCACCCCATAGGGACGCAGCCCCGCCGAGATCGTGCGGTCCAGCCGGCGCACCGTCTCGCCCTCGATCGCCAGGACGGAGATCATGAAGTCGCCGTCGCGCGTGACCAGGGCGTGCCGGCCGTCCGGCGTGAAGGCGACATGCGAGACGCCGGCATTCGCCGGCCCGATCTCCACCGTGCCGACCGCTTCCAGCCTGGCGTCGCGGATGCGGAAGACGCTGACCGTCCCGGCCTCGCGGTTCGCCACCAGCGCCAGCGTCCCGGCGCGGTTGACGGAGAGTCCCGCGGGCCCGCGCCCGGCCTCCACCGTCTGCACCACCCCCGGCGGCGTCGCGCGCAGGTCCACCACGGAGACGCGCGTGTCCGGCACCGTGCGCGACGGGTTGGCGGGATCGAGCCGCTGGTTCGAGGTGACGATCGCCAGGCGCTCGTCCGGCGTCACCGCGACGGAGGTCGGCGGTCCGACCACCGAGGCCGGCGCCTCCACATGTCCCACCAGACGCGGCGGCGTCGTGCCGAGGTCGAGGATGCTGATGGTGTCGGGCCGCGGCTCCGGTGCGATCCGCGTCGCGCCGTTCACCAGCACCGCCTTGGCGTCGTTCGCCGAGACCGCGATCTGCGCCGAAGCGGGCATGGCGGATGCCAGCAGCGCCGCCCCCGCGAGCCAACCGAACCTGTTCATGGCGTTTCCTCTTGGACAAGGCGGGCACTCTCCGTCCTCACGGCGCGGCGAGCAAGGCCGCGGATGCTTGCGCCACAGCGCCGCCGGGCCCATCCCTGCGACATGATCGGCGTCGATTGGGGCACCACCAGCCTGCGCGCCTACCGGCTGGGGCCGGGCGGCACCGTGACGGACCGGCTGGACCGGCCCGGTGGCATCCTGACCGTGCCGGCGGGCGGCTTCCCGGCGGCGCTGCGCGACGCCGTCGGCCCCTGGCTCGCCGCCGGCGAGACGCGCGTGCTGCTCTGCGGCATGGTCGGCAGCCGCCAGGGCTGGGTGGAAGCGCCCTACCTGCGCTGCCCCGCCGGCCCCGCCGAGATCGCCGGGGCCACCGTGCCGGTACCCTTCGACGGGGCGGAGGTGCGCCTCGTGCCCGGCCTGACCACCGAGGACCGGGACGGCATCCCCGACGTCATGCGCGGCGAGGAGACCAAGCTGGTCGCGCTGGCGACCACGCTCGACGACGCGCTCGCCTGCCTCCCCGGCACGCACAGCAAATGGGCACGGCTGGAAGCCGACCGCGTGGTCGGCTTCACCACGCACATGACCGGCGAGGCCTTCGCCGCGCTGTCGCAGCACACCATCCTGGCGCGCACCAGCACGGAGGGGCCGCACCTGGCGGAGCCCTTCGCGCGCGGGGTCGCGCGGGCGCGCCAGTCCGGCGGCCTGCTGCACCACCTGTTCGGCGCGCGGACCCTGCATCTGATGGGCCGGTTGGAGCAGGCGGAGACGCGGAGCTTCCTCTCCGGCCTGCTGATCGGCCACGAGGTCGCGGCCGCGCTCGCCGAGACGCCGGTCACCCAGGTGGAGCTGGTCGGCGCCGTCGGGCTGGCGGCGCTGTATGCGGAAGCGCTCCGGCTGTCCGGCGTCGCGGTGCGCAGCCACGACCCCGACCTCGTGGCGGCCGGCCTGCACCACATCGGACGGAGCCTTGGATGGACGTGAAGGCGTGGCTCGCCCGCTGCCCGCTGGTCGCCATCCTGCGCGGCGTGCGGCCGGATGAGGTCGAGGCGATCGGCGACGCTCTGGTCGCCGCGGGCATCGCGATCATCGAGGTGCCGCTGAACTCGCCGGAGCCGCTCGACAGCATCCGCCGCCTGGCGGCGCGCTGCGGCGACCGCGCGCTGGTCGGCGCGGGAACGGTGCTCGATCCCGCCGATTGCGCGCGGATCGCGGCGGCGGGCGGTCGCCTGGTGGTCACGCCGCATGCGGATGCTGAGGTGGTGCGCGCCGCCAAGGCGGCCGGCATGCTCTCGGTGCCCGGTTTCTTCACCCCCGGCGAGGCCTTCGCGCTGCTGAACGCCGGCGCCGACGCGCTGAAGCTGTTCCCGGCCGAGGCCGCTTCGCCAGCCGTTCTCAAGGCGCTGCTGGCCGTGCTGCCGAAGGGCACCGCCGTGCTGCCGGTCGGCGGGATCGAGGCCGGCAACATGGCGGCCTGGCGCGCCGCCGGCGCGGCCGGCTTCGGCATCGGAAGCGCGATCTACCGGCCCGGCGACACGCCGGCGACGGTCGCGGAGAAGGCGCGGACCCTGTTGGCGGCCGCCCCCGCGGCTTGAACAACCGGCCGGTCGCATCTATTCCGGAAAGAGAGGCACGGGTCAGCGTGCCCAGGGAGGCTCGAGACGCCATGATCGCCCGTCGTTCGCTGCTGCTGGCCGGCGCCGCCGGCCTTGCCGCGCCCGCCCTCGTGCGGCCCGCCTCGGCGCAGGACGTCACGCTGCGCCTGCACCATTTCCTGCCGGCGGTCTCCAACGTGCACCGGCACTTCCTGCAGCCCTGGGCGCAGAAGATCCAGGCCGAGAGCCAGGGGAGGCTGCGCATCCAGATCTTCCCCTCGATGCAGCTCGGCGGCGCGCCGCCCCAGCTGTTCGACCAGGCGCGCGACGGCGTGG
This sequence comes from Falsiroseomonas oryzae, assembly GCF_027856955.1. Lineage (GTDB taxonomy): Bacteria > Pseudomonadota > Alphaproteobacteria > Acetobacterales > Acetobacteraceae > Falsiroseomonas > Falsiroseomonas oryzae. The sequence continues at coordinate 855 of NZ_JAPSMD010000152.1, read as the reverse complement.
CCGACATCATCTGGACCCTGCCCGGCAACACGCCGGGCCGCTTCCCGCGCATCGAGGTCTTCGAGCTGCCCTTCGTCGCCAACCGCCTGGCGCTGCCGAATGCACGTGCCTGCTGGGCCTACTACCAGCAGCACCTGCGCGACGAGTTCCGCGAGGTCCACCCGATCACCGTCTGGGCGCATGACGGCGGCGTGGTGCACGCCAACAAGGAGGTCCGCACGCTTGAGGACATGCGCGGCCTGAAGCTGCGCTTCCCGACGCGCCAGGCCGGCGAGGCGCTGCGTGCGCTGGGCGCTGCGCCGATCGGCATGCCGGTGCCGCAGGTGCCAGAGGCCATCAGCCAGCGCGTCATCGACGGCGCGGTGGTGCCGTGGGAGGTCGTGCCCTCGATCCGCCTGCAGGAGCTGGTGCGCCACCACACCGAAATCCCAGGCAACCCGACCTTCTACTCCACCACCTTCATCCTGGCGATGAACCCGGCGAGGTATGCGTCGCTGCCGGCCGAGCTGAAGCAGGTGCTGGACGCCAATTCCGGCCTGGTCGCCGCCGAGATGGCGGCTCGCGTCTGGGATGAGCAGGGCCCGGTGGTACGCCAGATGGTCGAGCGCCGGCGCGACAACCAGATCATCTCGATCACCGAGGCGGAGAAGCAGCGCTGGATCGCCGCATGCCGCCCGGTGGTGGATGCCTGGATCGCCGCCATGCGCGAGCGCAACATCGACGGTGCTGCGCTGCTGGCCGACGCGCAGCGCCTGATCGCGCAGAACGCCGGGGCCGCAGGCTGAGCGACGCCCCGCCCGCGGCGGCGCAGGGCCCGGTCGCGGCGCCGCAGGGCCCGATCGCCGCGCTGGCGCG
>NZ_JAPSMD010000151.1 GCF_027856955.1 Falsiroseomonas oryzae | reverse complement strand
GTCGGCCCTGCTCAGCGCGCCGGCGGCGGGGCGTCCCGCTGCGCGGCGCGCGCTTGCCCGGCGCCACGGGCAGCCTGCGCCTGCAGCAGCGCCCGGCGCAGATCGCCGAGCGTGAAGGGCTTGCGCAACAGCGGCAGCCTTGCCGCCGCCACGCGGGGTGGCGCACCGCCATAGCCGCTGCACAACAGGACGGGCAGCGAGGGACGCTCCGCGGCGAGGCACCTGGCGAGGTCGAAGCCGTCCTGCCCGCCCGGCATCAGCACGTCGGTGAGAACGAGGTCGGCCGGCGTGCCGTCCGCCAGCGCGGCCAGCGCCGCCGGGCCCGTCGCGACGCGGGCGACGATGTGACCGAGGTGGCGCAGCATCTCCATCGTCAGCGCCGCCACGTCGTCATCGTCCTCGACGAGGAGGATGTGCAGCGCCGCGCCGTCCGACCCGGGCTGGCCATCCGGGACCGGGTTCCCGGCCGGCAGGGTGGCGGCGCCGCCGCGCGTCGCGCGCGGCAGCAGCAGGGTCACCGCGGTGCCGTGGCCCGGGATGCTGGCGATGCGCGCCGCGCCGCCGCTCTGTCGGGCGAAGCCATACACCTGCGCCAGGCCCAGCCCGCTGCCGCGTCCGACCGCCTTGGTCGAGAAAAACGGCTCGAAGGCATGCGCGAGCACCTCCGCCGGCATGCCTTTGCCGCTGTCCGCCAGGGTCAGGCGCACGAAGTCGCCGCCCAGGCCATCCGGATCGGCCAGCGGATCCAGCGCGGCATTCGCGGCCGCCAGCCGCAGCATGCCGCCATCGGGCATGGCGTCGCGCGCGTTGGCCGCCAGGTTCAGCAGTGCGAGCTCGAGCTCGCCGGCATCCACCAGGACCGGCCACAGGTCGTCATGCGCCTCGATCGCAATGGCGATGCCGCCGGGCAGCGAGCCCGCCAGCAGCGCGTGCATCTCCGCCAGCCAGGCCCGCAGGTCGAGCGGCGCGGGGTGCAGCGCCTGGCGGCGGGCGAAGGTCAGCAGCCGGCGCGTGAGATCGGCGCCGCGCCGCGCCGCCTGCTCGATCGCGTCCATCAGCCGCCCGCGGCGTATCGCGTCCTGGTCCTTCCGAAGCAGCGCGGCGCCGCTCATGACGACGGAGAGCAGGTTGTTGAAGTCGTGCGCGACGCCGCCGGTGAGCTGCCCCAGCGCCTCCAGCTTCAGGGTCTGGAACTCGCGCGCCTGGGCCTGCTCGCGCATCCGGGTCTCCTGCTCCAGCTCGCGGCGGATGTCCTCGCTCGCGGCCAGGGCCGCTTCGGCGCGCTTGCGGTCCGTGATGTCGATGTCGATGCCGGTCATCCGCGTCGGCATCCCCGCATCGTCGCAGGCGAGGCGCGCATGGCGGGCCAGCCAGCGTTCGCCGCGTTCGGGATGCAGGATGCGGAACTCCAGATGGCATTCCACCGCGCGGTCCCGGAGGAAATCCTGCCATACCGCCTGCGTGCCGGGACGGTCCTCGGGGTGGACGCTGTCGAGCCAGCCGCGCTGCCCGGAAGCGGCTTCCCGCACGTCCAGGCCGTGCAGCGCGGTGCAGGCGTCCGACCAGTCAAGCCGGTCCTGCGCGATGTCCCAGGCCCAGAGGGCGGCGCCGGCGAAGCGTTGCGCGACGAGAATTCGTTCCTCGCAGTCGCGTAGCCGCCAGCGCAGGCACTCCAGCTCCGTGTCGCGCTCGGCCAGCCGCGCCTCCAGCGCGCGCGTGAAGCTTGCCGACGGCCCGCCGGCCGGGTCGCGCGTGTGGTCTTGCGCCTCGGGATCCCGGGCCCCTGCCGACCCGTCGCCTTGCGTGCTCACCGGTTGCTCACGACACCGTCCGCGTCCCGCGCCCGCCCGCCCCGGCAAACCGCCGCGCGGGCCGGGCCGGCCCATATGTCCGGCCAGAACGGGCGAGGGGCGGCCGCGTTCGGTGCGGCAGGCGATGAGGTCAGCGTCGTTTCGGGAGGTCGCGCGAGACATCGACCTGTCCGCCGCGCTGGGCCGCCAGTTCCGCACGATCGCCGGCCTGGTCGTCATTGCTGCCGGAGCCGTCGCCGGCGGCGGTCGGGTCGTCGATCGTGCCGGCGGCGCGGGCATCCTCCGCAGGGCTGGGGTTGGCGGTGCGCGGCACGGCGTTCGCGGGATCGGGGCGCTGGTCGGTCTCGCCCTCGCGCTTCCGCTCGCCGCCGGGGCGTGCGGGACGGATGGCATCCTCGGCGCCGCGCGCCTCGTCGCGGCGGTCCTTGTGGTCCATGGCCGGGCTCTCCCTGGAAGCCGGCGCAACGCCGCATGGCGGCCAGGGTTCGGCGGCCCGGCGGGTTGACGGGGGGCGGGGGCGGGGCTTGAAGCGCCGGGACCACCTGCTGCGGAGCGGAACGCATGAACCCGGCCATCAAGGACGCGCTGATGGGCGTCACCACGGCGACCCTGACCACGGTGCTGCTGAAGAAGGGCGTGCGCTTCTGCTACGTGAACGGCGCGCGGCCCATCGTTCCGGGCAACTTCACGCGCATCGTCGGGCCGGCCTTCACCCTGCGCTTCACCCCGACGCGGGAGGACCTGGCGACGGTGGACAGCTGGTCCTCCCCCCGTTCCACCCGTGCCGCCATCGAGGACATGCCGGCAGGCTGCGTCGCCATCGCCGATGCGATGGGCCTGACGACCGCCGGCATCTTCGGCGACATCCTCTGCGCGCGGATGAAGGTGAAGGGGGTGGCGGGGCTGGTGACGGACGGCATGGTGCGCGACGGCCAGGGCGTGATCGGCACGGGGCTGCCGGTGTTCTGCCAGGGCTATGTGGCGCCGGCCTCCGTCGCCGCGCTGAACTTCGTGGGCTGGCAGGAGACGATCGGCTGCGGCGGCGTGACGGTGGTGCCAGGCGACATCGTGGTGGCGGACGGCGACGGCGCGGTGGTGATCCCCCAGGCGATGGTCGAGGCGGTGACCGAGGCGGCCGTGGAGCAGGAGCGGCTGGAAGGCTGGATCATGCAGGAGGTCGGCAAGGGACTCGCCCTGCCCGGCCTCTATCCCGCGAACGCCGAGACCAAGGCGCGCTACGAGGCCGACAAGGCGGCGGGGCGCGTCTGACCACCGGAGGGTTGCGGGCGCGCCGGGCGGCGTGCCCGGCCCCGGGCCGGGGCGGCGCCGATGGCCTATGACGTCCTGAAGACGCTGCACCTGCTTGGCGTGGTGCTGCTCATCGGCAACGTGACCGTCACCTCGATCTGGAAGCTCTACGCAGACCGCACGCGCGATCCGCGGACCATCGCCTTCGCCCAGCGCCTGGTGACCATCACCGACTGGTTCTTCACCTTCTGGGGCATCGTGCTGCTGATCGCCGGCGGCTACGGGGCGGCCTGGGTCGCCGGGATGGACCCGCTGCGCGACGACTGGCTGGTCTGGTCGGAGGCGCTGTTCGTCGTCGCCGGCGTCATCTGGCTGTTCCTGCTGGTCCCCATCCAGGTGCGTCAGGCCCGCATGGCGCGCGGCTTCGCGGCCGGTGGGGAGATCCCGCCAGCCTATTTCCGGCTCGGCCGGCAGTGGATCGTCTGGGGGCTGGTTGCGACGGTGCCGCTGGTTGCCGCGACCTGGATCATGGTGCGGAAGGGCTTGTAGCGCCGTCCCCGGACAAAAAAAGGGGGCCAGCGGCGGACCGCTGGCCCCAAGTCTGGTCCGCACGGACTGTGCGGAACCGCCGGGAGAAAACGTCGAGGCATCGCCTTGACGGAATACAATCTGGACGAGTGGGCCTCACGCCGCCGTGACCCCCGGGTGAACCCTTCGCAAGCCGTTGCCGAACAGCTTCTGTCGCAGGGTTCCCGGCCGGAGCGCGGGCACGAGGCCGTCAGCGTGTTGCGGCGATCGCGTCGCGCGCGCCGGCGACGGCCTGCCGCACCTGGTCGAGCAGGGCGGCGCCACCATCGGCGCACCACGCCGCGAGCGGACGGCAGGCGGCTTCGGGCGTGACCGGAACCTCCCAGGGCGGGCGGTCGGAGAAGCGCAGGCCGCGGTCCCGCTGCGCGCCCTCGACCGAACGGCTGTAGTGTGCGTCGAAGGCGGGTTCGGCCGCACCGGGGCGCCGCGCGGTCCAGCGCGTGGCGACCTCGACGCCGAAGGCGTCCGTGCCGCAGCGGCGCAGCACGACGCGGGTGACGGTGGCCTGCCAGGGCTGGTCCCGGGGCGCGGCCACCGGGCGGGACACGAGTTCCGCTGGTGCGGCCGCCGCGAGATGGGCCTGCACGCGTTCCGGGGTGAGCGCGGCGGCGATCGTCGCCTCGCAGGGCGACCAGGCGGCCCGGAGTTCCTCCAGTCGCGCCGCGCGCTCCTCGGCGCGAAGGCGCCCCTGCCGGTCCCGCTCCGCCATGACGGCGACCGCGACGAGCGCGATGGGCAACAGCGCCACCATGACAACGAGGCCGAGGATGATGTCGCCGCCGGGGCCACCGTGAAGGGCCACGCCGGCGGTGTAGCTCGTCTCTTGCGCCTCCGGCACCACCGCCTCGGCCGCGGCGGCATCGTCGCCGGTCGCGGGCAGCAGCCGGCAGGCGTTCCCGGCAGCGTCGCAGGCCCGGGCGAAGGTGCCGAGATAGACGCTGGCCGGGCCGGGCGGCAGGGTGAAGGCGTGCAGGCTCGGCACGTCGCCAGGCAGGGCGCGCAGTTCCAGCAGATGCCGCCCCGGAGGCAGCCGCGCGCTGATCCAGGCCTCGTTGCCGAGCAGGCCCGTGCTGGGTCGCGTGCTGAAGACCCAGCGCTGCACGAAGCCGCTCCACGCCGGGTCGTCCAGGCTCCAGAACCGCGCCTCGGCGATCGGCTCCTGGTTCACAGGCCCTGGGCTGTCGATGCGCACCACCACGACGCTGTCCTGGCCGCGCGCCAGATCGAAATCGGTCGGTGGCGGGAGCGCCGTGGCACAGCCGGCGAGAAGCGCGATGAGCGCGAAGGCGAACCGGCCGGGCCGGCTGCGGGGCCTGAAGCATCGCATGCGGCAAGAATGGCCGGCGGCCCCGGCGGCACATTGATGCGTATCAACTGATGTATCGGCGACGCACGTTGCGGCGTCGGGCTGACGCTCGGCGGAGCGTCCCGGCAACGAAGAACCCCGGTGCCGTGCGGCACCGGGGCTGACCGGTCCGGACCGCTACTTCGCCGGCACCGCCTCCTGCGGGCGGGTCCAGCCATTCTCCTTGGTCAGGGACGGGTCGAGGCAGATCACCTCCTCGAACTCGTTCACCGCGTCGATCTCGGTGCCCATCGAGATGTTGGTCTGGCGCTCCAGGATGAATTCCAGCACCACGGGCACCTGGTGCTCCTGCATCATCGCCTCGGCGCGGGCGAAGGCGTCCTGGAACTCGTTGGGCGACTTCACGCGGATCGCCTTGCAGCCCAGGCCCTCGGCCACGGCCACATGGTCCACGCCATAGCCGGGCACCGCATCCGGATCGTCCGAGGCGTTGATGTTCTCGAAGGCCAGGCTGACCTCGAAATCCATCTGGAAGCCGCGCTGCGCCTGGCGGATCAGGCCGAGGTAGCTGTTGTTCACGACCACATGCAGGTAGGGCAGCTTGTGCTGCGCGCCGACCGCCAGCTCCTCGATCAGGAACTGGAAGTCGTAGTCGCCGGACAGCGCGACGATCTTCCGCTCGGGGTCGGCGGCGCGGACGCCGAGCGCCGCGGGCAGCGTCCAGCCGAGCGGGCCGGCCTGGCCGCAATTGATCCAGTTGCGCGGCTCATACACCTTGAGCAGCTGCGCGCCCATGATCTGGCTGTTGCCGATGGTGGTGACGTAGCAGGTGTCGCGCCCGGCCTGGGCCAGCATCTCCTCGAAGACGCGCTGGGGCTTCAGGGGCACCGCGTCGAAATGGGTCTTGCGCAGCATGGTGCGCTTGCGGTGCAGGCACTGGTCGGACCAGGTGCTGCGGTCCTTCAGCGTGCCGGCCGCCTTCATCTCCTCCGCGACCTGCACGAACAGCTCCAGCGCGGCCTTGGCGTCGGAGACGATGCCGAGGTCGGGGCCGAAGACGCGGCCGATCTGTGTCGGCTCGATGTCGATGTGCACGAACTTGCGGCCGGCCGTGTACTTCTCGACGCTGCCGGTGTGGCGGTTCGCCCAGCGGTTGCCGATGCCGAGCACGAAGTCGGATTGCAGGAAGGTGGCGTTGCCGTAGCGGTGGCTGGTCTGCAGCCCGACCATGCCGGCCATCAGCGGGTGGTCGTCGGGGATGCAGCCCCAGCCCATCAGGGTGGGGATGACGGGCACGCCGGTGAGCTCGGCGAAGCGCACCAGCTCGTCGCAGGCATCGGCGTTGATGATGCCGCCGCCGGCGACGATCAGGGGGCGCTCGGCGGCCTGCAGCATGGCGATCGCCTTCTCGATCTGCCTGCGGGTCGCGGCGGGCTTGTAGACCGGCAGCGGCTCGTAGGCGTCGATGTCGAACTCGATCTCGGCCACCTGCACGTCCACCGGCAGGTCGATCAGCACCGGGCCGGGGCGACCGCTGCGCATCAGGTGGAAGGCCTGCTGGAAGACCTGCGGCACCAGGGCGGGCTCGCGCACCGTCACCGCCCACTTGGTGACCGGCTTGGCGATGGATTCGATGTCCACCGCCTGGAAATCCTCCTTGTAGAGCTTCGCGCGTGGGGCCTGGCCGGTGATGCACAGGATCGGCAGGCTGTCGGCCTGGGCGGTGTAGAGGCCGGTGATCATGTCGGTGCCGGCCGGGCCGCTGGTGCCGATGCAGACGCCGATGTTGCCGGCCTTCGCACGGGTGTAGCCGTCCGCCATGTGGGACGCGCCCTCGACGTGGCGGGCCAGGATGTGGCGGATGCCGCCATGGGCGCGCATCGCGGAATAGAAGGGGTTGATCGCCGCGCCCGGGACGCCGAAGGCGCAGTTCACGCCTTCCCGCGCCAGGACCAGCACCGCCGCATCCACTGCCCGCATCCGTGCCATCGCCTGTCTCTCCGTTCCTGGACGGGTGGGAGATGCCCACAGGCGACCGATTATTTCAATTTTTCCGAAAGCTTTTTCCGCGTCGCGGCATAAAAACGACAAGCCCTTGGCACGGCTTGCGATTCCGCTTTTCCGTTGCCGTGCGTCGGCAGGAATGGAAAAAGATTCCGCGGGAGGACGAGCCATGTCGCAGACCGCGCCGCGCCGCCGCGGACGCCCGCGCCAGGACGCGCCGGAGGCCGAGGACGCGCCCGTCCAGTCGCTGGACCGTGCCATGGCGTTGCTGGCGGAGCTGGCCGAAGGCGACGGGCTGACGCTGACCGAACTGGCGGGCCGTGCCGGCCTGCCCGTCTCGACCGCGTACCGCATGCTGCTCACGCTGCAGCGGCGCGACCTGGCGGAGTTCGAGCCGAGCGCGCAGCTCTGGTTCGTCGGCGTCGAGACCTTCCGCATCGGCAGCGCCTTCCTGCGCCGGCGCAAGCTGGTGGACCGCGCGCGGGAGCCGATGCAGGCGCTGGTGACGGCCTGCGGGGAGACGGCGAACCTGGCCGTGGCCGAGGAGGACGGCGTGATCTTCATCAGCCAGGTGGAGACGCATGAGGCGATCCGCGCCTTCTTCCGGCCCGGGACGCGCGCGCTGTTCCATGCGTCCGGCGTCGGCAAGGCGATCCTGGCGCATCGCGCGCCGGAGCAGGTGGCGGCAAGCCTGAAGCGGACGGGACTGCCCCGGTTCACGGAGCATACGCGCACCACGCTGCCGGCGCTGCTGGCCGACCTGAAGGAGGTGCGCGCGCGCGGCTATGCGCTGGACGACGAGGAGCGGAACCTGGGGATGCGCTGCGTCGGCGCGGCGGTGTTCAACGAATGGGGCGAGGCGGTGGCCGGGCTTTCGGTGTCCGGGCCGAGCGTGCGCATGACGCCGGAGGCGATCGCGCGGGTCGGCCCGCTGGTCCGGGAGGCGGCGGAGCGGGTGACGCGGGCGATCGCCGGGCGGGTGCCGGACGAATAGCGCGCAGCGTGCCGGGGCGTGCGGCTGCCCGCGCGGGTCGCCACGCCGTTCAGCGGGGCGCCAGCAGGCCAAACGTCGCGAGGCCGGCGCGGGCCACCGGCTCGCCCCATTCCGGCACGTAGTGCCCGGCATCCGGGACCTCGCAGGCCTCGCCGCAGCCGCGGATCACCTGCCGCAGCGCCTGCATGCGCTGCGGCGTGATCACCACGTCCTGCATGCCGATCGCCATGAAGGACTCGCCGCGCCAGTCCTCGCTGAGGAAACGCCGTGCGGCGAGGCTGGTCTCGAGCCCTTCCCGCGCGCTCTCGGACAGCACGCCGTTCTCCGGACGCATGATCAGTTCGGGAAAGCGTCGGACGCCGCCCTTGTAGGACATGTCGGGAAAGGGCGCGTCGTAGGCGGCCTCCTCCGCGTCGCTGAGCACCGGGGTGCGGCTCCGGATCCAGCTGCCGACCGGGTTGTCCGGCCGGCTGCGGTTCTCGGCGCGCCACCGGGCGAAGCCGGGCGTCGGCTCCTCGCCATGCGGCAGGCTCGTGTTCATGAGGAAGAGCCGCGTGAACCGCTCGGTCATGTCCATCACCAGGGACAGGCCGAGGATCCCGCCCCAGTCCTGGCCGACGAGGCAGATGTTCCGCAGGTCCAGGCGCTCGATGAAGGCGCGGATGGAGCAGCGGTGGAAATGGTAGCGGTAGACCTGGTCGTCCACCGGCTTGTCGCTGCGGCCGAAGCCGAACAGGTCCATGGCGACGACCCGGTGGCCGCTGCCGGCGAAGACCGGGATCATCTTGCGGTAGAGATAGGCCCAGGACGGCGTGCCGTGGATGCAGAGGAAGGTGACCGCGGCATCGCGCGGGCCTTCGTCCACGTAGTGCATCCGCAGGCCGTCGAAGCCCGGCAGGTCCTCGACGTAGCGCGGCGCGAAGGGCCAGCCGGGCAGGTTCCGGAAGCGTTCGTCGGGCGTGCGCTGCGCCTGGATGGGCATGCGGTCGCTATCCTTCCGCGGTCATCGCCAGCGGGCCGCGGCGGCCGTCACCGGGTGACCCAGCCGCCTGCGAAGGGGAAGACCTGGCCGACGAAGAAATCGCTCTCGTCGCCGGCCAGGAACAGCGCCAAAGCGGCCGATTCCCAGCCATGCGCCAGCCGGCCGATCGGGGCGCCCCTGATGCGCTCCTTGAACTCGTCCGTTCTCTGGTAGCTCTCCGGGAAGTAGGTCGGATTCTGCACGAAGGTCTGCGCGATCGCGTTGACCTGCACGTTGTGCGGCGCGACCTCCGTGCCGACGTCCTGGACATAGGCCAGCTGCGCACCGCGTGCCGAGCCATAGGCCGAATAGTTCGGTGCGCCGCGCAGCGCCGAGGCGCTGCCGATGACGACGATCTTGCCGCGGCGGCGCGCGAGCATCTGCGGCAGCACCGCGCGTACCAGGCGGTGCAGCGGGAAGACCATGGCCTCGTACATCGCTCGGAACGTCGCGTCGTCGGTGTCGAGCACCGAGGTGCGCGGCTGCTCCGCGGCCAGGTTGGCGACCAGCACGTCGACATGGCCGGCCTCCGCGATCAGGGCCTCGGCGGCGCCTGCGGCACGCAGGTCGCGGTCGTCCGCGACGACCTCGGCGCCCTCCTCGCGGAACATGGCGGCCACGTCGCGGCCCATGAAGGCGCTGACCTGCGTGACGACGGCGCGCCGGCCCTCGAGCCGCTTCATCCCTGTGTCCTCCCGCCTGCCTTTCCGCGGCCGGCCCAAGGGTCGGTTCCCTTTCCCGGGCGTGTGGGCTAGCACCGCGCCAGTTCTTGACGTCGTGACAAGATCCTCATTCTGGACATGACGTCAAGAATATTCCGGCCGGGTCGCCGAGCGAGCCCGGTGGAACGGAACCGTCGGGAGACCCGGATGCGGCCACGGCAGTTCAAGGATGACGACGTCCTGCGCATCGCCTTCGGGCAATTCTGGCGCAAGGGCGTGCGCGGCACCTCGCTGACCGACATCGCGCGCGAGGCAGGCGTGCAGCGCGGCAGCCTCTACAACGCCTTCGGCAGCAAGGAGGCGTTGTTCCTCAGCGCCTACGGCCGGCACCGGGAGGACTACCTCGCTTCGGTCGAGCGGACGCTCTCGGCCGGGACACTGCGCGAGCGGCTGGCGGCCTTCTTCGACTTCGCGATCGGGAATTTCTGCGCCGGCTCGCCCCCCCGCGGATGCCCGACGACGCGCGGCCTGATGGAGGTCGCCTCGGTCGAGGGCGAAGGCCTGGACGAGGAGGCGCGCCGCGCCTTCGCGGACCTGTTGTCGCGCCTCACTGCCCTGGTCGAGGGCGCGCTGCGGGACGGCGCCGCGAGAGGGGAGTTCGCCGGCGACACGGCGATGGCCGCCTGGCAGATCGTTGCCGTTGCGCGCGGCCTTGTCGTGCTGGAACGCGCCTTCGGGGACGAGGCGCAGCTGCGACGGATCGCGATGCACACGGTGGACACGGTGCTGGCGTCGGTGGCCAGTTCGGCCGGTGACGCAGCGCGCTAGACCGGCGTAGCCCTGACTGTGTTCAGGGCTACGCCGGTCTCGCTTCTCTGGCCCGGCGATTCACGCCCTTCGCCGTGCCCACCTTCGGTGTGCACACTCAGGGCGATCGCGCGCTAGACCGTCGCGCCGACCGTCGCTGCCTGCCGCACCAGCGCCCCCTGCTGCCGCAGCGCCGCCTGGATCTCCCTGACCGGTACGGCGCGCGGCGTCACGCCGCGATCCGCCGCGATCGCCGCCGCCACGCCCGCCGCCTGGCCGGTCAGCCAGCACTGGGGGATCTCGCGCAGGAAGGAATGGCTGGTCGGGTCGCAGGCCAGGTGGCGGCCTGGCGCCAGCAGGCCGTCCAGCCGCTCCGGCACGATCGCGCCATAGGGCACGCTCACCGGCGGGAATTTCGGGGCGAGGCTTGGGGAGACGCCGATCTCGTCCGGCGCCACCCGCCCGTCCCACCAGGCCCGCGTCACCGGCGTGACGCCGCCCAGCCGGCGCGCGTGCCGCACGCCGAGCTGCGGCGCCGACAGCATCGGGAAGGCGCGCTCGAAGCCGGGGGCTTCGGCGCGGTAGCGATCGAGGTGGCGGAACATCAGGCGGTGGGAGATCGTCTCCACCTCGCTGAGGTCGTCCACCATCACCGCGGAATAGCCGGCGAGGCGAGGGCCCATGAACAGCGCGACGTCGTCGCGCCAGCTGGCGAAGGCCTTGTCGAAGAAGCCCACGGCTTCCCGCCCGCGCTGCATGAAGGCGGAGAACTGTTCGGGCTGCTCTGCGCGCCAGGCGAGGTAGCGCGGCATGTCCACGCCGCCGAACACCCAGCTGGTGTTCATGCAGTGGTGGATGTCGCGCGCGTCGATGTCCTCGGCGAAGGCGGCGCCGGCTCGGGCGTAGAGGTCGCCGTCGCCGGTGGCGTCCACCGTCACCTTGGCCAGTACGGCGCGGCGGCCCTGCTTGCTCTCGAAGATCGCGCCCTGCACGGCACCGTCGCGGATCACGGGCTCGGCGCCCCAGGCGTGGAAGACCAGGTCCACCCCGGCCTCGCTCGCCATCTCCAGGCTCGCCGCCTTCAGGTGCTCGGGGCAGACGGTCGGGGAGTGGGTGACGATGCCGTGGAAGGCGGCGGTGCGCAGCGCCCACCAGGCGGCGGTCGCGGCCTCGCGGGAGCCCCAGGCCTCGCGCGGCGGGCCGGCCACGACCTCCTTCGGCAGGCGGTCCAGCAGCTCCTCCGCCAGGCCGCGGATCAGCAGCGTGCCGTCCCAGCCCGTCATGCGGTCGATCCAGACGACGAGGCCGCCGGTGGACAGGCCGCCCAGGTGGTTGTGGCGCTCCAGCAGCACGGTGCGGGCGCCGCGCCGCGCGGCGGCGACGGCGGCCGCCCAGCCGGCCGGGCCG
>NZ_JAPSMD010000150.1 GCF_027856955.1 Falsiroseomonas oryzae | reverse complement strand
GACCCGGCGCTGGCGCGGCGCCTGGCCGCCTGGCGGGCTGCCCGCACCGCCGCCGTGCCCGAAAGCCCGACGTGACGACGGCCGTCGCGCGCGGGCCGCTGCCGCCCGGCTCCACCATCGGGATCCTGGGCGGCGGGCAGCTCGGCCGGATGTCCGCGCTGGCAGCCGCCAAGCTCGGCTACCGCTGCCATGTCTTTGCGCCGGAGCCCGACAGCCCCGGCATGCAGGTGGCCGCCGCGCGCACCGTCGCGCCCTACGAGGATGCCGCCGCCCTGGCCGCCTTCGCCGCCGCCGTGGACGTCGTCACCTTCGAGTTCGAGAATGTGCCCGCCGCCACGCTCGACGTGCTCGAGCCGCTGGTGCCCTGTCGGCCGGGCGTGCAGGCGCTGCGCATCGGCCAGGACCGCATCCTGGAGAAGCGCTTCGCCGAATCGGCCGGGCTGCAGGTCGCGCCCTGGCGCGAGGTGGCCACGCGCGCCGATCTCGACGCCGCGGTCGCGGCGCTCGGCCTGCCGGCGGTGCTGAAGACGACCCGACTCGGTTACGACGGCCGCGGCCAGGCCGTGCTCCGCGCGCCGGAGGACCTGGACGCGGCCTGGGCGCGGCTCGCCCCGCGCCCGCTGGTGCTGGAGGCCTTCATCCCTTTCGAGCGGGAGCTCTCGGCCATCGCCGCGCGCGGCGCGGACGGCGCGCTGGTGACCTTCGCTGCCACCGAGAACCGCCACGCCCGCCACATCCTGGACCTCTCCATCGCGCCGGCCCCGGTGCCCGAGGGGATCGCCGCGGCGGCGCGCGCGCATGTCGCGCGACTGGCGGAGTCGCTCGGCCTGGTCGGGCTGCTCGCGCTCGAGATGTTCCTGCTGCCCGACGGGCGGCTGCTGGCGAACGAGATGGCGCCGCGGCCGCACAACTCGGGCCATTGGACCATGGACGCCTGCCTCTGCGGGCAGTTCGAGATGCATGTGCGGGCCGTCGCCGGGCTGCCGCTGCCCGACCCAGGCCAGCATCACGATGCGGTGATGAAGAACCTGGTCGGGCCGGACCTGTTCGGCCGCTGGGCGGCGTTGGCGGCACAGCCCGGCGTCGCGCTGCATCTCTACGGCAAGGCGGAGGCGCGCGAAGGCCGCAAGCTCGGCCATGCCACGCGGCTTCTGCCCGGTGGCGCGGTCGCGGCCGCGGCGAATCCAGCCCTGTTGGCCCCCGGATGACGCCAGCGCGCAGTCTGTGACTACTTCGCCACACTGCGTTCTTTCTGTGCCGGTCATGCTGTCAGCGCGCCGAATCAGGTGTTAGGGTGCGTTGCACGCATCGCCTGGGACGCGATGGGATCTGGCGGTACGGGCGGGGCGAGGCATCGCCCGGACGTTGCCGCCGAACCCAGGACGGGGTCGGTGCATGGAATTTGGTTCGAGGAGAATCCGCATGAGCCTCAAGAAGGCGCTTCTTGCCGCGACGGTGCTGGCCCTGCCGGTCGCCGCGCAGGCGCAGCCGGTCACCGGCCTCTACGTCGGCGCCGGTGCTGGCGTGAACTGGCTGATGGACAGCGATCTGACGGTTGGCGGCAACGCTGCCAACGTGCTGCAGGCCAACGGCTTCACGCGCTCCGGCACGGCCTCCTTCGATGTGGGCTGGGTGGGCGTGATCAGCCTGGGCTACGGCTTCGGCAACGGCGTCCGCGTCGAGGTCGAGGGCAACTACCGCGAGAACGACACCGACTCGGTCTCCGGCTTCGGCGCCTCCCGTGGCCCGAACGCCTTCTCCGGCAAGGTGCAGAGCTACGGCGTGATGGCGAACGCCTTCTATGACTTCGACCTCGGCCCCGGCTCCTTCGTGATGCCCTACATCGGCGCCGGCGCGGGCTACGTGATCGCGAACTGGGACAACGTCCGCGTCCGCAGCGGCACCACGACCAACACCCTGACGATCGACGGTGACGTTGGCAACTTCGCCTACCAGCTGATCGCGGGCGCCGCCTTCCCGATCGCAGCCGTGCCGGGCCTGGCGATCACCGCCGAGTACCGCTTCATGCAGGTGCTGTCCGGCGACGTGGATGGCACGATCCGTAATGCGAGCGGCACGGTGGTCGGCCGCCCGAGCGGGATCGAGACGGAGAACCTGAACCAGAGCCTGCTGCTCGGCATCCGCTACGCCTTCGGCGCGGCCCCGCCGCCGCCGGTCGCTGCCCCGGCTCCGGCCGCGGCCCCGGCCCCGGCGCGCACCTTCCTGGTGTTCTTCGACTGGGATCGCGCCGACCTGACGGACCGCGCCCGCCAGATCATCGCCGAGGCGGCGACCAACGCCCAGCGCGTTGGCACCACCCGGATCGAGGTCTCCGGCCACGCCGACCGCTCCGGCACGCCGCAGTACAACCAGCGCCTGTCGGAGCGCCGCGCCAACGCGGTCGCCGCCGAGCTGGAGCGTCGTGGCGTTCCCCGCTCCGCGATGGTCATCCAGGCGTTCGGCGAAAGCCGCCCGCTGGTCCCGACCGCGGACGGCGTGCGCGAGCCGCAGAACCGCCGCGTCGAGATCGTGCTCCGCTGATCGCGGTCGCACAGTCCGAGACTGGGAGGGGCGCCGAAAGGCGCCCCTTTCCATTTTCAGGACTGATTTTTTGCGCCACCGGCTGGGTTGCTTCGCGAATCGCCCTTTTGTTGATCGTCGCAGGCTGTATCCTCAATCGTTGATCAGGTCTGGGTCCGCATGCGGACGGAGGTTATGATGACTGTGAAGCAGGCTCTTCTGGCAGGTGTCGTCCTGGCCCTGCCGGCGGTGGCGCAGGCGCAGCCGGTGAGCGGCTTCTATGTCGGCGGCGCCATCGGCTTGAACTGGCTGTCCGATTCGGACATCACGGCCACCAATGCGGGTCTCGCCGGCAGCAGCGGCCAGGCCACCTTCGACTACGGCTTCGCCGGCGTCGTCAGCCTGGGCTACGGCTACGGCAACGGCCTGCGCTCCGAGGTCGAGGCGAGCATCCGCTACAACTACGTCAACGACATCAACGGCTTCGGCCGCCCGCGCAACAGCTACTTCTCCTCCGGTGCCGCGCAGTCCTGGGGCGTGATGCTGAACGCGCTCTACGACTTCAACCTGGGCTGGCCGGTCTCGCCCTATGTCGGCGTCGGCCTCGGCGCCATCAACCAGGACTACCAGAACGTCCGCCAGACCGCGACGAGCGGCCCGGTGAACGTCCTCATCATTCCCGGCAGCGAATGGGCGCTGGCCTGGCAGGCGATGATCGGCGCCTCGCTCCCGCTGCCGGAGGTGGCGCCCGGCCTCGCCCTGACCGCCGAATACCGGATCATGGGCACCGAGGATCTCGGCCTGAACAGCTTCCTTTTCCGCCCGACCGGCCGCACCCCGGGTACGGCCACGGTGGAGAACCTGAACCAGAGCGTGCTGCTCGGCGTGCGCTACGCCTTCGGCGTCGCGCCGCCGCCGGTCGCCGCCCCGGCCCCCGCCGCGGCACCCGCCCCCGCGCGCACCTTCCTCGTGTTCTTCGACTGGGACCGTGCCGACCTGACCGACCGCGCCCGGCAGATCATCGCCGAGGCTGCGGCCAACGCGCAGCGCGTGCAGACCACGCGGATCGAGGTGGCCGGCCATGCCGACCGCTCCGGCACGCCGCAATACAACCAGCGCCTGTCGGAGCGCCGGGCGCAGGCCGTCGCCGCCGAACTCGAGCGGCAGGGCGTGCCGCGCTCCGCCATGGTCATCCAGGCGTTCGGCGAGAGCCGTCCGCTGGTTCCGACGGCGGATGGCGTGCGGGAGCCGCAGAATCGGCGCGTCGAGATCGTGCTCCGCTGAACCGAGTCGGATCGCCGGACCTGACGCGGGGCGCCGAAAGGCGCCCCGTTGTTGTTTTGGCGTTGTCTTCCTGACATTGCCGACATGACAGGCAGAAAGCTTTGCCGGCGTACAAGGCTGGCAAGGCAGCGCGCGCCCAATTCGTGGGCAAACGCCTGTCGCGCAGACAGTTTTCGACGGATGAGCGGTTGAGGTTCGTCGATCTGCCCGTATAACTAGCAGCCGAGGAGCGAAGCGCCAGGCGACCCGTGATGGTCGGTTCCACCGGATCTGAAAGGCGCTCCCCATGCTGCTCCCGCCTCGCAAGCCCCTCCTCGCCGGTCGCCGTGCCCTGCTCGCGGCGGCGCTCGCCGCGCCGGCCCTGCTCCCGACGCGCGCCCGCGCGAACGAACCGGAGCCGGTGGATGTGGAACTGGTCCTCGCCGTCGATGTCAGCCGCTCGGTGGACCAGGAGGAACAGGAACTGCAGTTCCGCGGCTACGCCGCCGCCTTCCGCGACCCGAAGCTGATCGAGGGCATCGCCGGCGGCCCGCTCGGCCAGATCGCCGTCACCCTCTTCACCTGGTCGGACTGGCACATCCAGGAGCACCTGGTGCCCTGGATGAAGATCGACGGCCAGGCGGCGGCCGAGCGCGTGGCCGCCGCGATCGACGCCGCCCCGCGCCGCACCTGGCTCTACACCTCGATCTCCGGCGCCGTGGACTATGCCGCCAACCTGTTCGGCCGGGGCTACGAGGGCACGCGCAAGGTCGTGGACATCTCCGGCGACGGCGTGAACAACTCCGGTCGCCCGCTGGCCGAGGCCCGCGCCGACGCGCTGGCCAAGGGAATCGTGCTGAACGGGCTGGCCGTGCTGGACCGCACGCCGCAGCCCTGGTCCGCTGGCCTGCCCCCGCTGGATGACTACTACCGCACCGAGGTGATCGGCGGCCCCGGCAGCTTCCTCATGGTCGCCGAGGGCTTCGACGCCTTCGAGACCGCGGTGAAGCGCAAGATCATCCGCGAGATCGCCGCCGCCCCGCCGCCCGGGCCCCTGGTGGAACGCGCCTACGCCTGACGCCCGCGGGGCGCCCGCCTTGGCGCCCCGCCCCCTGGAAGGATAAACTCGACCCCGCAACGAGCGCGGCCTGGGGGCGGGGACATGGCGATCATCTCGGGGAATGGCGACCCCAACACCATCACCACCACCACCAACAGCCTCAATCCCCTCCTGCTCGCCACGAACTTCGCCGACAGCATCGCCGGCCTCGGCGGCGCCGATTCGCTCGCCGGCGGCCTGGGCAACGACACGCTGCTGGGCGGCGATGGCAACGACACGCTCGACGGCGAGGGCGACGGCGACCGGCTCGATGGCGGCGACAATGCCGACCTGCTGCGCGGCGGCACCGGCGGCGACACGCTGCTCGGCGGCACCGGCAACGACACGCTGAACGGCGGTGCCGGCCCGGATTCGATGGATGGCGGCGACAACGACGACAGGTTCCTGATCGACGGCGCCGTGCTGGGCGAGGTGGACCTGATCGATGGCGGCCTCGGCCGCGACACGCTGGACTTCACCGCCTGGGCCACCCTGCCCTTCCTGGCGCTCGACCTGGCCGCCGGCACGCTGCGCGGCGGCAATGCCGCGAATGTCCTGCTGCTGATGGCCCAGATCGAGCCAGCCAGCATGGAGAACGCCATCGGCAGCGGCTTCGGCGACCTGCTGGCCGGCGACGGCGACGCCAACCTGCTCGAAGGCCGCGACGGCGCCGACACGCTGCAGGGCGGCACCTCCAACGACACGCTGCTGGGCGGCGCGCAGAACGACCTGCTGCAGGGCGGGGCCGGCAACGACAGCCTGAACGGCGGCACGGGAGCGGACACCATCGAGGGCGGCGACGGCGTCGACTGGGTCGGCTACGCCGATGCCGCCAGTGCCGTCAGCATCCAGCTGAACAACGACACCGCCGGCGGCTTCGGCGCCGCGGCGGGCGACTGGATCGCCGGGGTCGAGAACATCGACGGCAGCGCGCATGCCGACGACCTGTGGGGCGTCAACGCGACCGCCTTCAACCACCTGCGTGGTCGCGGCGGCAACGACCAGCTCTTCGGCGGCTTCGGCGACACGCTCGAAGGCGGCAGCGGCGCGGACAGCTACTACGTGACCGTGCCGGGCGTGACGATCGTCGACGACAATGAGGCCGGCGTCGCGGACACCGTCTTCGCCTACTTCACCTACCAGCTTCCCGACCTGGTCGAGAACCTCACCCTGCTCCCCAGCGCCGGCGCCGCCGCCGGCTTCGGCAATGGCCGCAACAACCACATCGCGGGCAACGACTCCGCCAACATCCTGGCCGGCCACGACGGCGACGACAGGCTGGATGGCGGCGGCGGCGCGGACGTGATGATCGGCGGCGGCGGATCCGATCAGTACATTGTGGACGATGCCGGCGACGTGGTGGTCGGCGATCAATTTGACCGCGTCTTCGCCTCAGCCTCCTTCGCGCTGGAGGGCACTGGCGTGCGGTTTCTGCAGCTGACCGGCACGGCCGACATCGACGGCACCGGCAGCGCGGAGCGCGACGACATCACAGGCAATGCCGGCGCGAACCTGCTGCGCGGGCTCGGCAGCCCCGACACCCTGCTGGGCGAAGGCGGCAACGACACGCTCGAAGGCGGCGATGGCGGCGACGGGTTGCAGGGCGGCAGCGGCGCGGACCTCCTGCTCGGCGGCGCCGGGAACGACGGCCTGGTCGGCAACGAGGACGCCGACACGCTGTACGGCGAGGCCGGCAACGACTTCCTCGTCGGCGGCGGCGGAGAGGACTGGCTCTCCGGCGGCGCCGGCAACGACACGCTGGATGGTGAGGCTGGCGCCGATACGCTGCAGGGCGGCCTGGGCGACGACCGCTACATCATCCTGGACATCGGCGACCGCGTGCTGGCCGACCCCGGCGGCTACGACGTCGTCGTCTCCGCCGTGTCCATCCGCCTGGCCCCCGGGATCGAACAGCTCAATCTCGTCACGAACGACGCCGTGACCGGCACCGGCAATGCCGGCGACAACGCCATCATCGGCAACATCGGCAACGACCGGCTGCTCGGCCGCGCCGGCGCGGACGGCCTGTACGGCCAGAACGGCGACGACCTGCTCATGGGCGAGGAGGGCGCGGATACGCTGTCCGGCGGAAGCGGCGCGGACCGCCTGCTCGGCGGCGCCGGGAACGACCTTCTGGACGGCAACGACGGACCCGACGTGCTGACCGGCGGCGAGGGCGCGGACAGCTTCCGCTTCAGCCTCGTCGACCCGCACGACGCCGCCGACCGCATCCGCGACTTCGACCGGGCCGAGGGCGACCGCATCCTGCTGCACGGCAGCGGCCTGCCCACCGG
This sequence comes from Falsiroseomonas oryzae, assembly GCF_027856955.1. GTDB lineage: Bacteria > Pseudomonadota > Alphaproteobacteria > Acetobacterales > Acetobacteraceae > Falsiroseomonas > Falsiroseomonas oryzae. Next base: position 4,691 of record NZ_JAPSMD010000150.1, on the reverse strand, counting down.
CGCGCTCGATGCCGCGGCCTTCCGCGCCCATCCTTCCGGCTGGGCCGTCACCGCGGCGCAGCGCGTGACCTACGAGACCGACAGCGGCCGCTTATGGTTCGACCCCGACGGCAGCGGCGCCGCCGCCCGCCAGCTGGTCGCGCAGCTCACCGGCGCGCCGGACCTGACCGCCGCGGACATCTGGGCCGTGTAGGGCCGGCCCTGCCGCGACGTCCGGCAGCAGCATCCCAGACAGTCTCACGCAGAGGTTGTGCGGGCCGCGTCGAATTTTCGACGAATCCGTTAATGGTCTGCTGACGGTTCGTTCCGAAGCGCCTAGCCTGCGCGCCGAAGCGGAGCGGATCGGCGGGTCATGGCCATCATCGCAGGCACCATCAACAACGACACCATCACGCCCGTCACCATCGCGGGGATCTCGGCGGGCGTCAGCGGGACACCCGGCGACTTCGCCGACAGCATCCAGGGCGACTTCGGCAACGACCTGATCGACGGCGGCGGCGGCAACGACACGCTGCTCGGCTCCTCCGGAAACGACACGCTGAGCGGCGGCATCGGCGCCGACAGCCTGCTCGGCGGCACCGGCAACGACCTGCTGGTCTACACCACCGGCAACGACACGCTGAACGGCGACTTCGACAACGACGGCTTCGACCTGAACGCAGCCGGCGACCTCTCGGGCTCGGTCTTCGATGGCGGCAGCGGCACCGACAGCGTGGATCTGCGGCAGTTCAACAACGGCGGCGCGGTGCAGCTCGGCACGACCCTGCCCTTCATCAACATCGAGGTGCTGGACACCTTCCTGACGCATTTCCTCGGCACCGCCGGCAACGACTTCTACGATTTCCGCCCCTTCGGCCGTGTCTCGCCGACCTTCGGCCTACCCGCCGAGATCCGCCTGCTCAGCGCCGGCGCCGGCGCCGACACGGTCTACACGGGCGATGTCGACCTGACGATCCTGCAGTTCCAGAACCCGCCCGACCAGTTCTTCAACAAGATCCTCGGCGAGGGCGGCGCGGACCGGCTGATCGGCGGCGCCAGCTTCGACCACATGGATGGCGGCACCGAGAACGATACGCTGGAAGGCTTCGGCGCGGCCGACAGCCTGGCCGGCGGCGACGGCGCCGACAGCCTGCTCGGCGGCGACGGCGCCGACACGCTCAACGGCGGCAACGGTCCGGACACGCTCGACGGCGGCAACGACAGCGACAGCCTGATCGGCGGCAGCGGGGACGGCGACAGCCTCTTCGGCGGCGAGGGCGCCGACACGCTGGATGGCGACGATGGCCCCGACACCCTGCTCGGCGGCGGCGGCAACGACTACATCTTCTCCTCGAACGGCACGGATGTGATCGTCGGCGGCACCGGCGCCGACACGATGGACGCCACCTTCTACAACTTCGACTACCTGGTGAACCTGACGACAGGCGCCAGCAACTTCTTCGGCGAGAGCTACACCGAGCTTGAAGGCCTGCTCACCGGCAACGGCAACGACACGCTCACCGGCAACGCCGCCGCGAACCACATCCGCAGCGGCGGCGGCGGCGATACCGTCCTCGGCGAGGCCGGCAACGACACGCTGAACGGCGAGACCGGCAACGACACGTTGAACGGCGGCAACGATGCCGACAGCCTGGTCGGCGGCGACGGCAACGACCGGCTGTTCGGCGAGGCGGGCAACGACACGCTGAGCGGCGGCGGCCCGCTCGACCCGGTGGACGAGGACACGCTGGACGGCGGCGCCGACAACGACAGCCTGCTCGGCGGCCAGGGTGCCGACAGCCTGGTCGGCAACACCGGCAACGATACGCTGAACGGCGAGGCCGGGGCGGACCGGCTGGATGGCGGCTTCGGCAACGACAGCCTGCGCGGCGGCGACTTCGCCAACGACCTGCTCGACGGCGGCGAGGGCAACGATACGCTGGACGGCGACGACGGCGGCGACACGATGCTCGGCGGCGGCGGCGACGACTTCATCTTCTCCTCCGACGGCTTCGATTCGATCGACGGCGGCACCGGCGCGGACACCGTGGATGCCAGCTTCTTCGGCGGCAACTACCGCATCGACCTGCTCACCGGCACGACCAATTTCACCGAGTCCTTCGTCAACCTCGAAGCCGCCATCTCCGGCAGCGGCGCCGACACGCTCCTCGGCAACGCCGCCGCCAACCGCCTGGTCTCCAATGGTGGCGCGGACAGCCTCACCGGCGCCGGCGCGAACGACACGCTGAACGGCGGCGCCGGCAACGACACGCTGCGCGGCGAGGCCGACAACGACAACCTCGACGGCGGCGTCGACGCCGACGACCTCGACGGCGGCGCGGGCAACGATTCGCTGTTCGGCGGCACCGGAAATGACAGCCTGGCGGGCGGCGGCGGCAACGACTCGATGGATGGCTGGGAGGGCGACGACACGCTGCGCGGCAGCACCGGCAACGACACCATCCTCGGCTGGTCCGGCAACGACGCCATCATCGGCGGCGGCGGGGTGGACAGCCTCTACGGGGAAGACGGCGACGACGGCTTCGACCTGAACGGCATCGCCAACCTCACCGGCTATGTGGTGAACGGCGGCCCCGGCACCGATACGACCCCCGGCGACTACGACCGCGCAGACCTGATCGAGGGCGACCTCCAGCTGGGCACCACGCTGCCCTTCGTCTCGGTGGAGGAACTCGACACCTTCCTCACCGTCTTCCGCGGCACGGCCGGCGACGACATCTACGACTTTGCCGGCATCAAGGCCTACCTGCCCGGCTTCGGGATCTACTACTTCTTCGACGTCCGCACCGGCGGCGGCAACGACCGCGTGACCATCGGGGACTGGGCGACGGACGGCTATGCCCATTCGATCCAGCTCGAGGCCGGCGCGGACACCTTCACCGGCGGCGCCCAGGCCGAATTCGTGCAGGGCGGCACCGAGAACGACAGCCTCTCCGGCGCCGGCGGCAACGACACGCTGGACGGCGAGGCCGGCAATGACACGATATCCGGCGGGACCGGCAACGACAGCCTGCTCGGCGGCATCGACAACGACACGCTGGACGGCGGCGAGGACCAAGACACGCTGGCTGGCGGGCACGGCAACGACAGCCTGAACGGCGGCACGGGCGCCGATTCCCTGGTCGGCGGCGACGGCAACGACACGCTGAACGCCGGCGGCGGCTTCGGCGACGCCGCCGATGGCGGCATCGGCGACGACCTGATCTTCGCCGTCTTCGGCAACCCCGAGACCATCATCGGCGGCACCGGCGCCGACACCATCGACACCACCGCCTTCGCAGGCGACTACGCCGTGAACCTCCAGACCGGCGCGACGAACTTCACCGGCGAGAGCTTCACCGAGCTGGAGGCCATCGTCGCCGGCCTCGGCAACGACACGCTCACCGGCAACACCGCCGGCAACCATATGCAGGGCGGCGGCGGGAACGACAGCATCCGCGGCGCCGGCGGCGTCGACACGCTGGATGGCGGACAGGGCAACGACATCCTCTACGGCGAAGCCGACTTCGACAGCATCCTCGGCGGCGAGGGCAACGACACGATCTTCGGCGACAACTTCGATTCCGGTCCCAACCCCGGCGAGGCCAACTTCGACATCCTGTTCGGCCAGGGCGGCGACGACAGCATCGAGGGCGGCCCCGACATCGACCAGATGGATGGCGGCAGCGGCAACGACAGCGTCTTCGGCGGCAGCGGCAACGACAGCATCAACGGCATCGACGGCAACGACAGCCTGCGCGGCTTCAGCGACTTCACCCTGCCCGGCGCCGTGGACGGCAACGACAGCATCACCGGCGGCACCGGCAACGACACCCTGCTCGGCGAGGCCGGCGCCGACACGCTGGATGGCGGCGCCGACAACGACAGCCTGGACGGCGGCAACGGCGACGACAGCATGATGGGCGGCGACGGCCGCGACACGCTGCAGGGCGGGATCGGCAACGACGTGCTGCGCGGCTTCGCCGCCGGCAGCCCGCTCTCCATCGTGGATGGCGATTCGCTGTTCGGCGGCCAGGGCGCCGACTCGCTCTACGGCGACGCCGGTTCCGACTCGCTGGAAGGCGGGACGGAGAACGATCTGCTCGACGGCGGCGGCGCCCCGGACGTGCTGCGCGGCGGCGACGGCGCCGACACGCTCTACGGCGACAGCTTCGACGCCGGCGTCGATCCCATCACGCCGCATTTCGACACCCTGTTCGGCGACGACGGCGACGACCTGATGATCGGCGGCGCCGATTTCGACGACATGCTCGGCGGCAGCGGCAACGACACCATGGCCGGCGGCAGCGGCAACGACGCGCTTCTGGGCGAGGCCGGCAACGACAGCCTGCGCGGCTTCAGCGACGCCACCCTGCCCGGCGCGCTGGACGGCACCGACAGCCTGGCCGGCGGCAGCGGCAACGACACGCTGGACGGCGAGGCGGGCGACGACACGCTGGATGGCGGTGCCGACAACGACAGCCTGCGCGGCGGCGCCGGCAACGACAGCCTGATGGGCAGCGTCGGGACCGACACGCTGGATGGCGGCACGGAGGCCGACACGCTCGATGGCGGGAGCCAGGCCGACAGCCTGTCCGGCGGCACCGGCAACGACCGCCTGCTCGGCGGCACGGAGGCCGACATCCTGGATGGCGGCGCGGATGGCGACACGCTGGATGGCGGCGGCGGCAACGACAGCCTGCTCGGCGGCG